>JBBQAI010000214.1:0-3136 GCA_038316205.1 Burkholderiales bacterium
CAAGCGGCGCCAGCCCGAGGCTCGGCTCGGCCAGCAGCAGCAGCCGCGGCGGGCTCATGAGCGCGCGGCCGATCGCCAGCCTCTGCTGCTCGCCGCCGGACAACGTGCCACCGCGCTGGGCCTGGCGTTCCTTCAAGCGCGGGAACAGGGTGTACATGTCATCGAAAGACCACCTCGGGTTCTTCGCCCCGCGCTTCTCGCCCAGCATCAGATTCTGATGCACCGTCAGGGTGGGGAAAATATCGCGGTTCTCGGGCACATAGCCGATGCCTGCGTGGGCGATCTCGAAGGCCGAACGGCCCAGCACGTTCTGGCTTTTCCAGTTCACCGAACCGGTACCGTGGACCAGGCCCATGATGGTCTTGACGGTGGTGCTGCGGCCCGAGCCATTGCGGCCCAGCAGTGCCACGATCTCGCCAGGGCGCACTTCGAATTCAACCCCGTGCAGCACATGGCTCTTGCCGTAGTAGGCGTGGACGTCGGTCAGTTTCAACATTTTCAGTGTCCTGCCTCGGCAGCCTGCGCATCGGCCAGCACAGACCCCAGATAGGCCTCCTTCACACGCTCGTTGGCACGCACCTTCTCGGGCGTATCGAAGGCAATCACTTCGCCATAAACCAGCACCGCAATCTTGTCGGCCAGTCCGAACACGACGCCCATGTCGTGCTCCACCGTCAGCAGCGTCTTGCCCACGGTGATCTCGCGGATCAGGTTGACGAAGCGCGCCGTTTCGCTGCGGCTCATGCCAGCGGTGGGCTCGTCCAGCAGCACCACATTGGCACCGCCGGCGATGGTGATGCCGATCTCCAGCGCACGCTGTTCGGCGTAGGTCAGATTCATCGCCAGTGCGTCGCGGCGGCGGTCGAGCTTGATCATGGCCATGACTGCTTCAGCGCGTTCATTCGCATCACGCGCACCGGCCAGGAACTTCCAGAAGGCGTATTTGTAGCCCAGGCTCCACAGCACCGCGCAGCGCAGGTTCTCGAAAACCGACAGGCGGTTGAAGAGGTTGCTGACCTGGAAGCTGCGTGCCAGGCCCATGCGGCTGATCTCGAAGGGCGCCAGGCCGTCGATGCGCTTGCCGTTCAGCACAATCTCGCCGCTGCTGGCGCCGAAACGGCCGCTGATCAGGTTGAACAAGGTGCTCTTGCCGGCGCCATTGGGGCCGATGATCGCCACGCGTTCACCCGGTTGAACGACCAGGTTGGCGCCGCGAATAATCTCGGTCTTGCCGAAAGATTTGCGCAGGTCCTTGAGTTCGAGGGCCGGTGCGTGGACCGCCGTGTTCGAGGGCGTGCTCACAGCGCGGCCTCCTTCGCGCGGATCAGCGCTTCGATCTCGCCCTGCACTTCGCTCCAACGGTGCGCAAAGCGTTTGCGCACCACCAGGAAGGCCGCGCCGCCCACCAGCGCCAGCGCCGCAGCGCCCAGCCAGCTGAGCGGCGACTGTGCGTTCAGGTCCACACCCATGAAACGCATCACCGGCCCCAGGGCTTCGTTGAGTTGCAGGTGGTAGACCATCTCGATCATCGCGGACAAACCGCAGAAGGCCGGCAGCCCGGTCGCCAGCAAGGCCCCATAAGGCACCAGCAAGCCACGCATTTTGCCGAACATGGCCACGCGCAAATTCATCATGATCAGGCTGGCGATGCCGCCGGGCGCATACATCACCATCACCAGGAAAACGCCGCCCAGGTAAAGCAGCCAGGCCTTGGTGAATTCGCTGAGCAGCACGAAGGCCACGACCATCAACACCGCGCCGATGATGGGCCCGAAGAAGAATGTGGCGCCGCCCAGAAACGTGAACAGCAAGTAGGCGCCAGAGCGCCCCGCGCCCACCACTTCGGCGGTAGCGATCTCGAAGTTCAGCGCATACATGCCGCCAGCGATGCCAGCAAAGAAGCCGGCGATGATGAAGCTGAAGTAGCGCACCCGCTGGGTGTTGTAGCCGGTGAATTCGACGCGCTCGGGGTTGTCGCGCACAGCGTTCAGCATGCGGCCCAGCGGTGTGCGCGTGAAGGCGTACATGCCGGCGGTGCAGACCAGCGTGTACAGCGCCAACAAGTAGTAGACCTGGATCTGTGGCCCGAAGCTGATGCCCAGCACCGGCTTGCCGACGACGCGATTGGCATTGACGCCGGCCTCGCCCCCAAAGAACTCGGGGACCATCAATGACATCGCGAACACCAGTTCACCGATGCCCAAGGTGATCATCGCGAAGGTAGTGCCGGCCTTCTTGGTGGTAACGAAACCCAGCAGCACCGCGAAACCCAGGCCGGCCACACCACCCACCAGCGGGATCAGGCTGACCGGCAGGGGGAAACTGCCGCCGCCCATAGCCGTCAGCGCATGGATGGCGACGAAGCTGCCCAGCCCCGAGTACACCGCATGGCCAAAGCTGAGCATGCCGCCCTGCCCCAGCAGCATGTTGTAGGACAGGCAGGCGACGATGGCGATGCCCATCTGCGACAGCATGGTGACGGACAGGCTGCTGGTGAAGACCAGCGGCGCGCCGAGCATCAGCAAGACGGCCAGGCCCCAGACGATCAGGTCGCGCGGGCCGAGGGCGCCGTAGCGCTGGGCGGTGGACATGGCAGCGGCGGTGGATGTGGCGTTCATCGATCAGCCTTCCCGGGTGCCCATCAGGCCCTTGGGCCTGAAGATCAGCATCAGCACCAGGAACAGATAGGGCAGGATGGGAGCCACCTGGGCCAGCGTCAACTTGAACAGCGTGTGGGTGGCCGCAGCAGGGCTGAGACCCACGCCCAGGCCGCCGAGCAGGCCGCCCAGTGAATAGTCCAGCGCCACCGCGAAGGTCTGCAAGACGCCGATCAGCAGCGAAGCGACGAAGGCACCGGCCAGCGAGCCCATGCCGCCAACCACGACGACCACGAAGATCACCGAACCCACCGTGGCCGCCATCGAAGGCTCGGTGACGAAGGTGCTGCCGCCGATGACGCCGGCCAAGCCTGCCAAGCCGGCGCCAGCGCCAAAGACCAGCATGAAGACACGCGGCACGTTGTGGCCCAGCGCTTCGACCATCTCGGGGTGGGTCAGCGCGCTCTGGATGACCAGGCCGATGCGCGTGCGTGTCAGCAGCAGCCACAGCGCCAAAAGCATCACCAGCGCAATGAACA
>JBBQAI010000185.1:0-5301 GCA_038316205.1 Burkholderiales bacterium
TGTTCATTCTCAGCGGCGGCTTCGACCATGCCAGTGCCGAGCAGGCCCTGCTCGAGAAGCGTGGCGACCTGATCGCCTTCGGCCGGCCGTTCCTGGCCAACCCGGACCTCGTGGCGCGCATGCGCAAAGGCGCACCGCAGAACACGCCCGACATGGCCACTTTCTACGTGCCGGGCGCGAAGGGTTACACCGACTATCCGGCGCTGGCCGCCGATGCGGGACAGGGCGCGGCATGAAGGCTCTCGTCTATCTCGGCCCGCAACAAAAGGCCCTTCAGGATCGCCCCAAGCCGGCTCTGGCGGCACCCACCGACGCCATCGTCAAAGTGACGCGAACCACGATATGCGGCACCGACCTGCACATCCTCAAGGGCGACGTGCCGACCTGCACCCCGGGCCGTATCCTCGGCCACGAAGGCGTGGGCATCGTCGATGCGGTCGGCTCCGGCGTCACGGCCTTCAAAGCCGGTGACGCGGTGCTGATCTCCTGCGTCAGCGCCTGCGGCAAATGCGTCAACTGCCGCCGCCAGATGTATTCGCACTGCACCACGGGCGGCTGGATACTGGGCAACACGATCGACGGCACACAGGCCGAGTACGTGCGCATTCCGCACGCCGACATGAGCCTTTACGCCATCCCGCCTGGCGCCGATGAAGAGGCGCTGGTCATGCTCAGCGACATCTTGCCCACGGCAATGGAGTGTGGTGTGCTCAACGGCCGCGTGCAGCCAGGCAGCAGCGTGGCCATCGTCGGGTGCG
Organism: Burkholderiales bacterium; assembly: GCA_038316205.1. Classification (GTDB taxonomy): domain Bacteria; phylum Pseudomonadota; class Gammaproteobacteria; order Burkholderiales; family Burkholderiaceae_C; genus Rubrivivax. The sequence continues at coordinate 759 of JBBQAI010000185.1, forward strand.
GGCCCATCGGATTGGCCGCGCTGCTGACCGCGAAGTTCTATTCGCCGGCTGAGATCATCGCCATCGACCTGGACGACGGCCGGCTGGCCGTGGCCAAGCGCTTCGGCGCCACGGCCACCGTCAACAGCGGCGATGGCAAGGCAGCCGAGGCCGTGATGAAGTTGACCGCGCAGCGCGGTGTGGACACCGCCATCGAAGCCGTGGGCGTGCCCGCCACCTTCGAGTTGTGCCAGCAGATCGTGGCCGCTGGCGGCACCATCGCCAACGTCGGCGTGCACGGCGTCAAGGTGGACCTGCACCTTGAAAGCCTGTGGGACCGCAACATCACGATCACCACACGGCTGGTGGATACCGTCAGCACGCCGATGCTGCTGAAAACGCTGTGCTCGCACCAACTGGACCCGAAACCGCTGATCACGCACCGCTTCAAGCTCGACAACATCCTCGACGCCTATGAGACCTTTGCACACGCGGCCGAAACGCACGCGCTCAAGGTGCTCATCGAAACCTGAAGATTGTCGCAAGCGCGCTCGATTCCCGACCTGCGTGAACTCGGCAACCACGCCCACCACCGTCCGACCACTTCCGGAACCGGCACGACGGTCATGTCAGCGCCGCTGCTGGGCAACGACGCCTTCAGGGGCGCGATGGCCAGGCTCGACCATTTGCGTCAGGACTTCGCAGCGGGCGAGGCCGTCGCGCGGCCCGCTGAGTTTCAAGAGTCGAAAGAAGGCGCTTTGGGCTGACAACCTTAACGGAACGTCAGGCGCTCACTTCGACCCTGGCGTCCCGACTGTCTGGTCGAATTTGGCGAAGTACTGGCGTGCCAGCGCGACGAGTTGGTTCTAGGTCGGAGGGTCCATCACTTCGTAGGCGACGATGTGTTCCTCAGTCTGCGGGCGGTGCTTGCCCACGTAGTGCCGGAAGTCAGCCAGCCCGACATGCCCCCCGACGACCATCACCTCGGCAATGCCATGGAGTGCATCGCAGAGATGGCCAAAGAATTCATGTTCGGTGCGCACGACACTGCCGTTTTGGCGCGTGAATTTTAGCTGCTGATGCACCTTGCGTTCCATTACCGGCGCGGAGCCGAACTGCAGCACCTGAGCGGATTGATGATCGACGAAAGCAACGGCTTGGAAGCGAGTCGTCCTTCTATCTTCAGGCAGTGAAATCGACCGCTCTGTGCGGCACCAGACCGACGAGGATGGGCGATGCTGGCGCAATGGTTCATCATCGCTGGCCTGCGCAACAGGCGCAAACCAAGTTGTATCGCCAAAGAGAAGCTGACCCGATGAACGCCCACCTCCTAGCCTATCCCCGCATGCCCGCCGTCGCCTTCGGCGCCGCCATTCTGTTGGGCCTTGCCCTGAGCACCTTCGCCATGTCCAGTCACGCCACTGAAGAGCCGGAGTACCGTGTCACGCGCCAACTCGACGACGCAGAGGTGCGCCAATACGCCGCCTACGCCGTTGCGGAGGTCACGGTCGCCGGCCCGGCGAACGAAGCGGGCAGCCAGGCGTTCCCGATCCTGGCGGGCTACATCTTCGGCAAGAACAAGGGCGAACGAAAGTTCGCGATGACGGCGCCGGTGACACAGGTGGCTACCCCTGTGAAGTTGGAGATGACAGCGCCGGTCACGCAGGCTGCGGCTCCCGGCGGCTTCGTGGTGCAGTTCGTGCTGCCCAAGGGCGTGACTGCGGCCGGTGCACCTGAACCGCTGGATGCTCGCGTGCAACTGCGCGAGGTGGTTCCCGCACAGGTGGCCGTGATCCGTTATTCGGGCTTCTGGTCAGCGTCGAATGACAACGAACATCTGACTCGCTTGCAGGCGGCCTTGCGCGCCGCCAACATGACGTGGACCGGCGAGCCCGTGTACGCGCGTTACAACGCGCCGTTCACGCCCTGGTTCATGCGTCGCAACGAGATCTGGCTGCATCTGACGCCGGCCCGCTGACCGGCACGGTCCGGCCGCCCGGCCATGGGGTGTGGTCGCAGGCCCTAGTCCAACAGAACCAGGTTGCCTTGCTCCTGGGCTGCCTCGATTTCTTCGACGGGCAGTGCCACGGAACTCTGGCCGCGCGTGCCCCAGATGATGTCGATCGCCCGCCCTCCGACGCCCTCGACCAGACACGGCCCGATCGGGATGTTCTGCTTGCGTCCGCTGCCTGACCGGTAGGAAACCGGGCCGGTGATGCGCGCGCGGTGAGTCTTGATGTCCATGTGCTGTCCCTTTGAACCAACGTGGTCGAGCATCTGTTTGGCTGCCGAGTCGGTCTGTGCGCAGCCGTACCCACCGCGCGCCTTTCTGGCTGCGGCCGCGCTGGCCTAAGTGCGTTGCCGCACAGCGTTGAACGCTGCCGCTGCATAAGGTGGATCATTCGAAACGCGGCCTTGTTGTCCAACAACGCACCGATAGCTGATGCACCAACTTCTCACCCAGGGCTTCAGCGCCTTCCTGCGCCGGCGCCGTGTGCAGCGCCACTTCGAGCGCCGTCCCTTGCCCGGCGCGGTGGCGACGCAGGCCCTGGGTCCGGACTTGCTGGCCGCAGCCGCCGGTGAGCCTGCCGTTGCGCTGGCGCTGCTGAAGACCCAGGCCGACGGGCTGGACGCCGCCGAGGCTGCGCGGCGCCTGCTGCGCGACGGCCCCAACGACATCCAGCACGAGCCACCACTGCCGGCCTGGCTGCACCTGTGGCGGTGTTACCTGAACCCCTTCAATGTGCTGCTGACGGCACTGGCCTTGTTGTCTTTCCTGAGTGGCGACGCCAAGGCCACGGTGGTGATTTCGGTGATGGTGTCGCTGAGCACCGTCATTCGCTTCGTCCAGGAAGGCCGCTCGCACCGCGCTGCCGAAAGCTTGCGCGCGATGGTCAGCAACACCGCCAGCGTGATACGGCGCACCGCCGGAACCGCGCCCGCAGGCCTGGCACCTGCCAAGCCGCAAGAGATCGCGCAACGCGACCTCGTAGCCGGTGACATCGTGGCTCTGTCTGCCGGCGACATGATCCCCGCCGATTGCCGGGTGCTGACCGCGCGCGACCTGTTCATCGCACAGTCGGCGATGACCGGCGAGTCCATGCCTGTCGAGAAGTTCGTGCAGGCGACCGAGGTCGGTGCCCTACCTGAGAAGTCGAGCGGCCCGCTCGATCAGCGCAACCTGGCGTTCATGGGCACCAACGTCGTCTCGGGCACGGCCACCGCGCTGGTGGTGGTCACGGGTGGACGCAGCTACTTCGGCACGCTGGCAGCGCATGCCACGGCCACCGAGACCACGCCCAACGCCTTCCAGGCCGGTGTCAACAGCGTCAGCTGGCTGCTGATCCGCTTTGCGGCAGTGATGGTGCCCATCGTCTTCTTCGTGAACGGCTACACCAAGGGCGACTGGCTGCAGGCCTTTCTGTTCGCACTGTCGGTGGCCGTGGGGCTGACGCCCGAGATGTTGCCGATGATCGTCACCAGCACGCTGGCCAAGGGGGCGGTTCTGCTGTCGCGCAAGAAGGTGGTGGTCAAGCGGCTGGATGCGATCCAGAACTTCGGCGCGATGGACATCCTGTGCACCGACAAGACCGGCACCCTGACGCAAGACAAGATCGCGCTGGCGCGCCATGCCGACGCCTACGGCCAGGACACCGACGAGGTGCTGAACTTCGCTTTCCTCAACAGCCACTACCAGACCGGGCTGAAGAACCTGCTCGACCGTGCGGTGCTGGACCACGTTGAACTGGCCGCCGAATTGAAGCTGAAAGAGGCTTACCGCAAGGTCGATGAAATTCCCTTTGACTTCGAACGTCGGCGCATGTCCGTGGTCGTGGCTACGCTGCTGGATGGCCAGGATCAGCACCACGAACTCATCTGCAAGGGCGCGGTGGAAGAGGTGCTGGCGATCTGCACCCAGGTGCGCACCCAGGACGCGACCGACGCCAGCCTGGACGGCGAACGTGCGATGCCAACGCTGCCGCTCGATGCGGCGCTGCTGGCGCGCACCAAAGCCGTGACGGCAGCGCTCAACGCCGCAGGCCTGCGCGTGGTGGCCGTGGCCGTCAAGACGCTGCCGCCCAGCCAAGGCAGCTACTCGGTGGCCGACGAAAGCGGCCTCACGCTGATCGGCTACATCGCCTTTCTGGACCCGCCGAAAGAGTCGGCCGCACCCGCACTGAAAAAGCTCGCGGCGCATGGCATCACGGTCAAGGTGCTGACCGGTGACAACGACCTCGTGACGGCGCAGGTCTGCCACCAGGTGGGCCTGCCCAGGCGAGCCGGTGACGCGGTGATGCTGGGCTCGCAAGTCGAAGCGCTGAGCGACAAGGACTTGAAGGCGGCGGCGCAGGCGCACAACATCTTCGCCAAGCTGACGCCGCTGCACAAGGAGCGCATCGTGCGCGCGCTGCGGGCCAGCGGCCACGTGGTGGGTTTCATGGGCGATGGCATCAACGACGCGCCGGCCCTGCGCGCGGCCGACATCGGCATCAGTGTGGACAGCGCGGTGGACATTGCGAAGGAAGCTGCCGACATCATCCTGCTGGAAAAGAGCCTGCTGGTG
>JBBQAI010000005.1:0-79747 GCA_038316205.1 Burkholderiales bacterium
ACCACCGCCGCGTGGGCGGCCAGCGCCGCGCCGTCTTCACCGGCCAGCACCAGCACGTATTTCTCGCTGCTTTGGCCGAAACCGACGTTGACGCGGGCGCCCGGCAGCACCGTCAGCAGTTCGCGCAGCTGACCTTCGACCTGCTGCTTGGTGATGCCGTGGCGCTCGCCGCGCGGCGTCATGTTGATGGTCAGCGTGGCCTTGCGCACGTCGGCCAGGCCACTGCCCGGGTCGAAGGTGTTGCCGCCCGTGGCACCACCGCCGATGGCCGTGTAGACCATCTTCACGTCTTCGTTCTTTTGAACCAGCACGCGCGCCTGCTCGGCGGCGGCCAGCGTCTGACTGTAGGTGCTGCCGGGCGGCAAGGTCACCGTCACCTGGGTCTGGCTCAGGTCATCGGGCGGCAGGAAACCAGTGGCCAAATAAGGCACCAGCATGAAGCTGCCGACAAAGAACACGGCCGTCGCGGCCACCGTCAGCACGCGGTGTTTCAGGCACCAACCGGCCCAGCCCAGGTAGCGCGTCATCCAGGCCGCATCACGGTGTTCGCGCTTGGGCGGTTTGAGGATGTAGGCCGCCATCATCGGCGTCAGCACGCGCGCGACAACCAGGCTGAAGAAGACCGCGATGGCCGCCGTCCAACCGAACTGCACGAAGAACTTGCCCGGCACGCCGGCCATGAAGGCGGTGGGCAGGAACACAGCGATCAGCGTGAAGGTGGTGGCAATGACGGCCAGCCCGATTTCGTCGGCCGCTTCCATCGCGGCGTCAAACGGCGTCTTGCCCATGCGCAGGTGGCGCATGATGTTTTCGATCTCGACGATGGCGTCGTCCACCAGGATGCCCACCACCAGCGACAGCGACAGCAGCGTCACGGTGTTCAGCGAGAAGCCGAACAGGTAGTACATCGCGCCAAAAGTGGGAATGATGGACAGCGGCAGCGCGGTGGCAGCGACCAGCGTGGCGCGCCAGTCACGCAGGAACAGGAAGACCACCAGCACGGCCAGCGCCGCGCCTTCGATCAGCAAATACATGCTCCCGTGGTAGTTCTCGACCGTCGGGTCGACGAAGTTGAAAGCCTCGGTGACGTCCACGTCGGCATGCTGCGCGCGCAGCTTGTCCAACGCGGCACGCACGCCCTCGGCCACCGCCGTTTCGCTGGCCCCGCGTGAGCGCACGACCTCGAAACCCACCACCGGCTTGCCGTTCAACAGCGCCCCGCTGCGCTGCTCGGCCACGGTGTCGCTGACGGTGGCGACCTGGTCCAGGCGGATGCGCCGGCCGTCGCTAAGTGCAATCTCCAGTTGCGCCAGTTCGGCCGCGCTTTTCACGGTGGCGATGGTGCGCACCGACTGCTCGATGCCGCCCACGTCCGAGCGCCCGCCGGACGCGTCTTGCTGCACCGCGCGCAACTGGCGCGAGATGTCGGCGGCGGTGGCGTTCAGGGCCAGCAGGCGCGCCGGGTCCAGTTCCACGCGCACCTCGCGCGACACACCGCCCACCCGCGCCACGCTGCCCACGCCGCGCACGCTGAGGATGGTCTTGCTGACGTCGTTGTCGACGAACCAGCTCAAGGCCACGTCGTCCATCTTGCTGGACGCCACGGTGTAGGTCAGGATGGGCGCGCCAGCCAGGTCCACCTTCGAAATGACCGGGTCGCGAAGTTCGCCGGGCAGGTCGGCGCGCACGCGCTGCACCGCCGCGCGGGTGTCGTCCAGCGCTTCCTGGGTGGGCTTTTCCAGGCGGAATTCCACCGTCACCAAAGCCACGCCGTCCTGCACCTTGGTGTAGATGTTTTTCACGCCCTGCAGCGCGGCCACGGCGTTTTCGATCTTGCGCGCAACCTCGGTTTCCAGCTGCGCCGGCGCCGCGCCGGGCAGGCTGGCGCTGATGGTGATGGTGGGCAGGTCGATGTCGGGGAACTGCTGCACCTTCATCTGCTTGAAGCCAAGCAGGCCGATGGCGGTGAGCAGCACGAACAGCATTACCGCCGGTATCGGGTTGCGGATGCTCCAGGCTGAAACGTTCATGTCGGGGCTCCTTTCACTGGGCCGCGGCGGTCTTCGCCGGCACGGTGGGGGCGGAGGCAGGGGTGGAGGGCAGCACGGGGGCATCGACCAACCGCACGGTGTCGCCGTCGCCCAGGAAACCGGCACCGACAGCCACCACGCGGGCGCCGGATGCCAGGCCTTGGTTGATCTCGATGCGGTCGCCAACACGGCGCCCCACGCCGACCTGCACCTGCTGCACCTTGTTGTCGGCAACCAGCTTGAACACGTAGCTGAAGCCGTCGCGCAGCAGCACGGCTGTTTGCGGCAGGGTCATCGCACTGCTGCGGGCGATGTCGAATTCGCCGCGGGCGAACATGCCAGCCCGGGCGCCGCCTTGCACAGCCGCCGGCAGATCGACATAGACGATGCCGTTGCGCGTGGCCGCGTCCACCGTCGGCGCCACCATGCGCACCTTGCCGGCCACCGTTTTACCGCCGGCCGTGGTCACCCGCACCGCCATGCCGGGCTGGATCTGACCCAGTTCGTTGGCCGCGACTTCAGCGCGCCATTCCAGGCGGCTTTGACGGATCAGGCGAAACAGCTCTTGCCCGGCCGGCACCACCGCGCCCACCGTCGCGCTGCGCGACGAGATCACGCCGGCGTCGGGCGCCACCACCTGGGTCTGCGCCAGGCGCAACTGCTGCACGCGGGCACTGGCTCGCAGCGCGTCCAGGCGGGCCTGCGCGGTGCGTTCGGCGGTCAGGTACTGGTTGATCTGCTGCGCCGACAGCGCGCCCGTGGTTTGCAGTTCACGGGCGCGCGCGGCGTTGGCGGCCGCGTCGGCGGCATTGGCTTCGGCTTCGGCCACGCTGGCCTTGCTCTGCGCCAGCTCGGCGTTGGCCAGGTCGGCCGTGAAGGTGGCCAGCACCTGGCCGCGCTTCACGACATCACCGACGTTGACGCGCACCTCGGCCAGCCGACTACCGTTGCTCTCGGCACCGACGATGGCTTCCTGCCAGGCCGCCACGTTGCCGTTGGCGGCTACCGTCACGGCCAGATCGGCGCGCTGGGCCTGGGTCAGCGTGACGGTCAACGAAGGCTTGCTGGCGGTCTTGCTTTCTGCGGCCGGCTTGCCATCGGCAGCGCGCACCAGCCAGGTGGCGGCGATGCCCCCGACCAACAAGACGGCTGCTGCCATCCAGTTCAGGCGGACGCCTGTGGCGCGCAGCAGCGCGAGTGGTGCGATCCGCGCGGTATGGGCAAACCGGGTCGGTGACTTGAGCTTGTGCTGGGTCATGGTGGTCGCTACGGTGTTCGGCGTTCGGTTCAAGGTTGTGCGGTGGCGGTCAGCGTGGTGGCATCCCAGCCGCCGCCCAAAGCGCGGACCAGGCTGATCCAGGCGGCGGCGCGTTCGCGCTGCAGGTCGATCAGCGCGCTTTGGGCGGTGACGGCGTCGCGTCGCGCGGACTCCAGTTCGAACAGGCTGGCCAGCCCGCTTTTCTGCCGCGCGCCGGTGGCCTGCACCGAGGTCGCGAAGTCGCGCGCAGCGCTGGTGGCGTCGGTCTGCCTTTGCGTGGCCGATTCCAGGGCCACCAGCGCGGCCTCAACCTCGCGCACCGCGCGCCGCGCCAGGCCGCGGTACTGCAGCACTGCGTCGTCATAGGCTGCCCGCGTCGCCACGGTGTTGGCGGCGCGCCGGCCGGCGTCGAACAGCGGAAAGTCCACCAACAGCGGGCCGAAGCTCCAGACCGCGCCGCTGGCGGTGATGCCGCTGGCCCGGCCCGCACCGTAGGCCAGCGAGCCGCTCAGGCTGACGCTGGGCAGCTCGCGCGCGGCAGTCTGCGCGCGGTCACCGGCCGCGGCCACCACGGCACGTTCAGCCTGTGCCAGGTCGGGCCGGCGCGTCAGCAGGCTGGCGGGCAGGCTCTGGTCCAGCGTGAACGTCGGGGGCACAGACAGCGACGCGACCGCCGTGTTCAGGCGCAGCCGCAGTTCGGGCTCAGTGATGTCGGTCAGCTCGACCAGCGACTTCACCAGCGTGTCGCAGGCCGCACGCTGGCTGACCAGTTGGTTACGCGACTGGGCCGCGCCTGCGCGGGCCAGCGCGGCGTCGGCCGGCGGCGTGAAGCCGGCGTTGGCGCTGAGTTCGGTGAGGCGGGCGGTCTCGCCGCGCGACTGCGCATCCTGCGCGCGCAAGCCGGCTTGCAACTCGCAGGCACGCAGAGCGACGTAGCTGCTGGCCACTTCGGCGGCCACCGCCAGACGGGCGTCGTGCCAGCCGGCTTGGGCGCCCTGCAAGCGCGCGTCGGCCGCGTCGCGACCGGCGGCGGCACCACCGAAAAGGTCGATCTCCCAGCCCGACTGCAACCCCAGTTGCACGCTGTTGGTGGGCCCGCCGCGTGGCGTGATGCGGGTTTGCAGCGCCTGGGCCTGCAAGTCCAGACTGGGCAACAGCGCCGCGCGGGCCGCCGCGCGCGTGGCGCGAGCCTGGGCGATGCGCGCGGCGGCGCTCGACACACTGGGGCTGGCGGTTTGCGCCGCCGCGATCAGTTCGGGCAGCAAGTCACCGAAGCCGTCCCAGGTGCGATCGCCCACGGGGAACGCCGGGCCACCCTGCACCTGCGGTGCCTGCCAGCGGGCCGGCACGGCAGGGCGCACGGCGTCTGCGTTGTCGCTGCCGGATCGCATGGACGGGCCGCTGGCGCAGGCGCTGAGCAAGGCCGCCAGGACCAGCAGCGTCAGAGCGGTGCGCGCTGTGGAGGCTGTACGGGCTGTCTGCACGGGCATGTTCAAGCGCATGTCCAAGGGCATATCCAAGGGGCGCGAAGCGTGAAGCGTCAAAGCAGTTTTCCTTTCAGGCAAATGCCGCGCCGCTTGGCCTCAGCCTGCACCATCGCCATGGCATATGCCGACAACCGTTCCACCCACACGTCCACGCTGTCGGGTTGACTGTTCAGGCCGGGCGCCAATTGGTCGGCGATGTCACGCCCCACGTGCACGTGCACGCCCAGACCGGCCAGGCTGATGACCAGGCGGTGCAGTTCCAGGTCGGCCTGCTTCAAGCCCAGGTGGCGCGCCAGCAAGGCGACCATGGCGTCGTGCAGGGGCTTGATGCCGCGCGCGATTTCCTCGTCCCACAAACCTGTGGGCTCCAGCATCTCGCGGAAACGCAGCTTCATCACCAGGCGCGCGGTATCGCCGTGGCGCAGCGGCGCCAGGAAGGTCTCGAAGAAGCTGCACATCGACTTCAAAAGCCGCTGGCCGGGCACCGTCAGGCGAGCAATCTCTTCTTCCGGCCCCACCATCGGTTCGAAGAACACCGCGCGGTAAAGCCCGGCCTTGTCGCCGAAGTAATAGCTGATGGCCGCGACATTGACGCGCGCTGCTTCGGCCAGTTCACGCGTGGATGTCTTGCTGTAGCCCTGCTGCGCGAACAAGCGCAAGCCGGCATGCAGCAAGCGGGCGCAGGCGTCATCGGTGGCAGCGGGTGCTGCGGGTGCTGCCGTGACGTTCGCCGGCACAGCAGCGGAAGTCAGAGCGCGAATTCGATGCATCCGCCGAGTCTAGGGCGCGAATCAAACGTTTGTTTTACACCCGACCCCGCAAGGGTTACCGAGCATGACGCGGCCGCTCAGATCGGCACCGCAACCCGGGCGTAACGTGCCACCAGCGACAGCAGTTCCTCTTCCGAAAAGGGCTTGCCCAGGTAGTGCTGCACGCCCAGTTCGGCTGCGTAGTCGCGGTGTTTCTGCGCGATGCGCGAGGTGATCATCACCACCGGCAGGCCGGCCAGCTTGGCGTCGGCGCGCACATTGCGCACCAGGTCGAAGCCGTCCATGCGCGGCATTTCGATGTCCGACAGCAGCACACAAGGCCGCTCTTCGGCCAGCCGTTCCAGCGCGTCCAGGCCATCCTTGGCCAGCACGACGCGGTAGCCCTCGCGCACCAGCAGGCGCTGGGTCACGCGGCGCACGGTCAGTGAATCGTCGACCACCAACACCATCGGCAGGCGTGTCAGTTGTTGCTCGGCCGCAGTCGCCAGCGCCGCAGCGGCCTCAGGGGCGACCTGCTGCAACTGCCGCGCACGGGCTTCTTCGCCGTACAAGCTGGCCAGCGCCACCGGGTTGTAGATCAACGCCACCGCGCCCGAAGGCAGCAGCGTCAAGCCAGCCAGGCCCGGCAGCCGCGCCAGCTGAGGGCCGACGTTCTTGACCACCACTTCCTGGTTGCCCAGGACTTCATCGACGTGCACCGCCACGCGCTGCGCCGCACTGCGCACGATGACCACGGTTTGACTGCGGTCGTTGCCCGTGACCTCACCGCGCGTGCCGGTGCGCAGCAGCGTGGGTAGCCAGTAGAAGGGCAGCGCCTGGCCGCCATAGTCGAGGCTGCCACTGTCGTAGCTGCGCTCGACCTCGGCGCGGGGCGCGCGGCGCACCAGCTCGACCAGTTGCGAGGGCACCGCCACCTGCAGGTCGCCGCAGCGCAGCATCACCACCTGGGTGACTGCGGTGGTCAGCGGCAGCAGCAGCTTGAAGCGCGTGCCCTGCCCCGGCAGGCTTGCGGTTTCGATGCGCCCGCCCATGGCGTTGACCTCGGCCCGCACCACGTCAAGACCGACACCCCGGCCGGCCAGTTCGGTGACAGTCTCAGCAGTGCTGAAACCGGGGGCGAAGATCAGGCCGGCCAGTTCGCTTTCCGTGGGCTGCGCGTCGGCGTCGATCAGCTTGCGCTCGATGCCGCGCTGACGGATGCGGGCCAGGTCCAAGCCGGCGCCGTCGTCGGCAAACTCAACCGCCACTTCATTGCCCGCCTGGGCCACGGTGATGGTGATGACGCCCGTCGCGTCCTTGTTCGCCTTTGAGCGCACGGCCGGCGTTTCCACACCGTGGGCCACGCTGTTACGCAGCAGGTGTTCGAAGGAGCCGACCATGCGCTCGAGCACGCCCCGGTCGATTTCGATGGCCCCGCCGACGATGTCCACCTTGACCTGCTTGGCCGTCTCTTTCGCGGCCTGGCGCACGGTGCGCGACAGGCGCTCGGCGATGCTGTCGAACTCGATCATCCGCGTGCGCAGCAGGTCGTCCTGCAGTTCGCGCGTCAGCCGCGCCTGGGCCGCCAGTTCGTCTTCAGTGGACTGCAGCGTGCGCTGCAGGCTGCGCTGCAAGGTGGCCACGTCGTTGACCGACTCGGCCATGAAGCGCGTCAATTCCTGAAAGCGCGTGAAGCGGTCCATCTCCAGCGGGTCGAAATCCTGGGCCGCCGCCTTGGCCGCCTCGATGCGCGTGGTGATCTGCGTTTCGGCTTGCAGTTCGATGTCTCGCAACTGGCGGCGCATGCGCTCCAGGCTGTCAGTCAGGTCGCCCAGCGAAGACTGCATTTGCTTGACGTCGGTATCGATGCGGGCCCGCGTGATGCTGACCTCGCCGGCCTGGTTGACCAGGCGGTCGAGCAAGCCGGCACGCACGCGCACCACAGCGCTCGATAGGGTCGTGGCGCGTTCGGCACCCGCCAAGTCTGGCGCGCCGCCATTGGCGAAACGCTGCCAGTCGATGGCCAGCGGCGCGACGACGAGCGGCGCGGGTTGCAGCGCTTCGGCCGGGGCGATCGGGGCGATCGGGGCGATGGGGGATTCAGCGACGGACGCGGCAACCGGTTCCGGCGCAGGCTCGACCACGGGCTCGACCACGGGTTCACGAACGTCCTCGACCACCGCGTGAACCACCGCCGTCACGGGCCGCTCGGCATCGGGCACAGGCGCGGCGACGGGCGCTTCAAGCGCCTCGGCGACCGACTCCAGCACTGCCGGCACTCGAGGTTCTGCCACCGGCGCAACCACAGTCGCCGCAGGCGGCTCCAGCTTGCGCATGGCGTCGAAGACAGCGCTCATCGCGTCGGCCTGGGCCAGCAGCGGCGCCACGTCGCTGGACTGCGCGTGACCGCGCGCAGCCAGCGTTTCGATGGCGGTTTCCAGGCAGTGCGCCATCTCGCCGAGGCGCATGGCGCCGGACAGCCGGGCGCCGCCCTTCAGCGTGTGCAGCGTGCGCATGCAGGCCATCGCGGCATCGGGCCGGTCGGGCTGATCCAGCCAGTCGCTCAGCCGCGACTGCAGTTGCGGCAACAGCTCTTCGGCTTCTTCTTCGAAGATCGGGAACAGCTCGGTGTCGATGGCATCGACCACCGCCAGCTCCGACTCCGCCTGCGGCGTTTCGGCGGCTTCAGGCGCTTCCGTCATCGGCAGGCGTTCGTGGGCCGCCAGGCGGTCCATCAACGCCGGCGCGACACTGCGCAGGAAGCCGGCCGCGAACTGGTGCAGCAAACGGCGGATGTCGTCGGCCGCGTCGTTGAACAGCGCTGCTTCGCCGGGGCGGCCCCGGCCCTGGGCGTGCGAACGCAGCAGCGCGTGTTCCAGCGCGCGGGCCAGCGCCGACAGTTCCAGGTAGCCCACGGTGGCCGAATTGCCGGCCAGTTGATGGGCCAGCGCCGAGGTGGTTTCGGGCACCGCGTGGCGTTCCCATTCCAGCGACCACTCGGCCAGCTCGGTGCCCAGGCGGCGCGACACCTCGTCGGCTTCGTTGAGGTAGATGTTGAACAGCGGGATGCTGATGCGCAGCGGCCCGATGACCTTGACTTGTTCGTCGCCGTCCTGATCGATGACCGATTCCGGGAGCGGCTCGACCACCGCTTCAGTCGCAGCCACCACAGCGCGCCCAGCGACAGCCTCGACCATCGGCTCGGCTTCGGGCTCGGGGGCCGTGCCGAAGATGTCGCCCAGCTCGTCAAAGTCGATTTCCAGTGCTTCGGCTTCTGGGATGACGTTTGCGTTCGCGCTTGCATCGGCGTGTGCTGCCGGCGGCGGCGCGGGGCTGGCGAAGGGCACCGGGTCCAGCGGCAGGTTCAACAGGCTGTTGCTGTGGCTGCCGTAGGGCAGCGGCGCAGTGGCCTGCATGTCATCGGCGGGCGCGTCGGGCGCATCCAGCGTGTTCAGGTCGAGGTCGAAGCTGATTTCGGACGACGGCGGCACGGGCGGCGCGGCGAAGATGGTCAGCGCATCAAGGTCGAGATCGGCCGCGCTGGGCAGGCCGGGCACGCGTTGGCTCAGCGTGTTGTCCAGCGGCAGGGTGCGCTCGACGGACGTGGGCGCGGGCTCGGCTTCGCCGACATCGTCGAGCAAGTCGAAATCGAGAGACAACAAGCCTTCGGCAAACTCGGGCGGCACCGCCGGGGGCGGCAGCGTGATGGTGGCCTCGTTGGTGCTGGCTGCGGCGTCTTGCAACGCCGGTAGCTCGGGCAACTCGGGCAACTCGGGCAAATCAGAAAGGTCGGGGAAAGCCAGCGCTTCAGGCGCTTCAAGCGCCCCGACCGCGGCCGTGGCCGACGGCAACACGATGGCCAAACGCTCGCCGCGCAGGCGCAGCGCATCGGCGGCTTGCGCCACGGCGGCCGGGTGGTGCCTGCCATCGCGGCCTTCGGCGATGGCCTCGGTCCAATCGGCCAGGTAGGCCAGCGCCTCGGCGGTCAGCACACGCAGCGGGTGGTCCAGGCGCGGCGCGCTGGCCAGTCTGTCGTTGTAGAGCTGCTCACAGGCCCAGCCGGCTTCGCCGAAATCGCGCAGCCCGACCATGCGCGCACTGCCCTTCAGCGTGTGGAAGGCGCGGCGCAGCGCGGTCAGGTCGCCGCTGTTGTCGGGCGCGTCGACCAGGCGTTCGAGCGCGGCCTGCGCGTCGGTGATGACTTCACGCGCTTCCTCGATGAAGATCTCGCGCATCTCGGCGTCGTCTTCGAGGCCGGTGGAAGTGGTGGGCGTCAGCGGCGGCAGAAATGCCGGTGCCGGTGCCGGTGCGGCCAGTGTGGCTGCACCGGCAGGCGCAGCAAACGGCGCAGTGACGGGCGCCACAGAGGGCCCAACACCCGGCGCATTGACAGGCGCGGCTGCAGCACCCCGCTTGACCGATGGCAAGGCAATGGTCGTTTCGCTGACGAAACGGCTCAGGTCTGTGGCTTGCGTCACCGACATAGCCGGGGGCGGCACGGGCTCGACAGCCTCGCGCAGATCCAGCTGCAATTCAGATTCGTCGGTCTCGAAAGCCGCGAAGGCCGAGACGCGTTCGCTTTGGCCCATCACCGCACTCAGGCTGCCGGTGGCCGGGTCGAAACGGAACAGCGACTTGGCCAGTTGCGGTTGCACGCTGAGCATGTCGATGAGGAAGCTCAGAGCGCCCAGGTTGTCGGCCAGACGGTCGAAGGTGCCAGTGCGCACGGCGCGTTGCGGATCGACCTCGGTCTGGGCCAGCGCCTCCACCTCATCGCGCATGTGCAGCGCGGCCTGCGAGGCCTGGTCCATGCCCAGCACCGAGAGCACCCCGCGCATGGCCGACAACTGGTTGGGCACCGGGATCAGCAAGTCGCGCCGCGCCGGTTCGCGGAAGTACGCGTCGATCTGCTTTTCAATTTCCGACAGCGAGGCGCGCAATTCCTGCACCACGCTGCCCATGGTCTGGCGGTCGGACACGCGGCGGTAAAGCTCTTCCATCCAGGTTTCGAGAACCTGGGGATCGGCGCCGATGCGCACGTCGTCGATGCGCCGCGCCAGGTGCTGCACACGGCTGGCCAGCTCGGGGTGGTCGAACTGAGCGTCTTCCATCGAGGCATCGACGTAGAGGATGGCCGTGGCCACCTCCATCGCCAGGCCGGGCGGCGGCTCAGCGTTGGCCGCCACGGTCTGCGCCACCGCCGCCTGCAGCGCGCGGTCCAGCGCCTTGCCTTCAGGGAACATCCGTTGCAGCGATTCGCCCATCAAGATGAACTGCTCGGGCAGGCCGGCCATGCGGTGCAACTCACCACCGGCCACCGCCGACCAGGAATCTTTGGCGATGGCCACCCGCTTGCGCGCCAGCGCCAGCACGGCCGGGTCGAAACGGCCCAGCCGCGCAGTTTCATAGTCGGCGGTGGGGTGGCTGTCCAGCTGCCAGGACTGCCGCACGGCCATCAGGCGCGGGGCCGTGGCCAGGTCATCCGGCACGCGGGCGTGGCTGCAGAAAAACAGCAGGTCGTGGGCCTGACGTGCAGGCACTTCGGCGTGGCCCTTCACGCGCAGTCGCAGCTGCGCCAGCATGCCCGAGGCGATGCGCTTGGAATACACGTCCACCGGCAACAGACCCAGCGACTGGGCTTCGAAAACCGCCGCCGCCAGTTGCCAGAAGCTAGCCAATTCGGCGCCTCCGCTGGTGTTGTTCGTGCTGTCAGCCGCCAGCCGCGCGCCCACGCCCAGGCCGGCGCACAGGTCACTCATGTGCATCAGCGCAGCCTGGCCGCCGTCGGCAGCGCTGGGGCGCATCAGCGCCAGCACCAGCGTTTCCATCGTGCTGCGTGCGGCGTCGTCGGCGCTGAGCGGTTCGGCGCGCAAGTCGGCGGGCAGCGCTTGCCAGGCCCAGTCGATCTTCCACAGATCTGCCGGGTGGATGCGCTCGGCCGCTGCCAGTTGCAGCACGGCGCGGTACTGCGGGAAGAGCATCACCGGCGAGACCGGCTTGCCGGCCAGTTGGCGGGCCAGAAAATCGAGCAGCGCGAATGAGGCTTTCTCGATGGTCTCGACGGCGGCCGTGTCCACCATCGCCGGCTTGCTGACCATGCGCGTGACAGCCGCTTCGCTGCCGCGCAGCATGTCCGCCGCCGCCGGCAGGCCAACCAGTTCCAGCGCGCCCACGCTTTGGTGCAGCTGGTTGCGCGCAGTGCGCAGCACCGAAGGGTCCACGCTGCCGACATCCGAACCCCGGACTGCGTCGGCTTCCTTCAGTTGGCGACGCAGCGCCTTGTGGGCGGCTTCCAGCGAACGGCGCAACTCGGCCTGCACCCATGACAGCGCGCTGAGGTCGTCGCCCAGCGGATTGCCGGCCGGGTTGTTGGGCTCAAGGCCGCCGGTGTCGTGGAGCTGAAGGGTCTCGGACATGCGTGTGCTCGGTGCCTCAGGCAGACCCGTCCATCAACCGATCTTGAACCGCGACACCGAGGTTTTCAGTTCCTCGGCCGTCAAGGCCAACTCGCGCACCATCTGCGCGGTGGAACGCGTGCCCTCTGAAGTCTGCTCGGTGACGGCGAAGATGTGCTGGATGTTGGCGGCCACCACGTTGGCCGATTCGGCTTCGCGCAGCGCTTCGTTGGAGATGCGCGCGATCAGATCCGACAGTTCGCGCGTGACACGGTCGATGTCACCCAGTGCGGTGCCGGCAGCGTCCGACAGGCGCGCCCCTTCGACCACGCCCTGCGTGCTGCGTTCCATCGCGCCGACGGCGTCTTGTGTGTCGGTCTGGATGGTGCGCACAATGGCCGCGATCTGCCGCGTCGCGTCGCCGGAGCGCTCAGCCAGGCGCTGCACTTCCTCGGCAACAACCGAAAACCCGCGCCCGGCTTCACCGGCACTGGCCGCCTGGATGGCGGCGTTCAGGGCCAGCACGTTGGTCTGCTCGGTGATGTCTGAAATCAGCTCGGTGATTTCGCCGATTTCCTGCGACGACTCACCCAAGCGCTTGATGCGCTTGGAGGTGTCCTGGATCTGGTCGCGGATGGTGTTCATGCCGCCAATGGCGTTCTGCACCGCCGTCAGACCGGTCTCTGCGGCCTGCAGCGACTGGCGCGCCACCTGGGCCGTTTCCTGGGCCTGCGCGCTGACGTTGTTGATGCGGCCGGCCATTTGCAACACCGAGTCGCCGGTGTTGCGGATCTCGCGCAACTGCTCACCAGAAGCGGCCAGCAGCTCGGTCGAGGTGTCTTCCACGCGGGCCGTCGTTTCGGTCACGCGGCCCACCGTGTTCTGCACCTGGGCGACCAGCGTTCGCAACTCCTCCACGGTGTAGTTCACCGAGTCGGCGATGGCGCCGGTGATGTCTTCTGTCACGGTCGCCTGCTGCGTCAAGTCGCCCTCGGCCACCGCCTGCAGTTCGTTCATCAAACGCAGAATGGCGGCCTGGTTGGCGTCGTTGACGCGCTTGGCTTCCTGCTCTTGCCGTTCGGCTTCCAGGCGCTGCACATCGGCCACCTTCATGCGGCTTTTCTGGTCGATGACGAACAGCTTCAGCAGGCCCGTGCCTGCGGCCACCAAGGCCAGCAGGGCCAGCAGGCCGAAGGCCAGGCGCCCACCGCTGAGGCCACTTTCGGCACCCAGGCCTTTTTGCAGCGTGTCCAGGCCCAGGCGCAGCGGCTCGCTGTCTGTCACCACCTGCGTCTGCGCCTCACGCGCGGCCACCAAGCCTTGCAAATTGCCCAGGATGGCGCTGGCTTCGGTGCGCGTCTGTTCGTACTGCGTCAGCAACTGCTGCAGCTTTTCGCGCTGCTGCGGGTCGCGCGTGCCGGGCAGCCGCAGATCGGCATTGCCGTTGATCACGCCCTGGGTGATCTCGCGGAAGGAATTCAGGTCCTTGCCCAGTAGAAACACCGCCTCCGCGCTGACGCCTTCGGTGGTCAGAAACTCATTCGCACTCTTGCCGATGCGCTGGGTCAGCATCACCAGCTGGCCCACCGCCGACAGCTCGGCCGCCGAAGCGCCGCTCTGCAGTTTCAGCGACGACACCGTCTCGGCGGTTTCCAGCAAGTCGGCGCTCTGGCGGTTGATGGCGCGCAGCGCCTGGCCCACCTGGGTCAGCGTCTTCTGCTGGCCCAGCACGGTGGCCGATGATTTTTCGGCGCGTTCCACCAGCGGCAGCAGCTTGTCCACTTGCTCTTGCAGATTGCCGGGCGCAGCGGCGATATCGCTGTCGCCGTTCTTCAGCGCGCGCACGTTGTGGGTCAGCACGGCGATGCTGTCCTTGACTTCACCGAAGGCCGCAGCATTGCCCACCAGGGCCTGCGAGACCGACTTGGCCAAGCGCTGCGACTGCGTACTGGCCTGTCCGGCAGCACCCACCTGGTCGGCGCTGCGGCCACTGGCCGACAGTGACAAACCGGCCCAGGCCAGCAGACCCAGCAGGCCGGCCGCGAACAACACCACCAGGCTGCGCTGTTGGCGCGCAATGGGCCAGGCGCCGATGATGGGCAAGCCGCTGTTGAAGACGGCGGGCTCGGCGCCCGGGGTCAGCAGGCGGCTGTCGTTGAAGTCGCCTGCCAATTCGGAAGGCGCGGCCTCGGAAATGATGGAGGCGTCTTCGTCCGGCGCATGCGTCTGGGGCGGTGACAGGGTGCTCTGGCTCAGGCGCACGGTCGCTTCCATCGGGTTGGCCGGTGGCGCGAGTTCGTCGAAGGGAAGCAGGTCCGGCGCCTCGTCGGCAGCGGGGGTGCGAGGGGTGCCCTTGATCCGGTCTAGAAAACTCATGTCGTCCTCTCTGGGGTTCCGCTGCGTCAACGGAAACACCCGCGCGCAACGCCGCAGCGTTCGGCGCGAGCCTGCTCATCGATCGGAAAATCTATCTCTAAATGGCCCACCGCAGTCATGCTGCGATGGCCAGAAACTGCTCGTTGCGGGCCAGCGCCCCAAGGTCGATCTCCTGCCACACGCGACCGTCTGCGTCGCGCCAACGGGCGCCCGCGAAAGCCGGCCGCGCGACCGCGCCGGTCCCGTCGGCCGTTTCGCCAGCCTCCAGCTTCAACTGCGTGGCGCTGCGCAAACCGGCCAGCTTGTCAACCAGCACCGCGCAATGTGCACCTTGGTTGGCGTTGAAGGCCAGCAGTTGCGACTGTTCACGCACGACGTCTACTGCGATGGGCGTTCGCAAACCCAGGAAGGCGGCGAGATCGACCACCCCGTGCAGCCCGCCGCGCAGATTGGCCACGCCCATGAACCAGGGGTGCGTGTGCGGCACCGTCAACAGTTTGCCCACCGGAAAGATTTCACCGGCCGTGGCCAACGGCACCAGAAAACCCAGCCCCGCGCACTCGACCGCCAACCAAGACTGCACGCGCACTTCGGTGCGCGCCTGCTGCAGGCGCAGTGCCAGCCGGGCTTGCAGTTCGCGCAGAGCGACGCGGTTGGCCATCAGTCGAAGGCTTTGATCTTGGTCATCAGCTCTTCGGTGCTGACCGGCTTGACGATGTAATCGCGCGCACCCTGGCGCATGCCCCAGACCTTGTCGGTTTCCTGGTTCTTGCTGGTGCACATGATCACCGGCACATCGGCATAGCGCGCATCACGGGTGATGCTGCGCGTCAGCTGGAAACCGTTCTGGCCGGGCATCACCACGTCCATCAGGATGAGGTCGGGTTTTTCTTCGGCCAGGCGGCGCATCGCCTCTTCACCGTTTTCGGCGGTGCGCACGCTGTAGCCGCGCTTGCCGAGCACTTCGGAGAGATGGTGCAACTCGGTCTTCGAGTCATCGACGACAAGGATCTTGTGGATCGGCATCTGGGTGTCCTTGCAGGATCCGGCGCGCTAACGCGCGCTGCGCCGGTAGGCGTCAACGGCGCGCAGCAACTGCTCTTTGGTGAAGGGTTTGGTCAGGTAGTCTTCTGAGCCGACCATGCGCCCGCGGGCCTTGTCGAACAGACCGTCTTTGGACGACAGCATGATCACCGGTACGTGCGCGAAACGCGGATTGCGCTTGATGATGGCGCAGGTCTGGTAGCCGTCCAGGCGCGGCATCAGGATGTCGCAGAAAATGAGTTCAGGGTCGTGGTCGCTCACCTTGGCCAGCGCATCGAAGCCATCTTCGGCCAGCAGCACTTCATGACCACCCTGGCGCAAGAAGATCTCGGCGCTGCGGCGTATGGTGTTGCTGTCGTCGATGACCAGCACTTTGGCGCCAACGGTCGCCGTGGTGTTGCCGCTTGCGCCCGCAGGTGCCTGTATCTCCAAGCGCTATCTCCTCAACGGCATCTGGCAGCGCGGGCCGCAGCCCTGAGGCCACAGACCTGGCAGCGGACTAGACCGCGATCATTTCGAAATCTTCCTTGCGGGCTCCACACTCGGGGCAGGTCCAGTTCATGTCGACGTCGGCCCACACGGTGCCCGGTGCGATACCGTGCTCCGGATCACCATCGATTTCACTGTAGATCCAGCCACAGATCAGGCACATCCAGGTACGCGGTTCACTCACGATTAGACCATCACCTCACTACAATGGAAGAAGATTGTAGCCATGCATTTCCGGCCAATTTCCGCACCGAAACCCGTGACCAGGCCTGCCCATGATTCCCGAACTCACACCGGCCACGGCCATCGATGACCCCGGCACCGAACCGCCGCCACCGGCCTGCGTGATGTGCTTCAACGCCAGCGACCCCAGCGGCGCTGGTGGCATTGCAGGCGACATTGCCACCATCGCCGCGATGGGCGCGCACGCGCTGCCGGTGGTCACCAGCATCGTGATGCGCGACACCGCCGACACCTTCGACCAACACGAGATCGAACCCGACGTGGTGGCCGAGCAGGCCCGCACGATCCTGGAAGACGTGACCATCGCCGGCTGGAAAGTCGGCTTCCTGGGCAGCGCCGACAACGTCAGCGCGGTGGCCGAAGTGCTCAGCGACTACACCGAGATTCCGCTGGTCAGCTATTTGCCCAATCTGAGCTGGATGGACGACGACCCGCTGCAGATGTACCTCGACGCCTTCCGGGAACTGATCTTGCCGGCCACCGAGGTGCTGGTGGGCAGCTACAAGACGCTGCAAGATTTCCTGCTACCCGATTGGGACAGCGAACGCCCGCCTTCGGCGCGCGAACTGGCAGTGGCCGCCGGCGAACACGGCACGCGCTACGTGCTGGTGACCGGCATCATGCTCAAGGGCAAGCTGTCGGGCGCAGGCCCCGAGCAGTACATCGACAACGTGCTGGCCTCGCCACAAGGTGCCATCACCGGCGAGAAGTTCGAACGCTTCGAGACCTCGTTCATGGCCGCCGGCGACACACTGGCAGCTTCCTTGGCCGCGCTGCTGGCGGCGGGCAGTGAACTGCAGCCGGCTGTTGGCGAGGCGCTGTCCTTCCTGGACCAGAGCCTGGACGCCGGCTTCCGCCCGGGCATGGGCCAGATCGTGCCCGACCGTTTCTTCTGGGCCCTGCCGCCGCCCGATGAGGACGAGATGGAAGAAGGCGGCATGCCGGAACCCGAACCCGAAGACCCCAGCAACAAAGGCGCAACGCGCCGTGTGCATTGACCGCATTGATTGAATTGAAGTCTGCCGACATGAAGTCCAACGAAGAACTGTTTGCCCGCGCCCAGCGCGTCATTCCCGGCGGCGTGAATTCACCAGTGCGCGCCTTCCGCGCCGTGGGTGGCACGCCGCGTTTCATCCAGCGCGCCCAGGGCGCCTACATGTGGGACGCCGAGGGCAAGAAGTACATCGACTACATCGGCTCCTGGGGCCCGATGATCCTGGGCCACGGTCACCCGGCGGTGCTGGAAGCGGTGCACAAGGCGGCCGAAGACGGCTTCAGTTTCGGCGCACCGACCGAGCGCGAAATCGAACTGGCCGAAGCCATCATCGCCCTGGTACCTAGCGTCGAGCAGGTGCGCCTGGTCAGCAGCGGCACCGAGGCCGGCATGAGCGCGCTGCGCCTGGCGCGCGGCGCCACAGGCCGCAGCAAGTTCGTCAAGTTCGAAGGCTGCTACCACGGCCATGCCGACGCGCTGCTCGTGAAGGCCGGCTCGGGCCTGGCCACCTTTGGCCACCCGACCAGTGCCGGCGTGCCGGCCGACGTGGTCAAGCACACGCTGGTCCTGGAATACAACAACGTCGCGCAGCTCGAAGCCTGCTTCGCCGAACATGGCCCCGAACTGGCCTGCGTGATGATCGAACCCATTGCTGGCAACATGAATTTCGTGCGCGCCAGCCTGCCCTTCATGACCCGCCTGCGCGAGCTGTGCACGCAGCACGGCGCGCTGCTGGTGTTCGACGAAGTGATGTCCGGTTTCCGCGTGGCGCTGGGCAGTGCGCAGAGCCTCTACGCCCAGCTGATCCCCGGCTTCCAGCCCGACATGAGCGTCTTCGGCAAGGTCATTGGCGGCGGGATGCCGCTGGCCGCTTTCGGCGGCAGCAAGGCGGTGATGAGCATGCTGGCGCCGCTGGGACCGGTCTACCAGGCCGGCACCCTCAGCGGCAACCCGGTGGCCACGGCCTGCGGTTTGGCCACGCTGAAGGAAATCAGCAAGCCCGGCTTTTTCGACGCGCTGTCTGCGCGCACGACCAGCCTGGTGCGCGGTCTGGAAGGCGTGGCACGCGAAGCCGACGTGCCCTTCGTCGGCGACTGCCAAGGCGGCATGTTCGGCTTCTTCTTCGCCAGCGAACTGCCGCAGAACTACGGCGGCACCATGGCCACCGACAAGGACCGCTTCAACCGCTATTTCCACGCCATGCTGGACGGTGGTGTCTACCTGGCGCCGGCGCTCTACGAAGCCGGTTTCGTCAGCGCCGCGCACAGCGAACAAGACATCGCCGCCACGCTGGAAGCTTCCCGCGCCGCCTTGCACGCCGCACTGCGCGCTGCATGATCAAGCCGACCACGGCGCTGGGGCAGCCGGCGATGTGGCTGCGCGCGCCCGACGGTGCGCAGGCAACCGTCTTGCTGCACGGCGCCACGCTGGTCAGCTGGATACCGGCCGGCGGCCATGAAAGGCTGTACGTGTCGCCGCTCGCCGAGGCCGGCCCGGGCAAAGCCGTGCGGGGTGGCGTGCCGGTGATCTTTCCGCAATTCGCTGAGCGCGGCCCGCTGCCGCGCCACGGCTTCGCACGCAACCGCGCCTGGCAGTGGATGGAAGGCGCCGAGCGCAGCGGCAATGTCATCGGCGTGCTGAGGCTGCGCGACGACGAAGCCACACGCGCCATCTGGCCGCACGCCTTCGAGGCCGAGCTGAGCTTCAGCCTCAGCGGCCAGCAGCTCGACGTGGAACTGGCCATCACCAACTGCGGTGAGGCGCCCTTCAATTTCAGCGCCGCGCTGCACAGCTACCTGGCCGTGGGTGACCTGCAGCGCAGCCAGATCGGCGGCCTGCTGGGCGTGCGCTACACCGACAGCCTGAGCGGCCACCAGCAGCAACAGGAACTCGACCCCTTTGGCTTTGCGGGCGAGATCGACCGCATCTTCTGGGACGCCACCGGCGCGCAGCACCTGGTCAGCCCAGCGGGCCGCCTGCTGATCAGCCGCGAGGGATTTGCCGACGTGGTGGTGTGGAACCCCGGCCCGACCCAGGCGGCCGCCATGGCCGACCTGCCCGATGACGACTGGCTGGCAATGCTGTGCGTGGAAGCGGCGCAGATTGGCGAGCCCGTTGTCCTGGCGGCCGGCCAGGAATGGGTGGCACGGCAGAGCTTCACGGCTTGACGCAGCCCCACTGACCGCGCCGCAAAGACGTCGCTGGACCACTGGCTGGCCTGCGCAGGCCGCCTCCTAGAATGAATCGATCATGCACATACACATCCTGGGCGTCTGCGGCACCTTCATGGGCGGCCTGGCCGCCCTGGCCCGCGAAGCCGGCCACCGCGTCACCGGTTGCGACACTGGCGTCTACCCGCCGATGAGCGACCAACTGCGCGCCCTGGGCGTCGAGATCATCGAAGGCTACGGCGCCGACCAATTGGCGCTCAAGCCCGATTTATTCGTTATCGGCAACGTGGTCACGCGCGGTTTCCCGCTGATGGAAGCCATCCTCGACGCCGGCGTGCCCTACACCAGCGGCCCGCAGTGGCTGGCCGAACACGTGCTGCAGGGCCGGCATGTTCTGGCCGTGGCCGGCACCCACGGCAAGACCACGACGACGGCCATGCTGGCCTGGATCGTCGATCAGGCCGGCCTGGATGTAGACGGCGTGCGGGTCCAGCCAGGCTTTCTGGTCGGCGGTGTGCCACTGAACTTCGGCGTCTCGGCGCGGTTGGGCACGGTGGCGCCGAATTCGCCGTTCGTCATCGAGGCCGACGAGTACGACACGGCCTTGTTCGACAAGCGCAGCAAGTTCGTCCACTACCGGCCGCGCACCGCCATCCTGAACAACCTGGAACACGACCACGCCGACATCTTCCCCGACCTGGCCAGCATCGAGACGCAGTTCCACCATCTGGTGCGCACGGTGCCATCCACCGGCCGCCTGGTGGTGAATGCGCGCGACGCTGCGCTGGCCCGCGTGCTGGCACGCGGCTGCTGGAGCGAGGTGCTGCGTTTCGGCACCAAACGCGAAGAACCCGGCGGTCTGTGCGCTCGCGGCGAGCCGCAGGCCTTCGACGTGCTGCGCGGCAGCCTGAAGCTGGGTCGCGTTGAATGGACGCTGCTGGGTGAACACAACCAGATGAACGCGCTGGCCGCCATCGGTGCGGCCGAGCACGTGGGCGTGGCGCCTGACGCCGCCTGCGCCGCGCTGAACAGCTTCCAAAACGTGCGCCGCCGCCTGGAATTGCGTGGCGAGGTGGCGGGCGTGAAGGTCTACGACGACTTCGCCCACCACCCCACGGCCATGCGCACCACCGTCGATGGCCTGCGCCGGAAAGTGGGCGTGGGCGGCCGCATCCTGGCCATCTTCGAGCCCCGTTCCAACACCATGAAGCTGGGCACGATGAAGGCCCTGCTGCCCTGGGCGCTCGAAGAGGCTGACTTGAGCTTCTGCCTGCAGGGCAACTACGGCTGGAGCACCGCGCAGGCACTGGCGCCACTGGGTCCCAAGGCCGTGGTGCGCGACAGCGTGGACGCGCTGGTGACCGAGATCGTGCAGACGGCCCGGCCCGGCGACCACCTGCTGTGCATGAGCAACGGCGGCTTCGGCGGCATTCACGACAAGCTGCTGGCCGGTTTGGCGGCACAGGGCTGAAGCACACCGCCGTGCAAGCCGCGATGCGTTGCGCGACAGGCTGCGCAACTTCAACTTCGTTTACCTGCCCTGCGGCCGAATTGCGCGGTCTTTTGCGATAAGGTCCCGCGCTTCGAATTCGCAGGATCGCCCATGTCACGTTTGCCGCAGTCGCGTTTTGCCCCGTCCCGTTTTGCCTTGGCTGCCCCCGTGCTGCTGAGCGCCGTTGCCGCTGTGCTGGCAGGCTGCGCCAGCGTCGGCGCACCGCCCGAAACGGCAGCCGCGCCCCCTACGCCTGCCGCAGTCGGCAGTGCGACGGCCGCGTCCGCTTCAAGCGCTGTCGCCTCCGCCCGCCCCAGCGGTCCGGCCGGCGCTGCGTCGGCACCCCTGGTCCGCACCACGCCGGCCGTGCCGCCCGGCACGCCCGCGCCATTCGCCGAAGTCACGCGCGACGCCACCAGCAAGGCCGGCTACCTGACGGTCTGGACCAAGGACGACAAGACCTGGCTGGAGATCCCGGCCGACCGCCTGAACCAGCCTTTTTTCCTGAGCGCTTCGCTGGCCAGCGGCCTGGGTGAACGCGGCTTCTGGCCGGGCTTGATGGGCGGCCGTCAGCAGGTGGTGGTGCTACGCCGCGTCGGCAACACCGTGCAGATGGTCGCGCGCAACCTGCAGGTGCGGGCACCCGACGGAACGCCGCTGGCGCGAGCCGTCGGCGAAAGCTATTCGGAAAGCCTGATCGGCGTGGCGCCGCTGGCCGCCGCTGCCCACCCGCAGCGCAAGTCGCTGCTGGTGGACGTGCAGGCGCTGTTGGGCAGCGACATCCCCGGCACGCAGACGCAGCTGGAAGCCAGCTACCGCCTGGCCTACATCCACGACCGCAGCAATTCGTCGGTGGAACGCACACGCACCTCGGGCGACGGCACGGCCATCACGATGCGTTCGCACTTCACCGTGCCCAAGTTGCCAGCGCCGCCAGTCTTCGCACCCGGCGCGCCGCCACCCAACCCGGCCGCGCTGCCCAACCCGCCCACCGTCGTGCCCGACGCGCGCAGCCTGTTCCTGAGCTACACCTACACGCTGGCCCCGCTGCCGCTGGAGCCGATGAAGCCGCGCCGCGCCGACCAGCGCGTGGGCTTTTTCAGCGAAGCCTATTTCGACCTGGCAAACGACAACGGCGGCGACAGCCGCACCCACCTGGTTCGCCGCTGGCGTCTCGAAAAGAAAGACCCGGCGGCGGCCGTGTCTGAACCCAAGCAGCCCATCCGCGTGGTGATGGATCGCAACATCCCTGAGAAATGGCGGCCCGCGCTGCGCGAGGCCATCCTGGAATGGAACAAAGCCTTCGAGCGCGCCGGCTTCAAGAACGCCATCGCGGTGGAACAGCAGGCCAACGACGCCGACTGGTCGTCGCTGGAAGGCACCCACATCCTGGCCGTGCGCTGGTTCGCGCTGGAAGGCCCGGGCGCCACCGCCGTCGGCCCCAGCCAGAGTGACCCGCGCACCGGCGAAATTTTGCGCGGCGCGGCCATCATCCCTGAGAACTGGGCAAGGCTGGAACGCACCCGGGTGCGCGAAACGCTGCCGACCGTGGCCCTGAACATGGCCAACCCTGCCAGCCTGACCGCCGAAGACCTGTGCAGCTACGGCAACGACGCGCTGGAAGAAGCCAGCAGCGGCCTGGAACTGCTGACGCTGCGCGGCGAGATCGACCCCAACAGCCCGCAAGGCGAGCGCTACATCGCCGGCGCGCTGAAGGACGTGACCATGCACGAGGTCGGCCACGCGCTGGGCCTGCGCCACAACTTCCGCGCGTCCACCAGCGTCACCCCGGCGCAATTGCGCGACCCCAAGTTCACCGCTGCCAACGGCGTTTCGAACTCGGTGATGGACTACAACGGCTTGAACATCTCGCTCGACGGTGAGCGCATCGCCGACTACGTGATGCCCACGCTGGGCGCCTACGACTACTGGGCCATCGAATACGGCTACCGCGAATTTCCGGCGGCCACCGAGGCAGCGGATCTGGCCCAACTGGCGGCCAAGTCGGAAAGCAACCCGACACTGGCCTATTCGACTGACGAAGACATTTTCGGCATCGACCCACTGGTCAACCAGCGCGACCTGGGCGACGACCCGCTGGCCTATGCGCAACGCAACATCAAGCTGGGGCGCGAACTGTGGGCCCGCACCGAAAGCCGCGTGCTGCCGGCCGACGACGACCTGACCGTCTACCGCCGCAACCTGTCGCGCAGCCTGGCCACGCTGGCCAACGCGGTGCCGATGATCGCCAAATACGTCGGCGGCACCTACACCTCGCGTTCGCTCAGCGGCGGCAAGCAGGCGCTGCTGGTGCCGGTGCCGGCGGCCAAGCAGAAGGCCGCGCTGGACCTGCTGGTCGGCGAAGTCTTCACCACCACCAGCCTGCGCTTCGACCCGAAGATCATGAGCCGCCTGGGTGTTGATCAACTGGATCGCACCGGCCCCAACCGCTTGGTCGCCAACGTGGACTACAGCATCGCCGAAGCGGTGCTCGCCATCCAGCGCAGCGCCCTGGACGCGCTGATGTCTGACGGGCTGGCCTCGCGCCTGTCGGACGCAGAAACCAAGGTCACCGACACGCGGTCGCTGCTGAGCTTTGCCGATGTGCAGGAGCAAGTCCGTTCGGCATCGTGGTCCGAGTTGAAGGGCAAGGGCGGCAAGAAAGGCGAGATCGACAGCCGGCGGCGCAGCCTGCAGCGCGAGCACCTGCGCCGCCTGGCAGCCGGCCTGCTGCGCCCCACCTCAGCGGCCGCCACCGATGTGCGCGCCGTCTACCGCCAAGCGGCCGTGCGGCTGGAAAGTGAACTGAAGACGGCAGTGGCGGCTGGCGGTTGGACCTCGATCGCCCAGGCCCACCTGGCCGACAGCCTGGCCACGGTCAGCGAAGCTTTGCGCGCACCGCTGAACAAGCAGGGCGTCTGATGGCGTGATGTTCGGCTGAAAGATGCACAGACCGGGGTCTGCCGTCGGCAGGCCCTGGCCATGTATCGGCGGCCGTCACGCTTCCCCGGCGACAATCCTGCCCATGTATGCACTGTTCGATGACGCCGGGAAATTCCACGCCGGCCGCGTGATGTCCGAAGCCGAGAGTTCGCTACAGGTGGAGCTGGATTCCGGCAAGCGGGTGAAAGTGAAGGCAGCCAATGTGATGCTGCGCTTCGAAAAGCCGGCACCGGCCGAGTTCATGGCCCAGGCGCAAGCCCTGGCCGCTGAGATCGACCTCGACCTGGCTTGGGAATTTGCCTCGGACGCCGAATTCAGTTTTGGCGACCTGGCGCGCGACTATTTCGACGCCAAGGCCGGCCCCGAGAAGCAGGCCGCCGCGTTGCTGCGCCTGTACGACGCGCCGCACTACTTTCGCCGGCTGGGCAAAGGCCTGTTCAAGAAGGCGCCGGAAGAGACGGTCAAGGCGGCGCTGCTGGGCATCGAACGCAAGAAGCAGCTGGCTTTGCAGATCGAAGCCTGGGCCGCGGAACTGGTGCAGGGGCAGTGCCCGGCAGCCGTGCGCGAGCAGCTCTACCGCATCCTCTTCAAGCCCGACAAGAACGGCCCGGAATACAAGGCCGTGGTCGAAGCCGCCAAGCGCGCGCAGAAGGCGCCGCTGGACCTGCTGACCGCCGCCGGGGCCATCGAAAGCCCCTACCAGTTCCACTGGCAGCGCTTCCTCTTCGAGCAATTCCCCAAAGGCCACGCCTTCACACCCGGCCTGGCCGCGCCAGCCATCAAGGACGACCTGCCGCTGGCGGCGGTGCAGGCCTTCTCCATCGACGACAGCGCCACCACCGAAATCGACGACGCGCTGTCGGTGCAGGGCCTGGGCACCGGCACCGTCACCTTCGGCGTGCACATCGCCGCGCCGGGGCTGGCCATCACGCCCGACACCGCCATCGACAAAGTGGCGCGCGAGCGCCTGTCCACGGTCTACATGCCGGGCTGGAAGATCACCATGCTGCCCGACGAGGTGGTGCAGGCTTACACCTTGGCCGAAGGGCGCAATTGCCCGGCCGTCAGCCTGTACGTCACGCTGGACGAGGCCACCTTGGAGGTGCGCAGCAGCGAGACCCGGCTCGAGCTGGTGCCGATTGCCGCCAACCTGCGCCACGACAAGCTGGACGCGGTGGTCACCGAAGCCTCGCTGAATGGCCAGGCGCCTGCCGACTACCCCTTCGCTGCTGAACTGGCGTTCGCCTTCCGCCTGGCCCAGACGCTGAAGGGCCGGCGCGAGGTGGTGCGGGGCAAGCCGGAAACCTTCAACCGGCCGGACTACAACTTCCGCCTGGAAGGCAGCGAAGGCGAGCCGCAAGGTCACGAGCCGGTCACCATCAGCACCCGACAGCGCGGCGCGCCGCTGGACCTGATCGTGGCCGAAGCCATGATCCTGGCCAACAGCACCTGGGGCGCATGGCTGGCCGAGCACGGCGTGCCCGGCATCTACCGCAGCCAGGCCAGCCTGCTGCCCGGCAACAAGGTGCGCATGGGCACCAAGCCCGCGCCGCACGCCGGCATGGGCGTGGCGCAGTACGCGTGGTCCACCAGCCCGTTGCGGCGCTATGTGGACCTGGCCAACCAGTGGCAGATCATTGCCTGCGCCCGCCACGGCCGCACCGCCGCGCTGGTGGCGCCCTTCAAGCCGAAGGACGCCGCGTTGTTCAGCGTGATCTCGGCCTTCGACGCGGCCTACACCGCCTACAACGGCTACCAGCAGGGCATCGAGCGCTTTTGGACGCTGCAGTGGGTGGCGCAGCAAGGTTTGACCGAGATCGACGCCAGCGTGATGAAGGACGGCCTGGTGCGTGCGGACAGCGTGCCGCTGGTCTTCCGCCTGCCGGGCACCGACAGCCTGCCGCGCGGCAGCCGCGTGCGGGCCCGCATCAACGGCATGGACCTGTTGACGCTGGAACTGCACGCGACGCTGGCGGCGCGGCTCGACGAAGCAGCCCCTGCGACGACCGCCGACGAGGCTACCGCCGAAGACGACGACACCGAGCCGACGGGCGCGCTGCAATTGGCCATCGATCTGGACGATGGCGGCAGCGCAGCGCCGGCTGCAGATGTCGCCGTGGCTGCCGACTCGGCCTGATCCATCGCGATGCGCTGGCCGGCTCTGTCAACCTTGCAGTGGGCTTTGCTGGCCTCGGGTGCCGTGCACGCCACGCTGCTGACGGTGCACCTGGTCGGCCCGCTGCGCGTGGAACGCGCCTTCCGCGACACGCCGCTGGACGTGATCCTGGTCAACGCCCGTTCGGCCGAAGCGCCGCTGCAGGCGCAGGCCATTGCGCAGGCCAATCTGGCCGGTGGCGGCGAAGCGGACAAGGGCCGTTCGACGTCGCCGATGCCGATGGCACCGTCCATGCAGTTGGGCGACGCGGTGGAAGACGCCAAGCGGCGCATCGACACGCTGCAAGACGAGCAACAGCAACTGCTGTCGCAGATCCGCCGCGAGATGGCCACGCTGCCACCGCCCGACCCGCGACGCGAGAACGGCACACCGCAAGAACGCGAACAGGAAGACCACCGCAAGCGGTTGCTGCGCCAGTTGGCCGAGATCGAAAAGCGCGTCAACGACGAGAGCACTCGGCCCAAAAAACGCTACATCAGCCCGGCCGCGCGCGAAGAGGTTTACGCCATCTACTACGACACGCTGCGCCGGCGCATCGAAGAGCGCGGCACGCGTGACTTCCCTGAACAGAACGGCAAGAAGCTCTACGGCGAATTGACGATGAACGTGACCGTGGACGCGCAGGGCCGGGTCGTCGAAGCCGAGATCGTGCGGGCGTCGGCCTCGCGCGGGCTGGACCAGCGCGCGATGGCCATCGTGCAGGCCGCAGGGCCTTTCGGGCCTTTTTCGTCGGCCATGCAGTCGCAGGCCGACCAGATCATCGTCACCTCGCGCTTCCGCTTCACGCGCAACGACGGGCTGGAAGCGACGGTGGGGGCGGCGCGATGATGAAGTCCGTTCAGGCTCCTCACACCCGCCACGCGCTGCGGCTGGCGGCTTTGCTGCTGCTGTGCTTGGCCTCGCTGCAGTTGGTCTTCGCCGCGCGCATCGCGCTGATGGCCGGGCTGGCGCCGCAGTCCACCGCCTTCCAACGCAGCGAGGCCTGGCGGCTGCTGGTCGAAAAACACCAGATCAGCTGGAGCCAGGACTGGGTCGACGGCAGCCGCATCTCGCCCAATCTGCAGCGCGCCGTGATCGCCAGCGAAGACGCCGGTTTCGTGGACCACAACGGCATCGAGTGGGACGCCATCGAGAAGGCCTGGCAGAAGAACCAGCAGGCCGAGCAGCGCGTCCTGCAACAAGTCAGCAAGGCCGTGGCGGCCAGGCCTGCCAAGCCCGGGCGGCCAGCGCCTGTGCCCAAAGTGGTGGGCGGTTCCACCATCACCCAGCAACTGGCGAAGAACCTCTTCCTGTCGGGCGAACGCACCGCCGTGCGCAAGGCGCAGGAAGCGCTGTTGACGGTGATGCTGGAAGCCGCGCTCAGCAAGGAACGCATCCTGGAGATCTACCTGAACAACGTGGAATGGGGCGAAGGCGTGTTCGGTGCGCAGGCGGCGGCGCGGCACTACTTCCGCGTCGATGCCGCCCGGCTCGGCCCCGAGCAAGCCGCGCGCTTGGCCGTGATGCTGCCGGCGCCCAAGCGCTTCGAGAAAAACCCAGGGTCGGCCTATGTCGCCGGGCGTGCGGCGACCATCGTGGCCCGCATGGGGGCGGTGGAACTGCCATGACGGCGCCTGAGGAACTCACCGTCGCAGCGGCCCAACTCGTGGTCGAGGAAGGCATGGAGTACGGCGCCGCCAAGCGCAAGGCCGCGCGGTCCTTCGGCAGCCGCGTCGAACTGCCCAGCGACGAGCAGGTGGAAGCCGCGGTGCGCGAGCACATC
Source organism: Burkholderiales bacterium (assembly GCA_038316205.1). Lineage (GTDB taxonomy): Bacteria > Pseudomonadota > Gammaproteobacteria > Burkholderiales > Burkholderiaceae_C > Rubrivivax. The sequence continues at coordinate 27,610 of JBBQAI010000005.1, forward strand.
GAGATCTTCTGCGCCGACACGCAACCGGCTGAACTGCGCGCGCTGCGCGAGGTGGCGGCGCTGTGGATGGGGCGCATGGCCGACTTCCGTCCGCACGTCTCGGGCGCGGTGTGGCGCGGTACCGCGACGCGGCTGTCCACCGTGCGCCTGGACCTGTATTGCGACGACCCCAAGGCGGCCGAGATCGCCATGATCAATGCCGACGAGGACTACGACAGCGGCGCGCTGGACTTGCCCGGCCGCCGCGAACCCCTCAGCGTGCTGACCGTGGCCACGCCCAGCGCGACCCTTGGCGAGCGCGTCACCGTGCACCTGCTGCTGCACGACCTGGACGACCAGCGCGGTGCGCTGAAACCCGACGCCCAGGGCCGCAGTTGGCGCGGCGACCTGGCGGCCCTGCAAAAACGAATGACGGACAACACATGAACCGACGCAATTGGATCCTGGCCGGCACGGGCGCTGCGGCCGCCGCTGCCGGCGCGGCCTGGCAAATCAGCCGCAGCACGCGCGCGGAGCCGACAGCGGTGCTGGACGAGGCCACGACCGCCTTCTGGCTGACCAGCTTCACCCGGCCCGACGGCCAGACGCTGAGCCTGGCCGCGCTGCGCGGCCAGCCGCTGGTTTTGAACTTCTGGGCCACTTGGTGCCCGCCCTGCGTGAAGGAAATGCCCGAACTGGACCGCTTCGCCAAGCAGTTCGCCACCCAGGGTGGCCACGTGGTCGGCCTGGCCGTGGACAACTCCAAGGCGGTACGTGAATTCCTGCAACGCGCGCCAGTCGGCTACACGATCGGCATGGCCGGTTTCGAAGGCACCGACCTCAGCCGCAAGCTGGGCAACAGCACCGGCGCCTTGCCCTTCACGGCCGTCTTCGCCCGCAGCGGCGCGCTGGTGCACCGCAAACTGGGCGAAACCGGTTACGACGAGTTGCAAGGCTGGACCAAAGCCTTGTAGCGCGGACTGTCGGGGACCCGCACTCTGGAAACAGACTGACGTTGGGCAATTCCGGCAATCCGCAGCCAGCCGCCTTGAACGGCCTCTAAAAAGCGTAAAGTGCGCCCGCTCAGAGCGCTTCAGGTTGGCGCAACAAGACAAGGAAAAATCCCGATGGACCTGCGAAAACTCAAGACCCTGATCGATCTGGTGTCGGACTCAAACATCTCCGAGCTCGAAATCACCGAAGCCGAAGGCAAGGTCCGCATCGTGAAGGGCCCCGTGGGTGGCGTTGTGGCACCGACCTACATGCTCGCGCCGGCGGGCTCGTCCGCCCCGCTCGCCGCGCCGGCAGCCAGCAGCGCAGCGCCCCTGGCGGCCGAAGCGCCCGCCGCGCCCGAAGGCAAGGTCATCAAGTCGCCCATGGTCGGCACCTTCTACCGCTCGGCCAGCCCGGGCGCGAAGTCCTTCGCCGACATCGGCGACAACGTGAAGCTGGGCGAACCGGTGTGCATCATCGAAGCGATGAAGATCATGAACGAGATCGAAGCCGACTGCGAAGGCAAGGTGCTGCGTATCTTGTGCGAGAACGGCCAAGCGGTTGAATTCGGCCAGCCGCTGTTCATCATCGAATAAGCGACGCTGCTGTGTTCAAGAAAATCCTGATCGCCAACCGGGGCGAAATCGCCCTGCGCATCCAGCGTGCCTGCAAGGAAATGGGCATCAAGGCCGTGATGGTCTATTCCGAGGCCGACCGCGAAGCCAAGTACGTGAAGCTGGCCGACGAAGCCGTCTGCATCGGCCCGGCGTCATCGACGCTGAGCTACCTGAACATGCCGGCCATCATCGCCACGGCCGAAGTCACCGACGCCGAGGCCATCCACCCCGGCTACGGATTCCTGAGCGAGAACGCCGACTTCGCCGAACGGGTCGAAAAAAGTGGCTTCGTCTTCATCGGTCCGTCGTCGGAAAACATCCGTTTGATGGGCGACAAGGTCTCGGCCAAGCAGGCCATGATCAAGACCGGTGTGCCCTGCGTGCCGGGCAGCGAAGGCGCCTTGCCGGAAGACCCGAAAGAGATCATCCGCATCGCTCGCACCGTGGGTTACCCGGTGATCATCAAGGCCGCCGGCGGCGGTGGCGGGCGCGGCATGCGCGTGGTCCACACCGAGGCCGCGCTGATCCACGCCGTGCAGACCACGCGCGCCGAAGCCGGTGCGGCTTTCGGCAATTCGGCCGTCTACATGGAGAAGTTCCTGGAGCGGCCGCGCCACGTCGAAATCCAGATCCTGGCCGACACCTTCAAGAACGCCGTGTGGCTGGGCGAGCGCGACTGCAGCATGCAGCGCCGTCACCAGAAGATCATCGAAGAAGCACCGGCTCCGGGCATCCCGCGCCGCGTCATCGAGAAAATCGGCGACCGCTGCGCAGCGGCCTGCAAGAAGATCGGCTATCGCGGTGCCGGTACGTTCGAGTTTCTGTACGAGGACGGCGAGTTCTATTTCATCGAGATGAACACCCGCGTGCAGGTCGAGCACCCGGTGACCGAGATGGTGACCGGCATCGACATCGTGCAGATGCAGATCCGCGTGGCGGCCGGCGAGAAACTGCCTTTCACGCAGCGCCAGATCGAGATGCGCGGCCACGCCATCGAATGCCGCATCAACGCCGAAGACCCCTACAAGTTCACGCCATCGCCGGGGCGCATCAGCCTGTGGCACGCGCCGGGCGGGCCGGGCGTGCGCGTCGATTCGCACGTCTACACCAACTACTTCGTGCCGCCGAATTACGACTCGATGATCGGCAAGATCATCTGCCACGGCGACACCCGCGACCAGGCCCTGGCGCGCATGCGCACGGCACTGAGCGAAACGGTGGTGGAAGGCATACAGACCAACATCCCGCTGCACCGCGAACTGATGGCCGACGCCAAGTTCATCGAAGGCGGCACCAGCATCCACTACCTGGAAGGCTGGCTGGGCCAGCACCGGCGTTGAGCCATGTTTGAACTGGTTTTGCGTGCTCCGGCAGCGCTCGTCGAGCCGGTCTCTGACCTGCTGATGGACGGGCTGGACGCGTTGTCGGTGTCGGTGGAAGACGCCGATGCCGACACCGCCGCCGAGCACGCGCTGTTCGGTGAACCGGGCATGCCGGCACCGGCGGCGGGCTGGGAGCGATCGACGCTGAAGGCGCTGTTCGAAACCGAAGTGGCGGCCGAGCAGGCCGCCGCGCTACTGCTGGCCGAGCATGGCAGCGCGGTGATCCTGCAGGCCCTGGCCGTGATGCCCGACCAGGACTGGGTGCGGCTGACGCAATCGCAATTCGCGCCTGTGGAAATCACGCCGACCTTTTGGGTCGTGCCCAGTTGGCACGAACCGCCGGCTGCTGCCACTCAGGTCATACGCCTCGACCCCGGTCTGGCCTTCGGCACCGGCACGCATCCGACCACGCGCATGTGCTTGCGTTGGCTGGCCACGCACCCGGCCGCCAACGCGGGCAAGCGCGTGCTGGACTACGGTTGCGGCTCGGGCATCCTGGCCATCGGTGCGGCGCTGGTCGGCGCGGCAGCGATCGACGCGGTGGACATCGACACCGCCGCCGTGCAGTCCACCCACGACAACGCGGTACGCAACGGGGTGGCCTTGGCGCAGTTGAAGCCGGGCATGCCGGACGCAGCGCAGGGCCTCTACGACACCGTGCTGGCCAACATCCTGGCCACGCCGCTGAAGCTGCTGGCACCCCTATTGGCCGGCCATGTGGCGCCCGGTGGCTGGCTGGTGATGGCGGGCATCCTGGAGCGGCAGACCGACGAATTGACCGCCGCCTACGCGCCGTGGCTGGACGTGCGCGTAGCCGACGTTGAGGACGGCTGGGTCCTGATGACGGCGCAACGGCCGGCCTGAAACGTGGGTGCCGCCTGATGCCCAACCTGGCCGCCCGCTGCACGTCCTGCGGCACGGTGTTCCGTGTCGTTCAGGACCAGTTGCGCGTGGCTGGCGGCCTGGTGCGCTGCGGGCGCTGCGGCGAGGTCTTCAACGCCGCCGAAGCCCTGATCGACCTGGACACGGCGACGGCCAGCACCTTCGCCGCACTGCCGGCAGAAGAGGCCGTGCGCGCCGAGGCCGTACCGAGCGTTGCGTCCGAGCATGAGCATGAGCATGAGCGTGAGCGTGCGCATGAGCCCGAGCCCGAGCTCGAGCCGGCACGGGGTCTGGCCTTCGACCTGCACCTGGAAGCCGAACGCGCCGCAGCGCCGGCGCTGGACTTCGCGGCCGTCGAGCCGCTGCACCAAACCACGGCGCTGGCCGAGCCGCTGCACGCGGTGCCGCCGGCTGACAGCAGCATCGGGGCGGCATCCGCGTACGGACCTGAAGCCGATGCTGCGCAGCCGCCCGACCCGCGCGCCGAACCCAACGACATGCCGTCCTTCGTGCGCAGCGCCGACCGTGCGCAGCGCTGGCGCCAGCCGCGGGTGCGCGCGGCGCTGTCCGCCGTGGTCGTGCTCGGCGCGGTGGGTTTGGCCGCGCAAGCCGCCGTCAGCTGGCGCGACACGCTGGCCGCGCGCGTCCCTGCCACCCGGCCGGCGCTGGAAGCGGCCTGCGATGCCCTGGGCTGCCGCGTCGAAGCGGCGCGGTCCATCGACAAACTGGCGGTGGAAAGCAGCGGCCTGGTGCGCGTGGAGAAGTCCAGCGTCTACAAGCTGCAGGTCACCTTGCGAAACCGGGGCGACATCACGCTGGCACTGCCGGCGTTGGACCTGACGCTGAGCGACGGCGCCGGCAAGACCGTGGCGCGGCGCGTGCTGCGCATGGCCGACCTGGGCGTGAACACGGCCACGCTGGCCGCCGGGCGCGACCTGGCGCTGCAGGCCACACTCCAGGCCGCCACCGACCCGGTCATCGGCTACACCATCGAACTTTTTTACCCCTGACCGCGCGCCGCGCTGTCAGGTTCAAACCGCCTTCCCCCTGCACCTTGGAGCTTTGCCATGCCCGCCTTGATCTGCGGATCTCTCGCTTTCGACACGATCACGAACTTCCCGGGGCGCTTCGCCGACCAGATCATGCCGGACCAGGTGCACATCCTGAACGTGTCCTTCCTGGTGCCCACGCTGCGCCGCGAATACGGCGGCTGCGCCGGCAACATCGCCTACACGCTGCACATCCTGGGCGGCACGCCGGTGATCCTGGCTGCGCTGGGCGTGGACGGCGGTGACTACTTCGGCCGCGTGCAGGGCTGGCGTGCCGACACCACGCTGATCCACCGCGACATCGAACTGCACACCGCGCAGTGCCACATCACGACCGACCGCGACAACAACCAGATCACCGCCTTCCACCCCGGCGCGATGAGCAACGCCCACCAGAAGACCGTGCCGCCGCGCAGCGTGCGCAGCGACCTGGCCATCGGCATCGTGGCGCCCGACGGCCGCGACGCGATGTGGCAACACGCCCACCAGATGGCCGACGCCCAGATCCCCTTCATCTTCGACCCGGGCCAGCAACTGCCGCAGTTCAACGGCGAAGAACACCGCGAGATCCTGGGCCTGGCCCAGTGGGTGGCGGTGAACGACTACGAAGCCAAGATGCTGCAAGAGCGCACCGGCGAATCGCCCGAGCAGATCTCGCTGCGCCCGAATGTGCGCGGCGTCATCGTCACGCTGGCCGAACACGGCTGTGAACTCTGGGAAAAGGGCCAGCGCACCCTGGTGCCCGGCGTGGTGGCTGAACAGGTGGTGGACCCCACCGGCTGCGGCGACGCCTTCCGCGCGGCCCTGCTCTTCGGCCTGGAACGCGGCTGGACGCTGGCCCGCTGTGCCACCCTGGGCAACCGCCTGGGCGCGATGAAGATCGCGCAGCGCGGCCCGCAGAACCACACGCTGACACCGGCGCTGCTGGCTGAGTGGACGGTCGGCTGAAGCCGCTGCTCCGCCCCGTTTAACCCATGCAAAAGGGCCGCATCAGCGGCCCTTTTTTTGTGCTGCGGTCGATGCCGCCCAACACGTGCAACGCGATCAGTTCACCACTTGCGCCATCGCGCCGCTGGTGTACAGGCCCGCCACGGCAGCCAGCGTCATCGGCTTGATCTTGCCGGCCTGGCCTTCGCAGCCGAATTCCATGTAGCGCTGCTTGCAGATGGCCTTGGCTGCTTCGCGCGCCGGCTTGAGCCATTCGCGGGCGTCGAATTTGTCGGGGTTCTCGGCCAGGAACTTACGCACGGCGGCGGTCATCGCCAGGCGAATGTCGGTGTCGATGTTGATCTTGCGCACGCCGAACTTGATGGCTTCCTGGATCTCTTCCACCGGCACGCCGAAGGTGGTTTTCATGTTGCCGCCGTACTGGTTGATGATGGCCAGCAGGTCTTGCGGCACCGACGACGAACCGTGCATCACCAAGTGGGTGTTGGGGATGCGGGCGTGGATGGCCTTGACCCGGCTGATGGCCAGGATGTCGCCGGTGGGTTTGCGGCTGAACTTGTAGGCGCCGTGGCTGGTGCCGATGGCGATGGCCAGCGCGTCGAGCTGGGTGGCCTTGACGAAGGTGGCAGCTTCCTCGGGGTCGGTCAGCATCTGGCTGTGGTCCAGCTTGCCGACGGCGCCGATGCCGTCTTCTTCACCGGCTTCACCGGTTTCCAGGTTGCCCAGGCAACCCAGTTCACCTTCGACGGTGACGCCCACCTTGTGCGCCATGTCCACCACCTTGCGCGTGACTTCGACGTTGTAGTCGAAGCTGGCCGGCGTCTTGCCGTCGGCCATCAGCGAGCCGTCCATCATCACCGAGCCGAAGCCCAGATCAATCGCGCCCTGGCAGATCTCGGGCGTCTGGCCGTGGTCCTGGTGCATGACCAGCGGGATGTTCGGGTAGGTCTCCACCGCCGCCTGGATCAGGTGCTTGATGAAGGCTTCACCGGCGTACTTGCGCGCGCCGGCGCTGGCTTGCAGGATGACCGGCGCGCCGACCTCGGCAGCGGCCTGCATCACCGCCTGCACCTGTTCCAGGTTGTTGACGTTGAAGGCCGGTATGCCATAGCCGTTCTCGGCGGCGTGGTCGAGCAACTGGCGCATCGAAACGAGGGGCATGGCGTTCTCCGTAAGGCAAGGACGCCGATTCTAGCCACCGCACCCCTGTGAGGCTGGCGTTCTGACGCCCCACAACCCCTGCGAACTGGAGGCGAAAAGCGCTGCTTTTCACACTCAAGCCAGCGACTTGGGGCGCGGACACTGCCCGCACAAGGACCGCCACCCGCACCGGCCCGCAAGAAAGCACGAGATGGCCCGCATCGCCCTGGCACCCCTGACGCAATGGATCACCGAAGCCGCGCTGGCTCACGGCGACAGCTTGCCCGCCCACCTGATGGCCAAGCTGGGTATCAGCCGGCGGCAAGCCAGCGGGGTGCTGCGCAAGCTGGTGGCCATGCAGTGGCTGGCCAGCACCGGCACGCCGCGCATGCCGCGCTACGCGCCCGGTCCGTTGCGCCAGGTGGTGCGCCGCTACGACATGGCCGGGCTGCAGGAAGACAGCCCCTGGCGGCGTGATTTCGCGCCGGTCTTCGAACTCAAACCCGACGTGCGGCGCATGGCCCAGCACGCCTTCACCGAACTGCTGAACAACGCCGTGGACCATAGCGGCGGGCGCACCGTCACCGTGTCGATGCGTCAGACGCCGGTGCAGCTGCAGCTGCTGGTGTCGGACGACGGCCTGGGCCTGTTCGAGCGCATCGCGCGCGACTTCGCCATCGAAGACCCGACGCTGGCGATGCTGGAACTGAGCAAGGGCAAGCTGACCAGCGACCCTGAACGCCACCTGGGCCACGGGCTGTTCTTCTGCTCGCGCCTGGCCGATGTGTTCGACATCCACGCCAACGAGGCCGCCTTCCAATGTCGGGGATGGGACCGACGTCGCTGGCACGTCGGCCGGCCGGCCGCGCGCAGCGGCACCTCGGTCTACGTCGCCATCTCGTTGGACACCCTGTGCACGCTGGACGCCGTGCTGCGCGCGCACAGCAGCAGCGACAGCAGCTACCGCTTCGAGCGCACCTCGGTACCGCTGAACCTGATCGGTTCCGGTGAGCGCGGTGAGCTCACGCTGGCCTCTCGTGCCGACGCCAAGCGCGTGGCCTCGAGGCTGTCGCAATTCAGCGTGGCTGAACTCGACTTCAACGGCATCAGCGACATCGGCCACGCCTTCGCCGACGAACTGTTCCGAGTCTTCCATCGCCAGCACCCGGCGCTGCAGCTGGTGCCCGTGGGCATGGCACCGCGCGTGGCGGCGATGGTGGCCAGCGTGGGCTGATCGGCGCAGCTCGGGCGTCGCTGGGTCAGCGGCGCGGTCTGACGCTCAACCGACCTTGCAGACCTTCAGCATGTTGGTGCCGCCGGGGTAGCCCATCGGTTCACCGCAGGTGATGGCGTAGGTGTCGCCGGGCATCAGCACTCCCTGTTCGACCAGCAGCAACTCGGCCTGTGCCAGCGCCTCGTCGCGGTCTTTGAAGGTGGGCATCAGCAGCGGCCGCACATTGCGGTACAGCGTCATGCGGCGCTGCGAATTGACCTGCGAGGTCAAGCCGTAGATCGGCACCTTGATGTTGTGCCGGCTCATCCACAGCGCCGTGCTGCCCGACTCGGTCAGCGCGATGATGACCTTGCAACCCAGGTGATGCGCCGTGAACAACGCACCCATCGCGATGCTCTGGTCGATGCGGCCAAAACGCTTGTTCTTGAAGTCGCCGTCCAGTTCGGGCTCTTCGGCGCGCTCGGCGGCTTCGGCAATCTGCGCCATCTGCTCGACCGTCTCGACCGGGTAGCGGCCAGCCGCCGTCTCAGCGCTAAGCATCACCGCGTCGGTGCCGTCGAGCACGGCGTTGGCCACGTCGCTGACTTCAGCGCGCGTGGGCACCGGCGCCAGGATCATGCTTTCCATCATCTGCGTGGCGGTGATGACGACCTTGTCCATCGCCAGCGCCATGCGGATCATCTTCTTTTGCAGCGCCGGCACCGCCGCGTTTCCGACTTCAACCGCAAGGTCACCACGCGCCACCATGATGCCGTCGCTGGCGCGCAGGATGGCTTCCAGCTGCGGGATGGCTTCGCTGCGCTCGATCTTGGCGATCAGCGCGGTCTTGTGGCGCGTCGGCTCGCCGGCCACATAGGCCAACTGGCGCGCCATTTCCATGTCGGTGGCGTTCTTCGGAAAGCTGACCGCCAGGTACTCGGCCTGGAAGGACATCGCGGTCTTGATGTCCTCCATGTCCTTGCCCGTCAGCGCCGGCGCCGTCAGGCCCCCGCCGGCCTTGTTGATGCCCTTGTTGTTGGACAGCACACCGCCCAGCACAACGCGGGTGTGGACCTGCTCGCCGCGCACCGCCTCGACGGTGAGTCTGATGATGCCGTCGTTGAGCAGCAGCACGTCACCGGGGCGCACGTCACGCGGCAGTTCCTTGTAGTCCAGGCCGACCGCGTCGATGTCACCGGGATCCGTCCGCTCGGCGTCCAGGATGAAAGCCGCGCCGGCTTCCAGCAGCACCTTGCCATCGGTGAACTTGCCGACGCGGATCTTGGGGCCCTGCAGGTCGGCCATCAGCGCCACCGGCTTGCCCACCTTGGCAGCCATGCTGCGCACCAGATTCGCCAGCGCGATGTGGTCTTGCGCCGTGCCGTGGCTGAAGTTCAAGCGCACCACATCGACACCGGCGCGCAACAGGCGCTCCAGCACCGCAGGGTCGCTGGAAGCCGGGCCGAGGGTGGCGACGATCTTGGTGGCGCGTGACATGGGCAGGACTCCGGTAGCAGTACAGCCGACCATTATCGACCGCACTGCCGGCACCGAATTACCGGCCAGTTACGGGCGCGCTCAGCCGGCGGCGCGTTTCGCCAGAATTTCAAAAGCCGGCAAGGTCTTGCCTTCCAGCACTTCAAGAAAGGCGCCGCCGCCGGTGCTGATGTAGCCGACATCCTTTTCGATGCCGTATTTGGCGATGGCCGCCAGCGTGTCGCCGCCGCCGGCGATGCTGAAGGCCGTGCTGGCCGCGATGGCCCGCGCGATGGCTTCGGTGCCATGCGAAAAGGCTTCGAACTCGAAGACGCCCACGGGACCATTCCAGACGATGGTGCCGGCCGCCATCAACTGCGCGGCCAGGATCGCCGAAGTCTGGGGGCCAATGTCCAAAATCAGGTCGTCGTCGGCCACATCGGTGGCGGCTTTCACCGTCGCGGCCGCGTCGGCGCTGAAGGTCTTGGCGGTGACCACGTCCACCGGTATCGGCACGGCCGCGCCGCGCGCCTTCATCGCTTCGATGACAGCCTTCGCCTGATCGATCAAATCGGGTTCGGCCAGGCTTTTTCCGATCTTCAAACCGGCGGCCAACATGAAGGTGTTGGCGATGCCGCCGCCCACGATCAGCCCATCGACCTTCTCGGACAAGGCCTTCAAGATCGTCAGTTTGCTGCTGACCTTGCTGCCCGCGACGATGGCGATGAGTGGGCGCTTGGGGTGCGCCAGCGCCTGGGTGATGGCGTCGATCTCGGCCGACAGCAGCGGGCCGGCGCAGGCGATGGGCGCGTACTGCGCGATGCCATAAGTGCTGGCCTCGGCGCGGTGCGCGGTGCCGAAAGCGTCGTGCACGAAGATGTCGCACAGCGCGGCCATCTTGCGGGATAACGCTTCGTTGTTCTTCTTCTCGCCCTTGTTGAGGCGGCAGTTTTCCAGCAGCACGACCTGGCCCGGCGCGACGCTCACGCCGTCAACCCAGTTCGAGACCAGCGGCACGGCGCAACCCAACAATTCAGCCAGGCGCGCGGCCACCGGAGCCAGGCTGTCTTCAGGCTTGAATTCGCCCTCGGTGGGCCGGCCCAGGTGGCTGGTGACCATCACTGCCGCGCCGGCGTCCAGCGCCATGCGGATACAGGGCACGCTGGCGCGGATGCGGGTGTCTTCGGTGATGTTGCCAGCGTCATCCTGCGGTACGTTGAGGTCGGCACGGATCAACACGCGGCGGCCGGCCACACGGCCCTGGGCGATCAGATCGGCGAAGCGCAAAACTTTCACGGCGGTCTCCTGATTTTTTATCTGGCGCTGATTCTAGGGAGCGCCTACCAGCCCAAGCCCAACCGCAACGGCAGCAACACCGCCATGCCGACGACGATGGTGCCCAGGATGCCGCGCCGCCACCAGAACCAGGCCGCGCCGGCCGCAGCACCGAACAAGCGGGCGTCTTGCCAGGTGTGGATGAGGTGGCCCTGCTGCATCACCACCTCGGGCACCACCACCGCCGCCAAGGCCGCCAGCGGCGCATAACGCAAGCCCTGGCGCAGCCATTCGGGGATCGGGATTTCGCGCTCGCTGAGGAAGAAGAAACCCCGCGTCAGCACCGTCAGCGCGGTCAGGCCCAGCACGATGAGCACGCCTTCGAATGCGCCGTAGGTGTTCACGTGCGGTCGTCCAGCGGCAGCGGCGCACGCGGCCGCGTGTGGTCGATCAACAGGCCCATCGCCACCGCGGCCGCTATGGCCACCACGATGTTCAATTTGTAGGGCAGCGCAAAGGCCGCCACAGCGGCGCAAGCCGCCACGCCTCCAGCCACCGCCGTGCCCCGGCCGGTGATCAGCGAGGCGCCCACGCCCAACAAGGCCAGCGTGCCGGCGAAGCCGAATCCCCAGTGCACGGGCACGGCATCGGCCAGGAAGATGCCCAGCATCGAAGGCACCTGCCAGGCCGTCCAGTTGCAGGCCACGCCGCCCCAGAAGTACGGCAGTTGTTCGGGCGCCGGGCGTGGCTCCGGGAAGCGGCGCATGAACATGACGTAATTCAAGTCGGCCGTGAAATAGGCCAAGCGCAGGCGCTGGTGCCAGGGGTAGCCGATGAAGTAGGGCCGCCAGATCGCGCTGAAGATCATGAAGCGCAGGTTCACGCACAGGGCCGTGGCCCAGACCACCCAGGCCGGTGCGCCGCCGACCATCAGCGGCAGCACCGCCAGTTGCGCGCTGCCGGCAAAGACCAGCAGCGACATCAGTGCCATCAGCGGCAGCGGCAGGCCGCTCTTGCCCATGGCCACGCCGGTGATCAGCCCCCAGGCGGCGATGCCGATGGCGGTGCCGAACATCTCACGGGCGCCGCGGGCGAATTCGGGATGGCGCCAGATCGGCGCGGCCGATGCGGCGGATGCGGCGGATGCGTCAGGATCGTCAGGAGCGTCAGGGTTCACCCGCGCATTGTCGCCAGCCGCTGTCGTCCAGCGGCCACGGGTTCAGCGGCCTGCGCTCAGCGGCGATTGATGCTGCCGCTACCGGCCACTTTGCTCTTGACAGTCGCGTTGCCCGTGTAGGTCACGTTACCGCTGCCGGCGATGCGCACGTTCAACGTCTTCTGCGCGTTGATGAGTGCGTCGCCGCTGCCGGCGATCTGCACGTCCACGTCGTCGGAGCGCAGATCGGCCAGGTGCACGTCGCCGCTGCCCGCAATGTTCACCGACATCTTGGCGGCGTTACCCTTGCCGCTGACATCGCCGCTGCCAGCGATGCGGATGCTGAGGTCCTCGGTGCTCAGACCATTGAGCTTGGCGTCGCCCGAACCGGACAGCGAAACCAGCAGGGCCGAAGTGGTGAAGCTTTCCAGCTGGAAGTCGCCCGAGCCCGAGGCCACCAGGGCACTGAGCTTGGGCACGCTGATGGTCAGCATCACCTTGGCCCGCGTGTAGATGTTTTCACCGCGCTTCCAGCGCACCACCAAGGTCGAACCGTAGCGCGTGGTTTCGACCGAGGTTTCCAGCAGCGCCAGCAGGTTGTCGTCGGCCTGCACTTGCAGTTGCTGGGTGCTTTGGCGGATCACGGCGTCCATCGAACCGGCCAAGGTGACGGCCTGGAACTCGGCCACGTTGCGGGTCTCGGTGGCGCTGTGGCCCGAGCCCGAAGTGGCGGCCTGCGACTGCACCGGCGCGAAGGCCAGGCTGAGCAGCAGAGGAACAGCGAAAAGGGCGTTGCGGCGCAGGGCATACATGGCGGGCTTTCGGTGGAGTGGAGCGGATGCCCGCACTGTGCCGCGCCAGCGGGTGCGCCCCAAGTGGCGCGCGACGCATGGCCGCTGGCGCCGATGAAATGCGATACAGCGCCCTCAAACGAACCCAGCGCCGCAGGCCGACCGGCTTGGCGGCGGCACTGGCCTCAGTGGCTTCAGTCGCCTCAGTGGCCCTTGGCCGCCACCTTGGCGGCGGCCTTGCCTGGCTTGCCGGCCTTGTCGGCCTTGGCGTCGGCCGGCGCGTCTTCATCGGCCTCGGCGGTGGGCGGCGGCTTGGGAGGCTCTGGCGGCGGCAGCATGGCGTCGATCTTGTTCTCGCGCATGTAGTCGTTCATCTCGCGCCAGCCGGCAAACACGGCGGCCTTGTCGGCCTTCTTGTTGTTGCCGTAGCAGACCTCGACCGAACGCCCGGCATGGCGGCAACCCGCACCGACAGCCTTGCCCTCGGCCTCGCGACGGGCCGCCATGGCGGTGGTCGATTCGATGCCCAGCTGATCGCAAGCGGCGAGCAGCAAAGGCATCAGCAGGAGGAGGGCGTGGGCGGGGTGGCGCATGGACAAGGGGCGGAGATGACCGGGATATCGGCCATCACCCCCTGCGCTTGAGCCAACCTGGTCGGGCAATTGCGGATCAGCCCCCAGCCGGCGCTTGGCGCTGCAGAAATTCTCGTGAGGACATGCGCCGTCCACCGGCGCGTTGCACGTCCAGCAATTCCAGCGCGCCGGTGCCGCAGCCGACCCACAAGCGGCCCTCGCCGGATGGCAGGACCGCGCCGGGCGCGCCGGAACCCGCCACGGCCTGAGCGCGCCAGACCTTGATCGCCTCGCCGCCGATCTCGGCCGTACAGCCCGGGAAGGGGTCGAACGCACGGACGCGGCGGGCCAGCGTTTCGGCGGGCTGTGACCAGTCGATGGCGGCCTCGGCCTTGGCGATCTTGTGGGCATAGCTGGTGCCCTCAGCCGGCTGCCGCACCGGTCGCAAAACACCCTGCGCCAGCTGTTCCAGCGTTTGCAGCAGCAAGCGCGCGCCCATTGCGGCCAGGCGGTCGTGCAAGGCGCCGGTGGTCTCGTCGGCGGCGATGGCGGTGGACTCGACCAGCAGCATGTCGCCGGTGTCCAGCCCCGCGTCCATCTGCATGATGGTGATGCCGGTGCGCGCATCGCCGGCTTCGATGGCGCGGTGGATGGGCGCCGCTCCGCGCCAACGCGGCAGCAGCGAACCGTGGATGTTCAGGCAGCCGTGGCGCGGCGTGGCCAGCACCCAGGCGGGCAGGATCAAACCGTAGGCCGCCACCACCAGCACGTCCAGATCGGCGGCTTGCAGCGCGGCCTGGGCCGCCTGCGCGTCTGCGGGGAATTTGCCGTCCAGGCGCAGGCTGCGCGGCTGAGCCACCGCGATGCCGTGCTGCAGAGCCAGTTGCTTGACGGCCGAAGCCTGCAGCTTCATGCCCCGCCCCGCCGGGCGGTCGGGCTGGGTCAAGACCAGCGGAACGGTGTGCCCGGCAGCGATGACCGCGGCCAGCGCCACCTGGGCGAATTCGGGCGTGCCGGCAAAGCCGACCCTGAGCACAGCGGCCATTCAGCCGCCGCGTTCTTCGTCGCGCGTCTTTTTGAGCATCTTGGTCTTGATGCGGGTGCGTTTGAGCAGGCTCAGGTATTCGACGAAAACTTTGCCGACCAGGTGGTCCATCTCGTGCTGCACGCAGACCGCCGCCAGGTCTTCGACCTCCATCTCAAAGATCTGGCCTGCGCGGTTCAGCGCCCGCACGGTGACCTTGGCGTGGCGCTCGACGCGGTCGTAGACCAGCGGCACCGACAGGCAGCCCTCTTCAGAAATCAGCATCTCTTCGCTGCGCGCGATCAGTTCGGGGTTGATCAGCACGATGGGCTGGTCATGCTGTTCTGACGTGTCCATCACGATCAGCCGCTCGTGCACGTCCACCTGCGTGGCGGCCAGGCCCACGCCATCGGACGCGTACATGGTTTCGATCATGTCGTCGGCCAGTTGCTGGATGCGCGCGTCGACGGCCGCCACGCTGCGGGCCACCGTGTGCAGGCGGGGATCGGGATAACGCAGGATGGGCAGTCGGGCCATGGCGGGGTGTGCACAGAGCAGTGATGAAGGCAGCGAAACAGCTCGCTACAGCTGTGGAAAGTGCGCAACGGCAGGGCACAGCTGAGGCCACTGTGCAGGGCACCCGGGGCGCAGGTTTCGTTGCGGCATCAAGGGTTTACAGGCAAAATCTGTGAAACCATATGAGCATTGTCGCCGCACGCTCCTGTCCTTACCCGGCTGGGGCTGAACGCCTTCCGTGAGGCGGTATTTTGGCATCCGCCACGGCACTGCATCCTGCCCCGGAGACTGAAGCGTCATGACCATCCGCGTTCGCACCATCCGCGTTCGCAGCAGCCTGGGCATGGCCCGGCTCGCGGCCACAGCCTTTATCGCTGTCAGCGCCCTGCCCGGCATGGCGCTGGCGCAGGCCAATCTACCCATCACTCCCGCCATGCGCGACACCGCACAGCGGGTGGCCCAGGCTGGCGTGCCGCTGGCCGATCTGGCGCCCAACGCCCCCGACTTGCACACCGTGCAGCGCGGCGACACGCTGTGGGGCATCTCCTCGTTGTTCCTGAAGTCGGCGTGGCGCTGGCCCGAGCTGTGGGGGATGAACCTCGACCAAATCCGCAACCCGCACCTGATCTACCCCGGCCAGGTGCTGGTACTGGAAAAGTTGGACGGACGCGCCACCTTGCGCGTCGGCGGCAACAACGGCGGGGTGCCCACCAACACCGTGAGGCTGTCACCGCGCACGCGCAGCGAGTTGCTGGACAACGGCGCGATCGCGTCCATTCCGCTGAACCTGATCGGCCCGTTCTTGAACGAGGCGGTCGTCTTCGACGACAACAACCTCGACGCCGCACCGCGCATCGTGGCCACCCAGGAAGGCCGCGTGATGGTGTCGCGCGGCGAAACCGCCTACGTGCGCGGTGACCTGGCCGGTGCCCGCGATTTCCGCATTTTCCGCGAACTTGTGCCCATGCTGGACCCGCTCACGCGCGAAGTGCTGGGCTTCGAAGGCCGCTACGTCGGCACCACCGAATTCGTCCGCAGCGGCGAGGTGCAGCGGGCCGCCAGCGGCAAGGGCGTGGTCGTGCCCGACACCTTCCGCATCACGAGCACCCGACTCGAAGCCGGCGTGGGTGACCGCCTGTCGCCGGTGCCGCAGCAGGAACTGGTGTCTTACACCCCGCACCCGCCGGCCGGCGCGGTCGATGGCCGCATCGTTTCGGTCTACGGCGACGGCCTGAAGGCCGGGCAGAACCAGGTCGTGGCCATCAACCGGGGCACGCGCGACGGCATGGAGCGCGGCCATGTGCTGGCCTTGTGGCGTGCCGGCGTCGAAGCCGTGGACAACACCGAGGGCCGCAAGGTGGCCATGCGCCTGCCCGACGAGCGACACGGCCTGCTGTTCGTCTTCCGTACCTTCAGCCGCGTGTCTTACGCGCTCATCCTGACCGTGCAAGAACCGGTGCGCGCAGGCGACCGTTTTTCGCAGCCCTGAAGCGCAGTCAGGCGCTGCCCTGGCCGCCTGACTGCGCCCCACCCGGCCCCGCGCGGTGCTGATGAACGACACTGAATTCGCCGCCTGGCTGCGGCTGCTGGAAACGCCCGGTCTGGGTCGTGGCACCGCGCGCCGCCTGCTCGCCGCCTGCGGTTCACCCGAAGCCGTGCTGGCCGCGCCGCCGGGCACGCTGCGCGCGCTGGCCGGTGCCACCGTCGCACAGGCGCTGTCGGACCTGCCGCCTCTGTTTGCGCAACGCCTGGCCGCCGCGCAGGCCTGGCGCGCGGCCTCGGCCGAACACCACGTGCTGACCTTGGGTGACGACGCTTGGCCGCCCGCGCTGCTGCAGGCCGCCGACCCGCCGCTGTTGCTGTACGTTCGCGGCGACCCGGGCATGCTGTCGCGGCCCAGCCTGGCCATCGTCGGCAGCCGCCAAGCCACCGCCCAGGGCAAGGACAACGCGCGGGCCTTCGCGCAGGCACTGGGCGAACAAGGCTACGTCGTGGTGTCGGGCCTTGCGCAGGGCATCGACGCCGCCGCCCACGAAGGCGCGCTGGCCGGCCCCGCCGGGACCATCGCGGTGGTGGGCACGGGCCTGGACCGCAACTACCCGCCGCGCCACGCCGACCTGGCCGCGCGCATCGCCGCACAGGGCGCTTTGGTCAGCGAATACGCGCCGGGGACACCGCCGCTGCCCGAGCACTTTCCGCAGCGCAACCGCATCATCGCCGGGCTGACCCAGGGCACGCTGGTCGTCGAAGCGGCGCTGCGTTCGGGCTCGCTGATCACCGCGCGCCAGGCCAGCGAGGCCGGCCGCGAGGTCTTCGCCATCCCTGGTTCCATACACGCGCCGCAGGCCAAGGGTTGCCATGCCTTGATCAAGCAGGGTGCCAAGCTGGTGGAATCTGCCGAGGACATCCTGGAAGAGTTGCTGGGCGCGGCCGCGCCCCGGCAAACCAGCTTGGCATTGACCGCCGCAGCCGCCAGCGAAGCCACGCATACCGACCCGCTGCTGGACGCGTTGGGTCCCGACCCGGTGACGTTGGACGCGCTGCAGGCGCGCACTGGTTGGCCCACGTCCGAGCTCCTGGCCAAGCTCCTGGAATTCGAGTTGGCCGGCCAGGTGGCGCGCCTCCCAGGCGGCCTGTACCAACGGCGGTTCGTCGGCTGATGCCTGCCGGTGGGTTTGAAACCGGAGCCGCGTAGGGCCCGCCAGCGCCTCGGGTATAGTGAATTCATGTTCGAAGTACTGGTCTATCTCTACGAGAACTACTGGCGCCCGGATGCCTGTCCGGAAACCAAGCAGCTCAAACGCAAACTCTCCGCTGTGGGCTTCGAACCCGAAGAAATCCAGGACGCGCTGCGCTGGCTCGACGGCTTGGCCAACAGTGCCGAGGCCGTCACTGGCACGCCCGTACAGGGCAGCATGCGCATCTACACCGACGACGAGCGCCTGGTGCTAGACGAGGCTTCGGTGGGCTTCATCACCTTCCTCGAATCGGCCGGCGTGTTGCCGGCGCCGATGCGCGAAATGGTCATCGACCGCGCCGTGGCTGTCGGTGCCGGCACGATGGACCTGGAAGACCTCAAGATCATCGTGTTGATGGTCTTCTGGAGCCTGGGCGAGGAGCCCGACGCGCTGATCTTGGACGAGTTGTTCGTCGATCCCCAGGACCGCCTTCTGCACTAGTTCAGCAGTCGGGACGCATCCACGTCCAGCTTGGCCAGCGCGCTGCGCGTGGCGCGCACCGTCAGCGCTTCGTCCTGCGCCGGCAGCATCAAACCGGCCTGCAGATAAGACGCCAGCCGGTGCTGCTGGAACAGCACGCAGCGCGCTTGCGGCGTGACGAAGAGCGACAGCTGCTTGCGCAAGCCGTGCCAGGCCAGTTGCACCGCCTCGCTGTGGCCACCACGGTCCAGCATGTACCAGCTACCGACCTGCAGTTCGCGCGCCCAGGACACCATGGCCGGCGTCGGCATCGAGCCACCGTCCAGCACCACTTCCAGCCCGGCGCTCTGGTGGCCCGAGAGGTCCAGCACCATCGATTCGTCGATGTCCACATCGGCCTGATCGGGCAGCAGTTCTTCCAAGGTCTCGAGCCGCTCCATCAGCTCACGCAGGCGGTCGTCGGGGATGGCCGCCGCCTTGGCCGTGAAGGCTGCGGCCAGCGAGTTGTTCAGCTGGTGGATGTGCTCGTCCTGCTTGGGTGTGTCCATGCCGGCCGAGGCCATGCCTTCGCGCAAGCTCTTCAACAGCGGCGGCAGGCGGCGCAGGACCTCGGCGCGCTCTTCGCGGCTGACCTTGGCGCTGGCACTCCAGATGAGGTCGGCGGCGGCGCGCTTCATCACCTTGGTCTGCACGCCCTGACTGCCGTAACGCACAGCCGTGGTGGCCAGGACGTCGGCCCAGACGTGGAACAAGAACTGGCGCACACCTTCCTGCACCGGCACCTCGTTGAGCATGCGGCGCAGCTCGATGGTGTACTGGATGGCCAGCGTCTCGCGCTGCTCGACCTGCTGGGCCAGCGAGACGCCGCGCTTGGTGGCTTCGTTCTCGGTGCTGAAGTAGTGCTCCAGGAACTTTTCGAACTCGGTCAACACGGTCTGAAAAACGCGGCGACCGGTGTCGGGGTAGGCCTCGACGACCTGCACGATGCGCTTGATTTCCTTTTCCAGCGCCGAATTCGGGTCGCCCGCATTGCTGGTGCTGGCGCTGTCGAAACCCATCACGCAAGCACCCATGCGGTCGATCAGGCGGCGCGCGGGGTGGTCGATGGTGGCGAAGAAATCGGGCTCGGTGACAGCCACGCGCAGCACCGGCATCTGCAGCCGGGCGAACCACACGCGCACGCTGGCCGGTATGCGCTCTTCGGTCAGGATGCTCTGGAACAACAAGGCCACGATCTCGATGGTGGCGCGCTCTTCGGGCGACGCCGCAGCCTTCTTCAACGCCTGTTTGCGCTGGTGGAGCTCTTCGAGCATCACCGGCGCGGTGAGGGCCGACTCGCCGCCCTGCGCGCTGCTGGCCAGGCGCTGGCGTATGCCCTGCTGGGCCGATTCGATGGCGCGGTCAAGCCCGGGTGACATCACCGGCGCTGCCCGCTGCAGGTTTTGCGACCGCGTCGAAGCGCCGAAGTCGGGCACGCTGCGGCCAATCAGGCGGTTCAAGCGTCCGAGCACCGCCTCGGCGTGGTCGCGGCTGCGGGCCAGCGGCGCGGCGCGGGTCATCATCCGCGTCTCTTCGCCGACGCTACCCCGGCCGTTGCCCGGGTTGGCGTTCTGCCAACTGCTGAAGTTGCCGCCAGAACCGGTGCTGACGCTGCCGCTCTGCGGGTAGCCCGAAGGCGCACCGAAGCCTGCTGGCATACCGTCGTCGCGTCCCGCGGGACCGCCGGGACCGGAGCCGGCCTGCGGGCTGCCGTCAAACTGGAAACCGGCCGTCGGCGGGGTATGGGTGCGCGAGCGGCGGATGAAAGGCCGCAGGTCGACCTCGGCCAGCACGCCGCGTTCCATCAACAAGCGGTTGGTCTCGTGGTAAGCCTCTTCGACCAGCAAGGCGAACTCGTCGTGCAGCAGCGGCTGCAATTCGCGCCAGCCTTCCAGCGTCTGCCCGGCGGCGCGCCACGCGTCGAAGACCACGCGGGCCAGCATATGGGCGCGGAGCATGTCGTGAGCGTCTAGCTCAGCGCGGTGTTCGAGGTGCGAAACGCGCGAACGCAGGTCGGCGAATTCCCAGGACGCGCGGTCCATGATGGCCAGCGCCAGGCGCGAAGTGACGATTTCCAGTTCGATGGTGTCGTCGGGCACCAGCGTCAGCGCAGCACCGGCTCCGCCAGGAGGCGGCAGGTCGCTCGGGCGGGACGCCGACCCACCGCCCGCAAGCGCAGAACGCAAACCCGCCACGATGCCGCGGTGCCAGGCCTGGGCGCCGGCCAGCAGGGACTGGACGAGGTCGCGGCGGCGCTGGAAAACGGCATGTTCCGACGGCTTGTCCAGCAACGTGCGGGCACCGTCCATCACGGCCTGCACCAGCGGTACGAGGCCTTTGACCAGTTCCTCGGAATAGAGCCTGCGCGCCTGGCCGGCCAGGTTGTCAGGCGTGGCGCTGGTGGCCATGTCGGCGGGTGGCGGCTACGCGGTTGTAGGGGATCGACTCACTCTACACCACGGCTCCGGCATTCGGGTCGCCGGGGTCGCTGCCCTTGCCGGTGGCCTTGACCAGATCGTCGCGCTTCACGCCCAGCCACATCGCAATGCCAGCAGCCACGAAGATCGATGAGTAGATGCCGAACAGGATGCCGATGGTCAGCGCCACGGCGAAGTAGTGCAGCGTTGGGCCGCCGAAGATGAGCATGCTCAACACCATCATCTGGGTGCTGCCGTGGGTGATGATGGTGCGGCTGGTGGTGCTGGTGATGGCGTGGTCGATGACCTGGTGGGTGGTCAGCTTGCGGAAGCGTCTGAAGGTCTCGCGGATGCGGTCGAAGATGACCACCGATTCGTTGACCGAGTAGCCCAGCACAGCCAGGATGGCGGCAAGCACGGCCAGCGAGAACTCCCAGCGAAAGAAGGCGAAGAAGCCCAGGATGATGACCACATCGTGCAGGTTGGCGATGATGCCGGCCAGCGCGAACTTCCACTCGAAGCGAACGGCCAAGTAGGCCATGATGCCCACCACCGTGGCCAGCAGCGCCCAGGCCCCGTTCTCGTAAAGCTCTGCGCCCACGCTGGCGCCCACCGCTTCGGTGCGGACCAAGGTCAGCGGTTCTTTGCCATCGGCCGTGGTGCAACTGGGGCGGCTGACCTGCTCGCCCTGCGGCGTCAAATACTGCTTGGTGGCGCGCACGCCCTGCTCGGCCTTGCACAACGCGTCGAAGACGCGGTCAGCCACTTCGGTCTGCTTCACGTCGGCACGCACAGGCAGGCGGATGAGCACGTCGTGCGAGGTGCCGAAGTTCTGCACCTGCACCTCACCGAAGCCCAGGCTGTCCACGGTAGACCGGGTGCGGTTGATGTCGGCGGACTGCACGTAGGCCACTTCCACCAGGGTGCCGCCGGTGAATTCGATGGACAGGTGCAGCCCGCGCGTGGCCAGGAAAAACACGGCCAGCGCGAAGGTCACGAACGACACCGCGTTGAGCACCAGCGCGTGGCGCATGAACGGGATGTCCTTGCGGATGCGGAAAAACTCCATGTGCGGCTCCGGTGCCTCAGGCTTCGTTTCTGTCGGCGACGGGCCCCGCGACGGCGGGCACAGCGGCGCCGTCAGGGCGCCAGATCTGGCCGATGGACACCGACTTCAGCTTCTTCTGCCTGCCGTACCAGAAGTTCACCAGGCCGCGCGAGAACATCACCGCCGAGAACATCGAGGTCAGGATGCCCAGGCAGTGCACGATGGCGAAACCGCGTATCGGGCCGGTGCCGAAGGTCAGCAGCGCCACGCCGGCAATCAGCGTGGTGACGTTGCTGTCCAGGATGGTGGCGAAGGCCTTTTCGTAGCCGGCGCTGATGGCCTGCTGCGGCCCGGCGCCGCCGCGCAACTCTTCGCGCACGCGCTCGTTGATCAGAACGTTGGCGTCGATGGCCATGCCCAGCGCCAGCGCGATGGCCGCGATGCCGGGCAGCGTCAGGGTGGCCTGCAACATCGACAGCACGGCCACCAGACACAGCAGGTTGAACGCCAGCGCGATGGCCGAAAAGGCACCGAACAGCATGTAGTAGGCGCACATGAAGATGGCGATGGCGATGAAGCCGCCGGTCACGCTGTACAGGCCCTTGGTGATGTTGTCCGCGCCCAGGCTGGGGCCGATGGTGCGTTCTTCGACGATCTCCATCGGTGCGGCCAGCGCGCCGGCGCGGGTCAGCAGCGCCAGGTCGGCGGTTTCCTGCGGCGTGAAGTTGCCGGTGATCTGGAAGTCGGTGCCGAATTCACCGTTGATGGTGGCCACCGACAAGGCCTCGCCCTTGCCCTTTTCGTAGAGCACGATGGCCATGGGCTTGCCCAGGTTCTCGCGCGTGGTGGTGCGCATGTTGCGGCCGGCCACGTCGTCCAGGCGCACGCTGACGGCAGGGCGCTGGTCCTTGTCGATGGTGGCGCTGGCCTGCTTCAGTTGTTCGCCGGTGGCGATGCTGTCGCGCTTCAGGCCCACCGTGCCGCCGCCGCGCGTGGGCACCACTTCGGCGGCCGTGGCGGTGTCGGGATCGACCAGCCGGAATTGCAGCGTGGCCGTGCGGCCGATGATGGACTTGGCGCGCGCCGTGTCCTGCACGCCAGGCAATTGCACAACCACGCGGTCCAGGCCCTGTTGCTGGATCGTCGGCTCGGCCACGCCCAGCTCGTTCACGCGCTTGTGCAGCGTCTCGATGTTCTGCGTGATGGCCTGGGTCTGGATGTCGTTGATGGCCTTGGCCGACAGGCGGCCGATCAGGCGCACACCGCCATCGGCCGGCTCGTCGGTCCAGGTCAGCGACGGCAGGCGGTCGGACAGGATGTCGCGCGCCTTGGCGGCCTCGGCGGCGTCGGGCAAGCCGACGGTGATGCCGTTCGGTTCCCGCGTGATGCCGGCGAAACGCACGCGCTTTTCGCGCAGCGCCGCGCGGGCGTCGCTGCCGTAGGTGTCCACGGCCTGCTTGAGCGCGCCGCGCATGTCCACCTGCATCAGGAAGTGCACGCCGCCGCGCAGGTCCAGCCCCAGGTACATCGGCAGCGCGTGCAGGCTAACCATCCAGCGCGGCGTGTTCGAAACCAGGTTCAGCGCGACCACATAGCGCGGGTCGGCGGCATCGGGGTTCAGCGCCTTGCTCAACGCGTCTTTGGCCTTGAGCTGGGTGTCGGTATCGGAGAAGCGGGCGCGCACCGAACCGTTGTCGAACTGCACGAAATCCGGCTTGATGCTGGCGGCCTGCAGAACCTGCTGCACGCGGTCGATCATCGTGCCATCGACTTTGACCGTCGACTTGCCGCCCGACACCTGCACGGCCGGCGCTTCGCCGTAGAAATTAGGAACGGTGTAGAGCAGGCCGATCAACAGCGCGATGCCGAGGATCGCGTACTTCCACAGGGGGTAGCGGTTCATGCGGAACGCTCCTACTTGAACGTTCCCTTGGGCAGCACCTGAATCACCGCACCGCGCTGCACTTGCAGTTCGACGTTGTTGGCCACTTCGACGTGGACGAAGGTCTCGCCCAGCTTGGCGACCTTGCCGATGACGCCGCCACCGATGACGACTTCGTCACCCTTGGCCAGCGCCTCGATCATGGCCTTGTGTTCCTTCTGCTTCTTCATCTGCGGGCGGATCATGATGAAGTACAGCACCACGAACATCAGCGCCAAAGGCGCCAGGCTCAGCAGCGAGGATTCGGCACCACCGGCGGCGGCGGCCGGGGCGGTCTGGGCAAAGGCTTCGGAGATGAACACGGCTGGCGATCCTGATTGCTGATGACGGGGCGAACGGCTGACGGCTCGATCGGGCAAGCCCGGGCGAACCGCGAATTCTAAGGTGCGCCGACCGGCTGGCTCAAACGGTCGCCAGTCAGCCCCACCGGTTCTGCGGGTCGCCGCGCGGCGGCCAGCCACAGCAGCACCAGCAGCAGCCACAAGAAGCGCGGCGCGTCGATCAAGGTGTTCAGCGTGCTCGACACCGCAAAGCCCAACACCGCCGGCAGCGCGGCCGCCACCAGCACCTGCCCATGCCACACCGCCAACACGCCGCCGCCCAGCGCCACCAATGCCAACCCAGCCCAGGCCAGCACGCCCAACCAGCCCTGGTCGAAGAGCACGGCCACCGGCAGGCTGTGCAACTGCCAGGGCGGGTCGACGTCGGTGGCGAAGAACCAGCGGTCCATGCCATCTGCGAAGTCGCCGTTGACCAGCAATTCGTCGCCCAACGCGGTGCGCAGGCGCACGTGGGTCACGTCCACCCAGCCTTGCTTGGGCGTCAGCAGCGACAGCTTCAGCGGCGCGCGCCAGGGCGCCGGGCGGGCCAGCAGGGGTGAGGCGTCGAGCGCCAGTTCGGTGTGCTGCCAGGCACCGGCGGACGCAGCCGACCCAGCCGACGCAGAAGGCACAGACGAAGGAACAGGCGAAGGAACGGGCGCAGGAACGGGCGCAGGAACGGGCGCAATGACGGCAGCGCCCTGGGCCGTAGAGGCAGGCGAAGCCGGCGCCACTGCCCTTGCGGGTGCGCAGCCCAGCGAGGTCAGGGTCCACTTCTCGCACAGCAGCACTTGCGGCCCGGGTTGGCCAGCGCTGGCGCGCCAGTCCAGCGACAGGCGCAAGGCGCCGATGTCAGGGCGCGGCACGATCTGCTCGATGTAGAGCGTCGCGCCCTGCGCCAGGCGCAGGTGGTGCGGGAAACCTGCACCCGCGTCATCGCGGACCAGGCTGTAGCTGGCAGCGTGCACAGCCTCGGCGCTGCGCCAGTAGTGGGCCTGCGGGTAGCGGCCGACGCCCATGCCGACCAGAGCAGTCGTCAGGCTGCTGCCGCGCAGCGCCAGGCCATCGGCCCAGTGCGCCTGCCGCACGCCCAGGTCTTGTGCCGACTGCGCCAGCCGCTGCTGCGCGTAGCTGCCCCCTGCGATAGGCACGGCGATGGCCAGCAGCAAAGCCGCCAGCGCCGCACCCGTGGCCCCTGCATGCCAGTCTCGCCGGGCCTGCGCTTGCCGCGCCCATAAAACGGCCTGCATCAGCAAGCCGGCCAGCAGCACCACCGCCAACGCCGCGTATCCGTTGCGTGAGTAGGTGACCATGGTGGCGTAGCCCGCGCCGACCAGCACCAGCAATGCGGCCAGCCGCGCAGGCCACCGCAAAGCCAAAGGCCCCGGCTGCAAGACCGTGGCGATGGCGAAGGCCGAGCCCACGGCCAGGAAGCATTCGATGTAGGCGCCGCCCTTGTGCATGGCCGAGAAAGGACCGGTGACGCGGAAGTCGGCCGCGAAGTCCCACAGGCCGCCGGTGAAAACGACGCGCTCGAAGCCGACGATCAGCACGGTCAAGGCCAGGCCGGTCAGCACCCCCGCACTGAACACGCGAGCGCGCCGCGCCGGCGGGTCGGGCAGCCGCAGCCACAGCACCACGAACAGCCAGGCCCAGAGCGCACCCTTGATGATGCGCAGCGCGTTGAAGGCGCTGGTGTAACTGCTGAAGCTGTCGCCGTCAGGCCAGGCCGGCGGCCACAGCGCGCGCAGGCTGCTCAGCAACAGGCTCAGGCCCAACGCGGCAAAGGCCAGCGTCAGCAGACGAAGGCGCTGCGGCTGCGATGACCGCGACCGCATCGGCAAACGCGCGAAGGCGACGGCAATGCACACCGCCTGCAGCAGGTCGAATTCGTCCAAAAAGAAGCGGCCGCTCCACGGCGCCAGGTCCAACACCGGCAGCGCGGCCGGCACCAGGGCCAGCGCCAGCACCGGCCAGCGGCCGACCAGCACCGCCGCCGCGGTCAGCCCCGTCAACAGCGTACCGGGGAACACCGGGAAGGCCACTGCCCACAAGGCCACCGGCGGCAGCACCAGCAGCCACGGCCAGCATGTGGCGCCCGATGCCGCAACGGCGGTAGCAGTCGCAGCCGCATCCGAAACCGGTGCGGCAGACTCGCGCTGCGCCATCGCCAGCACCGCCAAGGCCAGCGCGTTGCCGGCCACGGCCACCAGCGCATTCGTGGGGTCGGCGTGCAGCCCCTCGACGAAGAGCTTGCCGAATTCGACGGTCAGCACCAGGCCCGCCGTCAGCGCCGCCGTCACGCCCAAGCTTTGCCCACGCGCCCAGCCCAGCGCCGCGACGGGCAGGTACATCAGCGCCACGCTGCCCAGGCTGAAAAGAGCCAGCGCTTCCGACGTGTAGTAGTGGTAGTAAAACGGCAGCAGATGCGTGGACTGCCACGAACCCCAGGCCGCGTCGGCCCCATGCCAGGTGTGCTTGAAGGCGCCGTTCACCGCCGCCAACAGCGGCAGATAGACCGCCCACAGCGGCAGCACCCAGGGCCGCAGCGTGGCCCGCAGGCCCGTCCAGCCGACCGCCCGCAGCCAGGGCAGCACGGCAGCGCCAGTGGCCACGCCCAAACCCCGACTGAGCACCGACGCACCCTGGCTGACGCCCGAGGAAACGAAAAACTGGCCGACTTCGATGACCGCGCCCAGCAACAGGCCGGCGGCGAAAGCGCGCGCCGGGAGTCCGCCGCCGCGGCTTTGCATCCCGCGCAGGGCGCCGATGGGCAGCGCCATCGCCACTTCCACCAGCAGTTGCACCCCGGTGAAGAACAGGCCGCGTTCCTGCGGCGCCAGCCACAAACTCCAATGTTGGGACTGCCATTTGCCGGCCAGTTCGGTCTGCGACAGCAGCAGGTCGTAGGGGAAGAAACACAGCAGCACATAGGCCACCGCGTAAAGCTCCAGCAGGTGGGGCAACAGCCGGGCGCCGCCGCTGCGCCAGCCCCGCGCAAGGCGGTCCAGCCAAGCCGACAACAGCGGTGCCATGCCAGCCCCCAGCACGCTGCCGATGCACTCGGCCAGGATGTCGTTCTGCGAAACCGTGCGCGCCGGGAAGTACAGCTGCGTGAATTCCACGCCCACGGCCAGCGCGCAGCACAGCAGCGCTGTCAACACGGCTGCCAGCACCTGCGGCAGGCCGCGTTCGAAGGCCGCGCGGGCGCCCAAAAAAGCCAGCGGGGCGTAAAGCACGCCGTTGGCGATCCAGTCGGCCCGCGATTCCAGGCCCAGCTTCAGGAAGGGGATGTGCTGGAAGCGGCCCCATGCCTCGTCCAGCGGCAGCGCCCGGAATTCCAGCGGCACCAAACTGCCGTAGACGACGAATGCGCCGTAGGCCAGCGCCAGCCACAGCGTGGTGGCGGGGCGGTTCATCCAGCGGGGTGGGTGCGCGACATCACGCCGCGATCATGCCGCCTGCCGAGTGCCGCGACGTGTGCCGCGACGTGTGCCGCGACGCTCGCCGCCCTCAAACCAGGTCCGGGGCGGCCAGCCGGCTCAAGGCGCGCGGGTGGCGGGCGCCGGAACCAGCACTTTCTTGATGGTGGTGGGGCGCGTGTCAAAGACGGACGTTGCCGTCGGCAGCGTCGCGCAAGCGCCTTGGCCCGCCTTTACGGTGACGCCCGTTATGGTGGCAGCGCCGCTGGTGGAAACCAACGCGAAGTTGCTGCTGGTGCCCTGCCGACAGACCATCCAGGAGTAGGCCGACGTGCCGTAGCTGTGAGTCAACAAGGCATTCGTGTCGTTGCCGGCAACCCAGGTGCCGACGTTGGACGTTGGGTCCGTCGCATGGCCGGGACCCTGCTTCCAATCGATCAAGGTGCCGCTGCCCGCCCCTTGGTGAAATTCCTGCCAGGTGTCGGCGTTGCTCGAGCTGGCGGCGCAGACGGTGTTGCCGTTGATCAAGGCCTGCAACGCAGCACCCGTGATGCGTGTGGTGCCGCCTGGACAAGCAATCTGGGCAGACGCATGACCAGCCACCAGACCGGTTGCGGCCACCAAAGCCAGGGTGCGGATTGCGTGATGCATGGCAGACCTCTCAAGAAGACAAATTTGTGAGCGAGTCTAGGCGCTGGACGCTGAATTGCCACCAGCGCGCCCCCCCCTCGATCAGGGGCGTATCCGTCACCCGACCGGGGCCGCCCGGCAATATTTCGCGTCGCGATGGCCGACCGTCAAACCAGCACTTCGGCACAGGCCGGGTGGCCCAGAAAACCGTGCGGGCTGGCGCTGGCGCCGTAAGCGCCCGACTGGTAGACGACCACCAGGTCGCCTTCTTGCGCCACCGCCAGCGGCATGCGGTCGGCCAACAGGTCCAGCGGCGTGCACAGCGGGCCGACGACGCTGGCCACCTCGCGCGCCGTGTCGTTCATGCGGTTGGCGATGGCCACCGGGTGGTTGCGCCGCAGCACCTGGCCGAAGTTGCCCGAGGCCGACAGGTGGTGGTGCAGCCCGCCATCGACGACCAGAAAAACCTGCCCGCGCGAGACCTTGCGGTCGATGACCCGGGCGACGTAAACACCGGCCTCGCCCACCAGATACCGGCCCAGTTCCAGCACCAGCGCCGCCTGCGGCAAATCCTGGCGCGCACGTTCGACCAGGCTGGTCAGCACGGCCGCAACCGGCGCCAGGTCCAGCCGCGTTTCACCGGGGAAATACGGGATGCCGAAGCCGCCGCCCAGGTTCAACGTCAGCACCGGCTGCGGCGCGTGTTCGGCCAGGCGCAGCGCCAACTCGAAGCTCAGCGTCTGCGCCTGCGCGATGGCAGCGGCGCGCAGGTTCTGTGAACCGGCGTAAAGGTGAAAACCTTCGAAGGCCAGGCCCAGTTGGCCGATGCGCGTCAGCAGCGCGGGCACGGCCTCGGCATCGACGCCGAAAGGCTTGGGGCCGCCGCCCATCTTCATGCCCGAACCCTTCAATTCGAAGTCGGTGTTGACGCGCACGGCCACGCGGGCCGGCAGGCCCAGCGCCTGCGAAGCCGCCGCCAGCACCGGCAGTTCGCGCGGCGATTCCACATTCACCAGCACACCGGCGCGCACCGCTGCTTGCAGTTCGGCGTCGCGCTTGCCCGGCCCGGCGAAGCTGATGTGGCGGGGCGCTGCGCCAGCGGCCAGCGCCACCTGCAGTTCACCGGCCGAGGCCACGTCAATGCCGTCCACCAGTCCGGCCATCAGCTGGACGACGGCCGGCAGCGGGTTGGCTTTCATCGCGTAATGCAGCAACAGGCCGGCCGGGAGCGCGGCGCGCAGGTCGGCCACGCGGGCCTGCATCAAGCGGCTGTCGTAGGCGTAAAAGGGCGTCTGGCCGACCTGCGCGGCCAGTGCGCTGACGGTGTGTCCGCCGACCACCAGTTCACCGTCGCGCACCGCGAACTGGTCCATCGCGGCGTGCACGGGTGCAGCGGGTGCAGCGGGTGCTGCGGGTGCTGCGGATACGGGCGACGGGTTCATCGCCAGTCGGCCACGATCTGGCGGCGGTCCAGCTTGCCGTTGGGGTTGCGCGGTAGCGCGGCGGCGGCCACCACGATGCCGGCCGGCACCATGTAGGCGGGCATCTGCAAACGGCAGACCGCCAGCAGCGCGGGCACGTCCAGCACTTCGGTGCCGGCCGGCGGCGTGGCCACCACCTGGATGGCCTGGCCCAGCGCGGCGTCGTCAACACCGAAGGCCACACATTCGCCGACCAGGCCGCTGGCGTGCAGCACGGCTTCCACCTCGGTCGGGCTGACGCGGTAGCCCGAAGTCTTGATCATCTCGTCGCGCCGGCCGACGAAGTACAGAAAGCCGTCGGCGTCGCGGCGCACGGTGTCGCCCGAATAGACCGCGATCTCGGGCAGCTGCAAGCCCCCGCCGATCGCGGCCTCGCCACCCACCAGCCCAGCCTGCAAGGCGCGGTAGCGCAGGGCTGTCTTTTCGGCGTCGCCCCAGTAGCCCAAGCCAACCAGCGGCCCGCGGTGCACCAGTTCACCCGGCTCGTTGTCGGCGCACAGGCTGCCGTCGTCGCGCAGCACCAGCACTTCGGCGTTGGGGATGGCACGGCCGATGGAATCGGGCCGGCGGTCGATTTCATCGGGCGGCAGATAAGTCGAGCGGAAAGCCTCGGTCAGGCCGTACATCAGGAAGGGCTGTGCACGCGGCACGCGGTGGCGGATGGCGGCCAGCGTTTCCAGCGGCATGCGCCCGCCGGTGGTGGCGAAATAACGCAGGTGTTCGCCGATGGCCGGCGGCCAGTCCAGCGCGGCCAGTTGCATGTAGAGCGGCGGCACCGCCGTCAGGCCGGTGACCCGTTCACGCTCCAGCGCCTGCAGCACGTCGCGCGGCACCAGGTGGTTCAGCAAGACCACGCGGGCACCGGCATGGAAGGCTGTCGTCAACTGGCTGAAGCCGGCGTCGAAGGACAGCGGCAGCACGGCCAGCAGGGTGTCGTCGGCCGCGTTGTCCAGGTACTGCGCCACGCTGGTGGCACCGACCACCAAATTGCGGTGGCTGAGCACCACGCCCTTGGGCGCGCCGCTGCTGCCCGAGGTGTAGAGGATGGCCGCCATGTCGCTGTCGATGACGCGGTGGCCGGCGCACGGCGCGCTGGCCAGCAGCTCGGCCCAGTGCAGCATCGACAAGGTTGCTGGCAAGGCCGCCGACCACCGTCCGGACGCAGCCGGCCGCGCCGTCAGGACGAGACGGCGCAACGCCGGCAGCGCCGCCCACAGCCCTTCCAGCAAGGCCGCGCGCTCGGGCGTGCTCAGCAGCGCGCAGGCACCCGAGTCGCGCAGGATGTGCGCGACCTGGGCCGGTTTCAGCAAAGGGTTGATGGGGACGAAAACCGCGCCGGCCGCCGCCGCTGCGAAGCACAGCACCACGGTCTCGGGCCGCTTGTCCAGCCACACAGCCACGCGCTCGCCGCGCTGCACCCCCTGCTGCAGCAGGCCGGCGGCCACGGCTTGTATGGCGCAGGCCAAGGTCGCGTAGTCCAAAGTCTGCACCCCCGAAGTCAGTGCAGGCGCCAGCGGCGTGCGCTCGGCGGCCAACAGGATCAGGTCGGCCAACAAGCGCGGCTCGCGCGGTCGGGCTAGGGTCTGCGTCGGCAAGCGGTGGGTGGTGCTGTTGGGGTTTGGAGGCGCTGCAAAACCGGATTGTGGCGGCAGCCCTGGCACCCGTGCCGGCGGCGTCAAACCGGGCGCCGAGCAGTGCCGTGAACCAAGTCACGGGGGTCGGCCCGGCACCGGCGCCGCAGGCCGCGCCACCCCCGGTTGCGCCAGATGTGCAACCTATACTGACCGTTAGCCTGAAAGGGGCATGGCGGTGGATGTTCTGCCTCACGTGATACAGGTATTGGACGAAGTGTTGGCCCTGGGTGGCCGGGGCTTGGCGTTCACGCGGCTGACGCCTTTGCTGGGCGCTGTGCCCGAGCTCGATTCGATGGCGGTCGTGGCCTTGATCACCACGCTGGAAGAGCGCCTGGGCATCGAATTGCCCGACGACGAAATCGACGCGCAGGCCTTCGCCACCGTCGGTGCGCTGGCCGACTTCGTCAGCGCCCACAGCGGCACCTGAAGCGCACGTGGCTCTGGCGACCCTAGCCTTCATGCTGCCCGCCGGGGCCGGCAGCGACGAGCACCTGATGGCCTTGTGGCACGCCCCGGCGTCTACCACCGAAATGCGCGGCGTGGTGCTCTACGTCCACCCCTTCGCCGAAGAGATGAACAAGACGCGCCGCATGGCCGCGCTGCAGGCGCGCGCGCTGGCGGCCGCAGGCTACGGCGTGCTGCAGATCGACCTCAAGGGCTGTGGCGACAGCAGCGGCGAATTCGGTGACGCCAGCTGGGCCGATTGGGTCTCGAACGTGCACACTGCCGTGCGCTGGTTGGGCGCCAAGAGCCCCGCGCCGCTGACCCTGTGGGGCTTGCGCGCCGGCTGCCTGGTGTTGGCTGACGCGGCCGCGCAAATGCCCGACGAGACCTGCAGTTTCGTGTTCTGGCAGCCCACGCCCCAAGGTGCCCCGGTGCTGCGCCAGCTGCTGCGCACTGCTGCGGCGGCGGCCTTTTTGGACGGTGGCGGCAAGGGCGTGGTGGACGGCCTGCGCAAACGCCTGGCCGCCGGGCAGGCCATCGAGGTGGGCGGTTACCGCGTCCACCCCGCGCTGGCCGCCGGGCTGGAACAGGCACGCTTGCCGGTGCCGGCGCGCCTGAACCGCCTGGTCTGGCTGGAAGTCAGCGCGGTGGCCGGGCCCGCAGCCAGCCACCCGCCACTGACGCCGGCCAGCATCAGCGCGTCGGCACCGTGGCGCCAGGCAGCCGCCAGCTTCGAGGTGCGCTTGATCCCTGGCCCACCCTTCTGGCAGACCGCCGAGATCGAAACCGCGTCGGCCTTGATCGAGGCCACGCTGGCAGCAATGCAGCCGGCTGTCGCTGAGCCTGCGTCCGGCCTTTTGGTATGACGATGGTCCAGCCTGTCGCCCAACCTGTCATCGACACCCCGCTGGTCTTCGCCCTGGACGACGACACGCTGGTCGGCGTGCTATCAGCACCTGCAGGCGCCGCGCACCCCACCGCGATGCTGGTCGTGGTCGGCGGCCCGCAGGTGCGCACCGGCAGCCACCGCCACTTCGTGCAACTGGCCCGCCACCTGGCCGCGCAGGGCCATGCCGTGTTGCGCTTCGATGTGCGCGGCATGGGCGACAGCAGCGGCACGCCGGCCGGCTTCGAACAGTTGCACGACGACATCGCCGCCGCTGTCGGCGAACTGCAGCGCCAGCGCCCCGAGGTGCAGCGCGTGGTGCTGTGGGGCTTGTGCGACGGTGCCTCGGCGGCTCTGCTTTATCTGCAGCAGACCCACGACCCGCGCATCAGCGGCCTGGTGCTGCTGAACCCCTGGGTGCGCACGCCCGAAACCCTGGCCCGCGCCACGTTGCGCCACTACTACGTGCAGCGCCTGATGCAGCCCGGCTTCTGGCGCAAGCTGGTCGGTGGCAGCGTGGGCCTGGGCGCCGTGCGCGGCTGGTGGCTCAACTTCCAGACCGCCCGACAGCAGGTGCGCCGTTCACGTGGCGCCGAGAGCGTGCATTTTGCTGCGCGCATGGCCGAGGGCTGGCGCGGTTTTCACGGTCCCATCTTGCTGCTGCTGTCGGGCGACGACGTCACCGCCCACGAATTCGCCGGCCACGCCGGCAGCGACAGCCACTGGCGCGGCGCACTGGCCATGCCGCACGTACGGCGCATCGACTTGCCCACCGCCGACCACACCTTTTCCGACGCCGAAACCGGGCCACAGGTGCTGGCGCTGACGCTGGACTGGCTGCGCAGCATCAGCAGCGGTACAGGCACCGGCAGCGCCACCCTGCGGTGAGCCTGGCGCTGAAGACCATGGCCACGGCCACTCACGAGCGGCGAGATGGGCCGGGCAGCCACACCGGCACGGCTCAGACGTGCGGCGATTTCACGGCCCTGCCCAACGATGTGCGCGCGCTGCTGGACGCCGCCGGCGCCACCGACTTCCAAAGCAGCACGGCCTGGTGGACCCACTTCGTGCAGACCGTCGATGTCGGCGCCGCCCTGCCGCAGTTGCGCATCTGGCGTGCGGGTCAGCATGACGGTGGGCTTGACGCCGGACCTGTGCTGGCGGTGTTGCCAGTGCTGCTGTACCAGCAAGGCGGGCGGGTCACGGCCCTGGGCAACTACTACACCACGCGCTACGCGCCGGTGCTGGCCGACGGCTTGAGCACCGAGCAGGCCACCGCCGCCCTGCAAGGCCTGCTGGCCGCCTTGCTGCGCGACGCGCCGCACCTGCACACCCTGCGCTTCGAACCACTGGAAGCCGGCTCGCTGGCCGAGACCGCACTGCGCCGCGCGCTGCAAAACCAGGGCTGCGCGGTGTTCGGTTTCCACGCCTTCCAGAACTGGTTGTTGCCCGTCACCAGCGGCTGGCCAGCCTACCTGGCCGCGCGTGACGGCCAGCTGCGCACGACGCTGGCCCGCATGGGCAAACGCTTTGCGGCACGCGGTGGCCGGCTGGAACTGGTGCAAGGCGAGACCGAGCGCATGGACGCCGCCATCCAGGCCTACGAAACCGTCTACGCCGCCAGTTGGAAAGACCCCGAGCCGCACCCGCGCTTCATGCCCGGTTTGATCCGCGCCGCCGCGCACAGCGGCGTGCTGCGCCTGGGCATCGCATGGCTGGGTGATATGCCGGTCGCGGCCCAGGTGTGGATGGTGGCCGGCGGCCGCGCCGACATCTACAAACTGGCCCACGACGAAGGCCACAAAGAGACATCGCCCGGCAGCCTGTTGACGGCCATGTTGATGCAGCACGCCTTCGAGCAAGACCGTGTGACGGTGGTGGACTACCTCAGCGGCGACGACGGCTACAAGCGCCTGTGGATGAGCGAAGTGCGCGAGCGCACGGGTCTGGTCGCCTACCGCTTGCGCACGCCGCGCGGCCTGCTGGGTGCAGCGCGCGCGGTGGCCGGTGTTTGGCTGCGCGCCTTGCGGGGCAAGCCGGCAACGCCATCGCCATCGCCATCGCCATGACGACCGTCAGCGTCGTCATCCCCGGCTACAACTGCGCGGCCTACATCGGGCAGACGCTGGCCAGCGTGCTGGCCCAGCCGGTTGACGGCCTGGAAGTGCTGCTGGTGGACGACGGCTCCACCGACGACACCGTGGCCATCGCCATCGCCTGCGCGCAAGGCTTGAACGACCCGCGCCTGCGCGTCATCCAGCTGGCCAACGGCGGTGTCTGCAAGGCGCGCAACCGCGGCATCGCCGAGGCGCGCGGCAGCTACATCTGCCTGCTCGACCACGACGACTGGTGGTACCCGCACAAGCTGCCGCGCCAGCTGGAAGAGATGGCCCGCCACCCCGAGGCCGGGGTTGTCTTCAGCACCTTCGAGCGATGGTTTCCGAACGCCACGGACGGCCGCTTTCCAGCCCCCGAGTCCGTCGATGTCAGCGCCACGCCCGACGACATCGACCCCGACTTTTCGGGCTGGATCCACCACCAGTTCCTGCTGGACTGCTGGATGCTGACCAGCACCTCGATGTTCAGGCGCGAGGTCTTCGAGCGTTGCGGCACCTTCGACGAAAGCCTGCCTTTTAGCGAAGACTGGGACCTGTGGCTGCGCGTGGCGCGCGAATTTCAATTCATTCAATTGCGCCGCCCGACCACGCTCTACCGCATGCACGCCAGCCAGGGCAGCGGCTACCACCGGCCGGTGGATTACCGCACCCGGCTGCT
This sequence comes from Burkholderiales bacterium, assembly GCA_038316205.1. Classification (GTDB taxonomy): domain Bacteria; phylum Pseudomonadota; class Gammaproteobacteria; order Burkholderiales; family Burkholderiaceae_C; genus Rubrivivax. The sequence continues at coordinate 62,819 of JBBQAI010000005.1, forward strand.
GGAACGCACGGCCGCCGAACACGGCTTATCCAGCCGCGACGGGCGCACCATCACGCGGCAGCAGTTCAACCACCAACTGGCGCGCTACCACGCCGATTTCGCCCGCGGCGAATTGCACGCAGGGCGCCGCCGCAGCGCGCTGGCGGGCTACAGCCGCGCCTGGCGCTTGCACCCGCTGCGCTGGAAGTACCCGGTGTACCTGGCGGCGGTGCTGGGTGGCTGGCAGGGGCGCGAGCTGTGAACCACACGACTGCACCGGCTCTGCCAGCGTCATCGCCGTCGGGCATGAAACCCGAGTTGTCGCTGTACCTGGACGTGGTGCGCTTTTTCGCCGCGCTGGTCGTCTTCGTCTCGCACTTCGCGCTGCACAGGCTGAGCGGCGGCTTTCTGTGGCAACTCAATCCCTACGGGTACGAAGCGGTGACCGTGTTCTTCGTGCTGTCGGGCTTTGTCATCGCCTACGCCACCAGCACGCGTGAGCGCGACGCCGCCACCTATGCCATCAGCCGTGCCGCGCGCATCTATTCGGTGGCCGTGCCGGCGCTGCTGTTGACCGTGGTACTCGACGCCATCGGCAGCCGGCTTCAACCGGAGCTGTACAGCGCGGGCTGGGGCTATGTGCCGGACCACACGCTGTGGCGCTTCTTCGCGGGCCTGAGCTTTTGCAACGAGCTGTGGGCCTTGAACGTGGTGCAAGGCTCCAACGCGGCCTACTGGTCGATGGGCTATGAAGTGCCCTACTACGTGATCTTCGGCCTGGCCTTGTACGCGCCGGCGCGCTGGCGTGTGGCCGCGGTGGCGCTGGCGCTGCTGGTGGCGGGGCCGGCCATCGTGCTCTTGCTGCCGATCTGGTTGATGGGTGTCGCCGCCTACCGCTACACCCAACGCCATGTTCTGTCGGTGCAACGCGGCCGGCAGCTGTTTTTCGGATCGCTGGCGGTCTGGCTGCTGTACGAAGTGGCCGTGCTGCACTGGGGCCGACCCGACTTGCCCGTCAACGCGGTGTTCAAGCGCCACCAGGTGCTGCAGGACTATGTCATCGGCATCTGCTTCACTGCCAACATCGTCGGCTTCAACGCGGCGGCACCGGCATTGGGCGCGATGTTGCTGCGGCACGCCACGGCTATACGCTGGGTGGCCGGCGCCACCTTCACGCTGTACCTGTGCCACTTTTCTATCGCCCAGTTTCTGCTGGCCTGCATGCCCTGGCCCGCCGAAGACGCACGCAGCCGGGTGCTGGTTTTCAGCGGCACCTTGCTGGCCGTTTTCGCGCTGGCCGCCGTGACCGAGCGTCGCAAGAGACTCTGGCGCGGTTGGTTCGAAGACATGCACGGTGCCGTCTTCAAACGCCCGAGTTCCACCAGCTAACGTTCAAACCACACTGACCATGCTGCCCATCTCCCCTGCACCGCAGCCGCTGGTTGCCGACACGCTGCCCGCACCTTTCGGCCGCCGCAGCGCCGCCGTCGCGCTGCTGCTGTGCCTGGCCGTGGCCGCCTTTCATTTCGCCCACGGTGGTGCGCTGATCCACACCGTGCTCTTGCAATCCTTCAATTGGGTTTTCGACTACGACGCATCGCGCTTTCTGGGTGGTTGGTGCACGCTAGGTGCTGATGTGACGCAGGACGTGGACCTGTCCTTTCTGGGCCGCCACGCCCTGAGCCTGGCCACCCGCCCGTTGTGCCTGGCGCTGCTGCCGGTGGCGGGCACACCGGCGCTGGCGCTGATGGCACTGACAGCCCTGTGCGCAGGCGTGGCAACCGCCCTGGCCTATGCGCTGGCAGCGGTGTGGTGCGCCACTGAAACCGACCGTGTGCTGCTGGCGCTGGGTTACGCCACGTCCATCCACCCGCTGTTGTTGGGTGTCATCCCAGAGACCTTTGGCTTTGCCTTGTGCGGCATCGGGCTGCACTTTGTGTGGCTGGCACAGCGCGGCGGGCAGCCGTTGACCTCAGGCCCCCGCGCCGCCGCGTCACTGTTTCTCAACCTGGGCTTCACCGTCACCAATGCGGGCTTGAACCTCGTCTCGTCGGCGGTGATGTCGTGGCAGCGCATGCCTTGGCGGCGCTGGCTGGCCCTGGAAGCGCGCACCTGGCTGCTGGCTTGCGCGGCCATGGCAGCCGTGGTGGTGGCCAGCGCGGCGATCTACGCACCGCAGTTGCTGGCGGCTGCGGGTTCAACGCCACAGCATGTCTGGTGGACCATCAACATGGCGCGCGGCGAGACCGCCAGCCTGGCGATGGTGGTCTGCACCTTTGTGCTGTACAGCTTTGTTGCGCCGGCCCTGAGCACCGTGCAACTGGCGGCACCCGACTCGCACCCGATGCTGGATTTCCGCAGCTTCCAGTTCAGTGCCATCGGGGGCACGGCACTGGCGCTGTGGACGCTGGCGATGGTGCTCAGCGTGGCCTGGGCCTGGCGGGTCCAAAGCCTGCGGCGGCTGCTGCTCGTGGTCGGCATCTGGCTGCTGATCAACATCGCCCTGCATGCCTCGTGGCAGTACCGGGGTAGCGTCTTCATCTACGGGCCGCACACCAGCTTTGCTTTGTTCGCGGTGCTGGCGATGGGCTACGGTTGCGCGCTTCGGCGTTACGCCGCCGTGCGCGTGCGGGCTTATGCCGCCGTGCTGGTGCTGCTGACGGCGGCCAACAACCTCGGCTTGTACCGCGAAATGGGAGACTTCTTGCGGCAGCAGCCGGGCGCTGTAAGCGCCGCGCCCTTCGCGCCGCGCTAGCACTTGCAACCGCGCTCGCCCGCCCGCCCGCCGAACACCCGCACATGCAAGAAATCAAGAGCCTGACCTCTTTGCGCGGCATCGCCGCGATGGCCGTGGTGCTGCAGCATTTTTCGGTCACGGCGCAACGGCTGTGCGACAGCACCATCCCTTCGCTGGTGCCGCATGGCTACATGGCCGTCGACTTCTTCTTCGTGCTCAGCGGCTACATCATGTGCTACACGTATTTGCAGGCCTTTCAGCAGCAAGGCTGGCAGGCCTACAAGCCGTTTTTGCAAAAGCGCGCCATCCGCTTGTTGCCGCTGCAGATTTTTTGTGGTGACGGTGGTGCTGCTGCTGGCCTGGGCCAGCACGCGCTGGGCGGGCCACAACCTGTTCTTCGCGGCTGACCGCACGGCAGCCGATGTGCTGGCGAACTATTTGATGCTGCAAGGCATCATCACCGGCACCAACATCAACGGCCCTTCATGGTCGGTGAGCGTTGAATTCGTCGCCTACTTCAGCTTTCCACTGCTGATCCACGGGGCCTTCAGCAAGCGGCGCTGGGTCACGGGCGCCACCGCAGCCGTCGCGCTGGCGGGCCTGCTGGCGCTGGCGCTGACCCAGCCGCGCCTTGGCCTGGGCACCGAGATACCGCCCGACGGCTTGATCCGCTGCATGACCGAATTCACGCTGGGCATGCTGAGCTTTCGGGCCTTGCAACACCCGGGCTTTGCCGCCTGGATAGCGCGCGACCGCATCACGGCAGCGGTGCTGTTGCTGTGCCCCGTGCTGGCGCTGCTTCGCATCGACCTGCTGACCGCCTTGAGCTTCCCGTTGGTGGTGGCCGCCGCCGCCAGCAACAGGGGCCGCGCCACGGCCTGGCTCCAGCACCCCGCCCTGCACCTGCTGGGCGTGATCTCGTACTCGCTGTACCTGATCCACTACCTGTTCTGCATCGGCCTGCCTGTGCCGCTGCAGTACTGGCACCCGGCCCCATTGACGGCCCCGCAAGCCATGCTGGCGGCGTTGCTCGGCACACTGATCGTGTTGCCCTTTGCCTGGCTGACTTACCGGGGTGTCGAGCTGCCCGCTCGCGCCTGGCTGCTGCGGCGTTTGCACGCGCAGCAAGCCGCGCGAGCGGCGGCGGTGTGACTGCTGCCGCGTTGCCGTGAGCGTCAGCGAACCAGATAGGCCAGCACAAAGACCAAGGCCATCGCCAGCACCGTGAGCCGGCTGCCGCGGTCGCGCAGCGCAAAGACGATGGGGTCGTCGTGCATCTCGCCACGGCCGGTTTTGATCCACAAACGGCCGAACCAGTAAAACAGGCCCACCGCCACCAGCCACAACAGTTGCGGATGGGCAAACCGCGCGGCCGTCTCGGGCGTGGCCACGTACAGGCCGAAGACCACGATGGCGCAGATGCTGGCCGCAGCGCCAAAAGGCCACAGCACCACCAGATCGGCCACGCGGTAGTCGCGCCCGCGTGCGGCTTCCGCGCCGGTCTGCCGCAGGCTCACCAATTCGGCACAACGCTTGACCAGGGCCAGGCTGAAGAAGGTGAAGATGCTGAAGGCCAGCAACCACGGCGACACCAGGATGGCGGTGGCCACGGCCCCGGCCAGCACACGGTAGGTGTAAAGCAAGGCCAGCATCAGCACGTCGATTAACACATAGCTTTTCAGCCACCAGCTGTAGGCCGTGGTCAGCAGCACATAACCCGCCAGCATGCCCACAGCAGGCCAGGAAACGGCAGCCGTCACGGCCAGCCCGGCAGCAATCAGCAGGCCCGCAGCCACCACGCCGTGCAGCACGCCGATGCGCCCGCTGGCGAAGGCCCGTTCGCGTTTGCGCGGGTGCAGGCGGTCGCTTTCCAGATCCCACAGGTCGTTCATCACATAGGTGCCTGAGGCCGCCAATGAAAAACCGATGAAAGTCAAAGTGGCGGCCAGCAGCTTGTCGCCCTGCGTGAAAGCGAATGCGGTGAACAGGGGGACGAAGAGCAGCAAATTCTTGATCCACTGGTGGGCGCGTATGGCCTTCAGCCACAGGCGCCAGCCGGCCGCGTTGCTGCGTGTGAATTCGGCCTCGATCGGCACCTGGGCCGACACCTGTGTGCGCAAGCTCGGTGACACGCCGGCGATGACGGCCGCTGCGCTGGCACGCCAGATCGGCAGGTCGGCCGCGCAGTCGCCAGCGTAGACGAAACGCGGGCCGACGGCCGCCTGGATGGCGGCCAACTTGTTGGCACCCTTGAGATTGCGCTGGCCGTCAGTCGCCAGCACCAGATCAAACAGTTGCAGATGCACCGCCACGGCGTCGGCAATGCTGCGCGGGGCAGCAGTAGCCAGCACCACCTCGCGGCCAGCTGCGCGCTGCGCGCGGGCCCAATCGACCAGGTCTTGCCGCCAGGGCAGCGTGGCCACGTTCAAGCTCACCCGCTCGGCGGTGCGCCGCTTCAAAACCAAGGCCCCTTGCAGCGCCCAGAACAGCACGCGAAAAATGTTCAGCGGGTTGCGTTTGAGCAGCACCAGCACCGATTCAAATAGCGTGTCGGTGAACGTCAAGGTGCCGTCAAGGTCCAGCACCAACGGGGGCAATGGCTGAGCCTGTTCAGACCGCTGGGCGGACATTTCACTCGTCGGGCTGTTCATGCGTTGCAGACTTTGTCGAACATTTGGGTTGTGGGGAAAGGCAAAGCGCTGTCAATTCGCATGGCCAGCCGGCGCACGTCTGCGAGCAAGCAGGCCGGCAACGGCGCGTTTCAGGACTGGCGCGAATTTTTTCTCGACACCTGCGTGCACCACCCAGGCCGCCAGAATCATCAGCGCCAGCACGCCCCAAAACAGTACATGGGGGCTGAGGGCGGGGTAACCCGCATTGAAAATCATGTAGCCGATGTTCTGGTGCAGCAAATACAGCGGGTAAGTCAATGCGCCCAGCAACTGCCAATCCCGACGGCCCAGGAACCCACTGCGCCGGAAACTGACCAGCAGCATGAGCCCAAAGAAAGCCGTGACCATGGCAAGCGCCACCGAAACATCCACAGCAGCGCCGTAATGGCGGGCCACGCCGGTTGCACGGCCCACCGATTGGTGCAGCGCCAGCAGCAGTGAACCCGCCAGCAGCGCCCAGCGCTGCAAGCTAGGCCCCTGCGCATGCAGTGCATAACAAGTGGCGCCGGCAATGAAGTAGGCCGAATAGTCAGCAATCAAGAGCGAACTGACTCGCCACAAACCCGGCACCGGTGCCGGCAGCAACGCAGGCAAGAATTCCAGCGCAGCCGATAGCAGCAGCCACAACGCCAGCCAACGTTGCATTTGCTGGATTTTGCCAAGCAACAAAACGATCAGCACCAGGGCGTAGAACTTCAGTTCGACCACCAGCGACCAATAGACGCCGTCCACATGCTCCACGTTGAAAAAATCCTGCAGCATGGTCAGGTTGACCAAGTACTGGCCCAGGCCAACTTCAAAACGCGGTGCACCGATGGCCAGCGTGAGCAGAAACGTCAGCGTGCAGCAGGCCCAATACGCCGGATACAGCCTGACGATGCGTGACGTCAAAAAAGCCCGCCAGTCGCCATTCGAGGCCGTCATTGAAATGACGAAACCACTGATCATGAAGAACAGGTCAACACCCAGGTAGCCGTAACGGGCAATTGGCGCCAGCGCCGGGTAGGGCATGCTGGACATGTTGTTGGCCGCGTGGCCGCGAAACGCGTAATGGAACAGCACCACCATCAAGGCGGCGCTGAACCTCAGCAGGTCTATCTCATGGACTCTGGCGTTTCTGTAGGAAGCCATGCGGGCGTGGCGGACGACACAAGTCGGGTCGCAGCTAGTTTTGCACAGCCCGGTAGGCAGACCCCAGACACCGACGGTGAACAAGTCACGCCAGCCGTGCGCCTGGCGCCAATTGCTCTGGCCTGCAACGGGCTGACACAACTGACGCAGACGGACGCAGGTATGCGCCTTAAGCGCCAACAAACTCAGCCGAAGAAACCATTTGCCGTTGAACGCGCGGCACCACCTCGGCATCACCGCACTACGGCTTCGACCTGCCTGCGGTCATGCGTGAAACACACTCTCGAACAGGCCCAGCATCCATGAACCCCGAACAGCTTTCACGCCGACGCTTCGTCAACGCCACAGCCCTTGCGCTCAGCACCGTGGGCCTGCCAGCCTGTGGAGGTGGCGGCAGCGGCACTGGTACGCCGGAGGCCGTAGCCGACAACCCGACCAAAAATGTGCCGACCAACGTCGCCGCGCCCCCGGTGCCCCCCGCACCGACGGTGGTGGTCACGCGGTTGAGCGTGCATTCGTCCGCCGACGGCAGTCGCAACTACGCCAGTTCGGTCTTTCCGCTGGAAGGCCAAGTCCCTGCCGGTCAGACCCTGGTTTCTCCTGACGACGCCACCGCGGTCTGCAGCGTGCTGTCGCACTGGAACGACGGCTCAGCGGCCGTGATGGTGGTGGCTGGCACCACCGCGGCGGCCAAGGGCGAAACTGCCGTGGTGCGTTTGCAATTGGGCACGCCGGTCACTGCGCTGCCGGTTCTAACGGCGGCCAGCGTCGGCAAGTCCGTTAATGCGGTCAAAGTTGATTTCGGCGTTTTGGGTGTGGCGCAATTGACTGATTTCTCATCGCCCGAGCGTATTTGGTGGGCGAATGCAAAAGTCATCTGTGCGCGCTACCGGCTGCGCGCACCGGGCCACTCCACGCTGGAGGCGCTGGTGGACATTCACGCCTACGCGGGCGGCCGGGCGTTGGTTGAAATCGTTGTCGAGAACGCCCGCATGGTCACGGCTGCGCCCGTCAAACCTGCCGACGCCGCCTATGACGGTGTGGCCTATGTCAACGGCGTGGCGGCTGGTTCTGCCCGCAGCAGCGAGGCACCGGAAGGCACCCACACCGCTTTCCGCGCCTGGTACGCCAGCGCCTGGGTTGGCGGCGACCCTGGCTTGTTCACCACGCAATTGCACACCGATCTGCAAAAGCACCCGGTACTGTTCAGGGTGGACCAACCCGGCGGTGACATGTCAGAGTACGCCGCCGACACTTATGTGCCGTGGACGGCAGCGCGCATGCGGGCCGTCTACATGGGCGGCGCCGGCGACCACCCCGAAATCGGCCCGATCACTCTGTGGGACGCGCACTTCCTGCAATCGGGCAGCCCCCTGGCAGCGCGCGCGGTGGAAACCAATGCCCTGGCCGTGCTGAGTTACAACGTGAGCTACCGCGACACCAATACCGGGCTGGTGCCGGACGCGGCGCAATTGGTCGGCTACGACCAGCAGTCGAATTGGCCGAAGACAACCAATCCCACTGACTTGCGAACGTGGGAGGTGGCTCACCACCCAGCCGCCGGCTTGCTGGCATTCGCATGCCGGCCGTCACCGATTTACATCGAAGTGGCGCAACGCATCGTGGTGTGGAATTCGACCTGGTCAGCGGGCGGGATGGGTTCACCCAACATGTCGTATTGGACGGATACAGGAATCACCGACAGCACCGGGGTCTACGGCTATTTTTACCAGCCTCGCGGCCGCGCTTGGTGCCTGCGCAGCCTTGTGCATGCTACCTTCCTGTCGCCCGATGGTTCATGGCGAGAAGGTGGCAAACGGTGGCTCAACCTCAATCGGATTTACTGGCAGGCGTGGATGAAAAAGCAGCCTGCTATTGCACTTGGTGTGCCCTGGGCGGTTGGACCGAACAACCTCGATGGTCTTCCGGCCAACAACTGGCAATGGCCCTCTTGGCAGACCCATTTCCTGATTCCAGAGCTGCACAAAGCGGCAGCGGTCAAGCTGCTGCAAGGTGTCGAACAAACAGCGCTTGAAACGGTTGCTGACTGGGTCGCGTCTTTTCCTGTGCGGTGGGTGAACGAGCAACCCAATGGCGGCTGGCGCTACATCCCCTACCAGCAACTGTTTCCGACCGACAGCAGCGGCAAGCTGCCAACAAATTGGGCTGATTGCATGGCCAAACTGGTGTCTGCACCGCCGCCCTCGGTAGCTGGAACCTGGTTCATGCGCGACGGCGACAGTGCCGACTATGTGCATTTCTTTGGTGAAGGTGTGGCCGGCGGCGGCAGCACGGGCTACTACTACATCTCGGCCTGGTGGGCTGCATTTGCCGCTGCGGTCGAACGCGGTATCCCAGGCTCAGAAGCCGCCTGGAATACCGTGAACGCCAATCTCACCAACCTGGAAACCTGGCGCAAGGGATTTGGCGCAAATCCCCGATTCGGTGCCGCGCCCCGCAGGGTGGGCGGCAAGGCCATATGAAGCAGTGCGGGGCGCTGACGCCGCTTAGGCGGCCGCCAAGGCACTGAACGGCGCGATCGTGCTTGCGGCAGCCTGAGGCGCTTCACCTAAAACTGGCGAACGAATGCCTCAGCGGTGCACGGTTGGCTCGCGCGGCCCAAACACCCACCGCGCCATGATGACGTAGGACAACAGTGCCATCGGAACGGTCAAGATGGCCTGTGCGACGATCGGATTGGGAACCCACAGCCCCAACCACCGAATCAATGCCCAGTTGACCAGGTAGATCACCAGGTAGGCGCTGGCAAAACGAGGAAATCGGTTGAGCAGCCGGCTCCGGAAGGCATAGGCGCCTGTGGTCAGGAAATTGAAAGCGACGCCGGTGACGTTGGCGATCAACAGGGCAGCCCAAACGGGGACGCCAATGAGGATGGATGCGCTATAAACCGAGAGGCCGAAAGCCGTATTCAGGCCACCCGCAAACAAGAAGCGCAGGAAGCGCAGGCTGCCCGAATCTTCATCGGGTGCAAGCGATTCTGGCTTCAGTTCCACGGCAACCTCATCGTGGCGCACGGGCAAAAAACCTCATTCACGCTCGACGAAACCCAGCGGTAATGATGTTTCCGACATTGAAGCCCAATTTCATGCGGGTCAGTCCAGTGGCCGCTGCCATTCGCTGGACAATGGACTTGAGAGCGCTGGGCAGCGGCAATAAGCGCAGCCAGTAGCCAAGTGCATAGCTGTTCACGAACGCCTGCACCTGAACGTCTTCAAATCCACGACTTTCAAAGAGACGTTTGGCACTGGCAGAAGAAAAAAGTTGCAGGTGTTCAACGTCAATGATCGGCGACCGCCGACCGAGTATGCGATTGACTCGGCTTCGGTAATCATGAGTTACTGTGACGAACGCCCCACCGGGCCGCAGCAATCGCATGGCGGAATCTGCAAGCTGTCCAGGGTCAAGCACGTGCTCCATAGTCATAAAACAACAGATCAGATCGAAGGAGGCCGGCTCGAATTCCGATTCGACAAAGATGCTCTCGCGGATCCAGGCTTGTCGGTGTTCAGGGGCCGCCACGATAGCCGCACGCGATGGCTCAACACCGACCAAGGTTTGAAATCCTGCTCGTTTCAAATGTTCGAGAAAGACTCCGGTACCGGTGCCAATCTCGAGGACACTGCCGCGCGATTTAAGTTTTGCCAGGGTCGAACCTATTGCGTAAATGTAGGCCCGAGCAGCGTCGTCGGCCTCCTCGGAACTGTCGTACTCGGCTTGGTGGTATGCGTGAGCCAACTCATCTTGGCGAGGCGGGGTATCGACGTAGACTAACTCGCAACCCGGGCAGCACACCATTCGATGACTCATGTACTCCGGGTCCTTGCGCGAGGCAAAGCTGAATCCAGTTAGCTTTCGGGGGTCGATGGTCCGCTCCACGAATACCGATGCACCTCGAGGAGGCGTGCCGCAAACAGGGCAATTACGTGTTTCATTCGTCATCTCAACGTGCTTTCCCATCCGGCAGCAGTTCAGTGGTAACGCCATTGCGTATCAAGGCCGAGCGGATCATGCGTGGACGGCCTTTCACCTCGGCCATGATTTTGGCCACGTATTCGCCCACCAGCCCGACCGCGAACAGATTGGCCGAACCAAACATCAGAATCAGTATCTGCAATGTCGTGGCGCCTTGGGCGGCGATGTCCGGGTAAATCAGTTTCAGCAACACTGTCACCACAGCCAGCACCGCCGAAAGTGCCAAAGCCACTATGCCTGCCGTCGTCAACATCGTCAGTGGCGTGTCACTGAACGAGAAGATGCCTTTCTTCGCCCACTCGATGTTCTTCAACAGGTTGTTCGTCGACACGCCAAACATGCGCTCAGGACGGATGTAATCCACCCCGGTCTGCTTGAAACCCACATAGGCACGCAGGCCGCGCACGAACAAGTCGCGTTCGGGGCAGTTCAGCAACCAACCCACCACGCGCCTGTCCATCAGTGAGAAGTCGCCCGCGTCGTGCGGGATCTTGATGTAGCTGAAGCGCGCAAAGATTCGGTAGAAAAGTTTGTACATCAGCCCCCACATGAAGGGCATCTCACGTTTGATGCGGCGGCCGTAGACGACGTCCCAGCCGGCCTCCCACTGCGCGTAGAACTGCTCGATCAATTCAGGCGGGTCTTGCAGGTCTCCGTCGAGCAAAACCACGCTGTCTTTGGTACACAACTCCATGCCGCTGCGAAACGCCATCTGCGAGCCGAAATTGCGCGAATGGGTGATACCCAACACATGCGAATCGCGTTCGCTGATGTCGCGTATCACCTTAGCACTGTCGTCAGGGCTGCAGTCGTTGACGAAGATGATTTCGTAGTCAATGTCCAGCTTGCGGAAGGTGGCCGTCAATCGCTGGTGCATCACCGGTATGGCTTGACCGTCTTTGTAGCAGGCAATGATGGCTGTGACGCTGCGCTTGCGGGCGTTCGGGTCGCGCTTGGTGGCGGCGGCGTGTTCCGCATCGGTCAGCGTGCGCACCCATTCGGCCGTGCGGCGCAGACCCTCTTCGAGGGTGACTTCGGCCTTCCAGCCCAGCTTTTCGTGGGCCTTGCGAGGGTCAGAATACCAATCGGCCAAATCCCAGGCGCGACCCTCCATGGTGCCGAACTTGGGTTCGGCGCTGACATCAAAAATACGCCTCGTCGTTTCGGCCAGTTCGGCGATGGTGGTGCGATGGCCTGTGCCGATATTGAAGCTGTCACCGTAAATGGCCGGCTGCATGGCCGTGGCGGATTTGACGAAGGCGGCAATGGTGTCGTCGATGTGGATGAAATCGCGTGAGGTGCGCGGGTCAACGAAGGGCGGCAGTTCGCCGGCAATGGCCTTGCGCAGCAGCGTCGGGATCAGCCGCGAGGTGTCTTCATACGGACCGTACACCGCATACAGCCGCAGATTGGCGCAGGGGAATCCGTGCTGCTGGCCCATGAAGCGCAGATAGCTGGCAACGGCCACCTTGCTGACGGCGTAATGGCTGTTCGGTTCGCAAACGGCGGCTTCAGCCGGCGCGCTGCAGTTGGTGCCGTATTCGGACGAACTGCCGGCGTGTATGAAGGCCGCGAAGGGTTGGTCTTGCAACAGGCCAACCAAGTTCACAATGGACTGAAAATTCGTCTGGTAGATCAGCCCGCCGTCTTTCTCGAAGGAATAGGCGCCATAGGCTGCGCAGTCGAAGACGGTCTGCGGGTGCAGGCCGTTGACCATGTTCTTGGTGGCCGAAAAATCGGTCAGATCAACCGCAACTAGCTGCTCGTCCTTGACGTCGTCCAGGCGCCAGTTCTTGCCGCGGCGCACGGCGGCGTACACGTCGCTGCGCACGCGCGCAATGGCGTGGAACAGGTTGGCGCCGATGAACCCTGATGCGCCGGTTACCAAGATGGGGCCGCGCAGGGCGCGGATGTGGTTGTCAAGGTCCGACATGCGTTGAGGATCCATTCAGGCGCCGGCCAGTGCGGCCAACATGCTGGCCGGGTCCAGCCCCGACTGCTGACGCAGAAAAACCTGCGAGCCATAGCGCTCGTAGTGGTGGGCTCGGGCATACAAGTGAACGAAACGTGGCACGCTGATGCCTTGGTCGGCCAACCACAGGGCCAGCTCAGAACCCACACCGCCGCGCCGCACATGCTCTTCAGCCACGCACAGCGCGCGCCCGGCGCCGATCTGCGCCAGCAATGCAGCCGGCATGGGGTTCAGGTCCAGCGATAATTCAGCCAGGGCCCAAAGGCAAGGGCGTTGAGCAGGGACCAGTGCCTGGAACGCTTCGATGTAGCTGCCCGCCAGCGCGCCGACGGCAATGACCACCGGCCCATCACCATGGGTCAGTTGGCGCCAGGGTGCATAGACGGGAACGGTGTAGCCCTTGGGCTTTTCACCACGACCCAGGCGCAGATAAGCAGCACGGTTTGAATCGCCAGCGCGCGGCACCACAGCGCCCAGGTCTTCATCAAATACTGGCGCGTAAACAGCCATATTCGGCAAGCACAGCAGAACGCCGTAATCCTCAATCGCGTGGTGCGTGGGGCCCATCACGCCGTAGCCATAGCCGCCACCGTTACCCACCAACTTGACGGGCAGCTTGTGGAAGGTGACGTCGTTACGGATCTGCTCGAAGGGCCGCGCATAGCAAAACGGCGCGATGCTGTAGGCCCAGACTTCGAAGCCCTGGCGCGCCATGCCGGCGGCCACCGAAATCATGTTTTGCTCGGAAACACCGGCATTGATGAAGCGCGGGCCCATGGCAGCCTGCAGCGGCTCCAGCGCCATGAAGCCCAGGTCACCCGTCAGGAACATCATGTTTGGGACGGTGGCCCGCGCCAGCATGGCGTCGCAAAACTGGATTCTCATGCGGCCTCCAATTCGGCCAGGGCAGCGTGGTACTGCGCTTCACGCAGCGGCAGGTAATGCGAATCCATGCGGTTTTCCAGGAAGCTGACGCCCTTGCCCTTGACGGTGCGCAGCATGGTGAAGGTCGGTCGGGCCGTGGGCGCGGCCAACGATGTGCGGATGGCACCGAGGTCATGGCCGTCGATGACGCGCACCTCGACATCGAAGCCGGCCAGCTTCTCCCACAGCGGCGCCATCGAAGCCACTTCGGTGGTGCCCCCAAAGCCCTGCAGCTGGTTGTGGTCCACCAGTACCGACAGATTGCCCAGCTTGTGGTGCGCGGCGAAGATCAACGCTTCCCAGGTGGAGCCTTCCTGCCATTCGCCGTCAGAGGTCAGGCAGATGGTGCGGGCGTCGCCGCCCTTGAAGCGCATGGCCAGCGCCGTGCCGGCCGCCAAAGACAAGCCATGGCCGAGGCTGCCGGTGGCGAAGGGGATGTCGGGGATACCGGCTGCTGGCGGGTGACCGGCCAACAAGGTGTTGTCCTTGTGGAACTGGGTCAGATCGTCATCGCTAAGGCGGCCGATGCTCCACAGCGCGGTATACAGCGCACCAGCGGAATGGCCCTTGGACAGGATAAAGCGATCTTGCGGCCGCAGGAATTCATGGAAAGCCACGAGCATGGCATCCAGCGACGACAGATTGCCGCCGATGTGGCCAACGCCCGCTTCGAAATGCATGCGCAGAAGCCGCTTGCGGGCACGCAAAACGTCATCGCTTGAAATGGGGGTAGAGGCTTTCATCGCTTACCAATTTAAAGTGTGGGTGGGATGTGACGCGCGCTGAAGCCCGACCAGCTCGCACCGCCCAAGCGTAGCAGTGACGTGAGCGAACGTCGCAACCACCGGCGTGGTGACGACAACCAAAACATGAACCATCACACCAAGCCGATGAATTGCGGCACAAAACTTAGCGCGTTTCGGGTCGTCCTTGGCGGGGAAGTAGACCCATGAGGCCGGTCCAGATGGGGTAGGCCAACGCGCGAACCCACTGTGGCAAGGTCAGGATGAAGGCATAGAGCATGTAAGCCCAAAGCATCCAATTGACAAGTTCATCCACAGTCCAGCGGTAGAGCAGCGGACTCATGTAGCAGGTCGCGACTACACCCAGCAAAGCCAGGCTGGACACCGGGCCCAAACGCCTGTCAGTTTTGATCCAAAGCAGCATTTGCGGCATCGTCAGCAGCAAGAACATCAATTTATAGTCGAAAACCACACCCAACACGAACGTGAAAATATACAAACTAGCGCCGGCTCGAAAGGCATCCAGGGCTGGTGAGGATGTTGCGCCCCGACCTGGAGCCATTGCCAGTGCCGGCGCGCTTCGGCCCCAATTTCCAAACTGCCGAAATGCACACCACGCAGACACGCCCAAAGCGAGAACGCAAACCAAGGCAACAGTGACGACCACGCCAGCGGCAAACTGAGCGCCTTGACCGGACACTTGGTCGTGCGCCAGCGTCTTCAGGGCCTTGAACACATCCCAGTAGATGACCTTCGCGCCGAAGGCATGGTCGCCGCCGGTGCCACCATAGAACGAACGGATGATCTTCATCTCTTCTTTGACCAGCTGCATATAAGCCAGGAAGGCCGCCATAAGGCCGATCGTGCAAAGAAGGAAACGCGCTCGGGTTTCCTTGAGGGCCATGCTCAAGGTCAAGATGGGCAATAGCTTCAGGCAACTTGGCAGCAAAATCAGCAGATAACCTAAAAAGCGAATGTACCCATTGCGGCGGCTGACAGCCAACAGCGAGAGGAACAACAGCAAATACAAAACTATATCCACATTACCGCGCTCGAAAAGCAACAACGCAGTCGGCGAGCACAGTACGAGCGCGTACACCAGGGCTTCGTACCGGTTCAGGCGGCCGACCAGTGAAAGTGTGGCCAGAACGAAGCCGAATGCACCCAAAATGCCTAGTAAGTTCGCGTGATGCAGGCCAAGGCCCAGCCATTCCAACTGCATCCATAACCGCGGATAAATAAGTCGACCTTCGACGTAGAGATTTTTTGGGATCTCAAACAGCACGTCATACCCCAAACGGCTCGCTTCAAATCCACCCAGTACTGCCCGAAGATCAGCAAATATGGGCGTAATTGGCGGAACCCCCAAAGCCGCCAAAATCTGCTGATAGGGCATGAATAACGAACCCAAAGCTAAGACACCGAGCGATCCGAGCCACGCAAGAAGTACCGCGTAACGCCAATCCTTGTGAACAGGTGACAACGCGAACAGCCTGATGTTTTCGTGAAGGCGAACAAACATCCGCGGATCCTGAAACGAGAAAGAGGAAATGCCAGCGGGCGGAGGATTTCTGCCCTTTTTTTTACACAGGCGAACGGCGCTTGAAGACCACATCCGCCTGAAGAATTTCGCCCGATTTTGGATCGCAAAACATGGGTTCGATGCTGATCATGACGTAGCCTAGGCTGCGCAGGTGCTGGTTCAGTTCGGCGAACAGCGTCTGGCCTTCGTACAGCGGTACAAAGGACATCTCTAATTCAATGGTTCCGATGTGGGCCAGTGAAGCTGCTGCGCCGTCTAGTACACTGCGTTCGAAGCCCTGCGTGTCGATCTTCAAGTATACATTGTGATTTGCGATGCCCAGGGCTGGCCCTTCAAGATCGAGCGTGGACACACGGATCGTTTCAGTTCCAACATAAACGGCGCTGGGCGCAGACTCGCGATGCTGGTCGAGCATGCCAAGTAGCGAACTGCTTTGCGAATTGCCTGCAATATGGATCGCGGCATTTCCAGGCTCGGCACCCAATGCCAGATTGATTGGCTTCCAACGTTCATCGCCGTCGGCGCGCTTGGTCAGGATGCCAAAAGCCGAAGTCAAAGGTTCATAGGAGACGATGTCACCCGCATAGCCCACGTGGTGACGCAAGAACGTTCCAAACTGCCCTTCATTCGCGCCCACGTCCAGGACCAGGTCGATCTTTTGTTCCTGCAACAATTTTTGCTTGCGCATGATCGAGTGGGTGAATTCCAGTGCACTCACTTGAAAAATGTCGCGATCCCACTTGCGAAGCAATCCACGAAGCGTGTTCTTTAGTGAATTCATGTTTGGTTCCTACGTAATTTAGTCGTCAGGTGGCGCTTTGCTGTTTCAATTGCCGCGCGGCTTGCGCCAATCCCAATACGCCTGCCTCAATACAGCTTTCGGCACCTCCAGGCTCCAGGGTCGGGCGCGCCACAAGGCAAACAGTCGGGCGCGTCTTTCTGCCTGAAACACAAGGTCCTGCGCCCCTGAACTCATGCCCGTGGCCGCATAGTCCGCCACGACCACATCGACCCACTGCGTTGCCAAGCGGACGAAGAGTCGCTGTGCAAAGTCCCAGTCCGCCCACAAGCGGTAGCGCAGTGCGTAAGCACCCAATTCATCGAAGGCAGCGCGCTTGGTAAAGGCTGCTTGGTGGCAGATGTTTTGCCCCATCAAACGGGCCAAAGAAAACGGACCGCCATAGCGCGCGCCGTCGGCGACCATCGCGTTAGCGCCCAACACACGCACGTCACCA
>JBBQAI010000134.1:0-11094 GCA_038316205.1 Burkholderiales bacterium
CTCATGCGATGCAGATTGCCGGCCACCAGGCACAGGAACACGCGGTCAGGACGAAGCGGATAACCGAAGAGCAAGCGCGCAGCGTCCACGTGACGGTCTACACGCGGGCGGACCTCGCCCGAATGGGCCAAGAGTATCCAATCCTCGCGCTGAAGGATGCCCTGGAGCGCAGCGTCAAGCCACCGTTGGACTACGACAGGCTCGCCAAGGCGGCTGAAATCGTGCGGGATCACGTCAAGAAAGTCGGGGGCAAATTCCGGACGGGCTGGCCGGCACAGCGGGTCAAGCAAACCGCGGCGCTGGCGGCAAAGCTCAACAGCCCATAAAGACCTGCAGCCTGATACCCGGCCGATCGATCCAGCACACGACTGTCGGCACTGTCGGATAACTGTCGGGACTGTCGCAATGACTGCCGCCCCTTGAACATCGAATTTGGAGAACCGAAAATGTCGAAAGCTATCGCAACCAAGGCGGCCGTGTACGCCGCCGCAGATGCGCTCTGGGCGCGCGGGATCGACCCGACTTACGAACTCGTCATCGCGGCGCTGGGTGGAGGGAGCAATGGCACCGTCGGGCCGCACCTTGAGTCTTGGAGGCAGTCTTCGCGTCCTCCAGCCAAGCCCGTTCCGGATTCGGTCGAAATCAGGGCGAAGATCTTCGTCGAGGCGGTCTGGACGGCTGCCGTGCGGGAGAACCTCGCGGACATCGATCACGCAAAGCAGAGGACCGATTCCTTGATCGAACAGGCCGAGCAAGCGCTGGCTTCATCGATTGCAATCAGCCAGAAACTCGAGGCAAAGCGTGATGACCTGCTGACGCGGGTCGCGGAGATCGGTGACCAGTGCACCGAGTTGCGTTTTCAGCTTCGGCAGGTCGACAAGCTCACCCTTGATCTCGCCAAAGCGGAGCAGATTGCAGAGGATCGCCGCGTGCAGTGCGAGGTTCTGACGAGGGACAACTTTGCGCTGAAGAACGTGAACGAGGAACTGAGGGAGCAAGGGCGACAACTTCTCCATCAGCTGTCGCACCAGCACACGCGTGCGCAACCCAGGCGCCCGAAAGGCAACGGCACCACCCAGGGGTCCTGACGCCCAACTCTCGCTGGTGGCATACCGGTCGGTCAGATGCCGCGCAGACACCTGCGGAATGACGACGCAACGGTCGCCCATAAGGCAGTGAAAAGCGCTCTGCCGCTTTTCCAGACTTTGTGGGCCTGTCGGTCTGCCAAGTCCTGAACATGGCTTCACGCCCCACCACCTTCTCACCTAGAGCTGGACGGGGGCGCGTCGCAGCCGCCTCGATGGCGCTGCAATCTTCCTTGCACCCGATCGGAGCCAAACCCGCCATGAACGCCTACCCTCACTTTGAACACGCACCCACTGTCAGCCCCGTCGCGCCGTCCATCGCGATCTACTGGGACCTCGAGAACCTTCACGGTGCTCTCTATGACGAGCAGCACGGACCCGGCAGCTATGCCAGCCAACGCTTCCGCAGCCAGGAAGCCCTGGTCGATGTCGCCACACTGATGGCCCACGCAGGCGCCCATGGTTCGGTGGCCGTCAACCGGGGCTACGCCAACTGGGCATCGCTGAGCCGTTATCGCGCTGCCACGCTGGACGCGGGCATGGACCTCATTCAGGTGTTCAGTCCGGGTGCCAACGCCAAGAACGGCGCCGACATCCGCCTGTGCATGGACCTGATGGACGACATCGACCGCATGCCTCACATCGGCAGCGTACTGGTGGTGGCCGGCGACAGCGACTACCTGCCGCTCGCGATGAAGCTCAAGGCCAGCGGTCGGCGCCTGCTGGGCGTCGGCGGCCGGCACTCGACCAATCCCTACTGGGCGAAGGCCTGCCATGAGTTCCGCTACTACGACCAGTTGGTTGCCACCAATCCGCTGGCAACGGTGCAGGGCCAGCAGCCCGTGGAACAGCAGCCTGCCCGTGCTGCTGCGCAGCGCCAGGGGACTTCAGCGCTGCCAGCGGCCGGCGCACCCACCTCGCCGACACCGGCCACCGCCGCTGCATCAATTCGTCCAACGTTGACCGCTGTGGCCGCTGTGGCCGCTGCGCCTGAAACTGCTGGCACCAATTCACACGAGTCAGCCCCTGCGCCGACCGTGTGCAGAGAGGAGTCGCCTGCGCCGAAGCCGGTGATCGTGCAAACGCAGCCTGTCGCGCAGCCAAAGCCCGTTCCGGTGCCAGCAGCGCCGGCTGTCAAGGTGACGACACACACTGGCTGCACGCAACCAGGCCATGAACTGGTGATTGAAGCGCTGCATCGCTTGCGCTATCTGCAGCCGGCTATGCCCTGGGTGACAAAGAGCTTCCTGCGCGGCTGGATCTGCCGCCATCTCGAACCAGCGTTCGACGAAGCGCTGTACGGCTACGCCAGCTTCAGCGACCTGCTGCAAGCCGTGGGCCCGGCTATCGAACGCCGCCGCGGCGTTCACGGACCAGAGCTGCGGCTGGCGCCTGCTGCTGCCCGCACCCGGCTGCCAAAAGCGGCGTGATGGCCGAGGGCTGCTTCAAACGGGCCGTTGCCGCGGCCCGCAAGTTTGGCTAACGACCTCGGAAGCCTGTAGAAGGTGCTGGCTGGGTCGGTAAGCGGCGACTCGGGCCTGCACAATCAGGCAAGAACACCCGAAGACACGCATCCGCCAGCAGCCCACCGGCCCACGAAAGCCAGCCTGTGACCGACGACGAAACGCATCGCCTCCTGGCTCTGCACCACGAGCCGCAAGAACAGTGGCTGCTGGCCCTGCTGGCGCGCAGTGGCTCCCGGCCGCCGGCCTTGCTGGACGTGGCACTGGCCTTGCCTCGCATCTGCCCGGATGCCGCCATGGCCGGCAAGCGCCTGGTGGCGGCTGCGCAGACGGTGTTCGGCGCCTACGAGCTTGGAGACCTGGCCGAGGTGCCGACCACCCTCGTCGAGCGCGCCTTGGCCCAGATCTTGTGGGGGCAACAGGTGCCGGTGGCGGTGCCCGAGTCGAACACCACGGCCGACCCCGCGCTGACCGGCGTGCGTGATGCGTGGCTGCGCCGATCGTCCGAGCAACATCTGCACCGCGACCCCTCGCAACGGTGGGCGGCTCCTCCCGACCTGGGCGAAGCCGCTCGCTGCGAACTGCCCGTGCTGCTGACTGGCGAGCAAAGACACCAGGGCGTGGTGGCAACGCTGACGTTGCAACTGGTGCACCAGCCCCACGCGCATCTGGCTTTCGTGCCAGCACCGTCCAGTGCCTTGCTGTTGCAGACGCCGCTGTTCGCTCGGACGCTGCATGCGCTGTCCGAATCCTTGCGCCAGACGCTGCGTGCCCCGGCTAAGGGCGCTGTGCTGCCACCGCTGCAAGACCTGGCCATCGCCTGGGATCTCTGCCCGCTGTCCACAGGCGTGCCGCTGTCGCTGGCCCATGGCGACTCTGCCGGGGCGGCCTTCGCGGTCGGTGCGCTGAAGCTGCTGGCTGAAGCAGCGCCAGCGCCCTGGCAGCGCCACTTGCGCCGCATCACGCGCACCAGCCTGAAGCTCACCGCCGTGACAGCCGCGCTTCGCGGCAATTGGACCCTGGGCGCGGTGGGCGGGGTGAACAACAAGTCCGAAGCGCTGCTGCCCCTGGCCAGCGCCATGGCCGATGCCGGCAGACGCCTGCGGCTTCATGTCGCGCACGACCAGCCCGAGGGCAGCTTGCCGTTCCACGCCCACCCGCCCGAGATGGTGCACCACCGCGATTTCGACGCGCTGTTGCAAGCACTGGCGGAGGCCTGCTCTCCGATGAACGACGCGCAGCACGCCCTGCTGAAAGACCTGCTGGCCAGCCGCGCCAATGAGCCGCCACAACCGCCGGACCGACTGGAAGCGGTACTCGCCGCGCCAGCACCCACCCTCACGCTGTGGCTGCTGCGCTGCTGGGCGCAGTGGGAACAGGCGGCCCGCGTGCAGGCCACCTTCGTGCCGCTGGAAGTGCAAGACAACGCGCTGGGCGACAAGGTGCCCCGCATCCAGGGCCAGTCGTTCACCTCCATCCGGCAGTTGCTGGACGACTTCGATCCACGCGGCCTGCATGACGCCTACCTGCTCAACGGTGCGCCAGGTGCCGGCAAGAGCACGCTGCTGCGCCACCACCTGCAGCAGCTGTGCCGCGAAGCCCTGCAAGCTATTGAACGCGGGCAGCAGCCCGCCCAGTTGCCGGTGCTGGTGCCCCTGCTGGCGTTGCCGGAAAACGAGACCGACCCCGTGGCCTGGCTGCGTCGCCGCCTGCATGCAGAGCAGGCGCCTGATGAGGTGCTGCACCTGCTGCAGGGTGCGGCAGCCAGCGCGCCGCGCACCGTACCGCGCCTGATGCTGGACGGCCTGAACGAACTGCCGATGGCCGACCCGCGCCAGCGCCCGCAGCGCGCCGCAGTCGTGGTAGCCGCCTTTCGCCAGGCCTTGCGAGCGGCGCCGCCGCTCCTGCTCACCGTGCGCCCGCACCACATCGGCGAGCTACCGGGCCTGCGGCTGCTGCGGGTGGAGGTGCAGGCCTGGGACGACGAAGGCATACGGCGCTACCTTATGCTGCGGTTTCCGCAGAACGACAAGCTATGGCGGCAGCACGCCCAGGCACTGCTGGCTGTGCCCGCCGTGGCCGAACTCAGCCGCACCCCGCTGTACCTGTCCGGTTATGCCGACCTGCTGGAGGCTGGCTTCACTGAACCGCCCAGCGACCGCGCGGCGCTGTTCTCGGCGTGGCTGTGGCAACGCCTGCGTCGGGCCCTGGGGCTGCAACCCGGCCACGCTGCGGTACCTGAGGTGCAAGCGCTGTTGCGCGACCCCTTGCTGCTGACCGCCGACGACCACGCGGCCATTGCCCACCCCAGCGCCTGGCGCACCACCCGCTTGCGCGATCTGCCCGCCCAGGGGCTGCTGGTGCGCGGCTTGCAGCAACAGGCCGAGGACCAGTGGTGGGCCGACGCGGCAGGCGGCCGCCGCAGCGCTGAACGCGGCGGCGTGGCCGTGAAGTGGAGCCAGGCCGCGCTATGGCTGCGCGACGCGAAGCATCCGCCTGGAGACCCCCAGCACGACGCCCCGCGCGAAGCGTGGGGCCGGGCGGTCAGCGCCCTGGGCCTGGTCGTGATCGACCGGGTGCACGACACCTATGCCTTCAGCCACCAGGCCTGGGGCGAGTGGCTGGCATCCACCCGGCTGCTGCAGGGCCAGCCACCGCCGCTGCCGCTGGCAGTGCCGTGGTACAGGCGCCTGGCAGGTGGCCAGGGGCGCAGCGCCCAACCGGTTCCGCTGCCCCAAGCCCTGTCCCGTCTGCTGGCCGAACTGGAACGCAGCCGCTGGCCGCAGCCGGGCACGCGACGCGACATCGATGAACTGCGCCACCAGCAAGCCGATGCCGGCGCAGCCTGGGAAGGCGTGCCGCCCGGGGTGTGGCAGGCCCTGCTCGCCGACGGCCTGGATGTTGATGCCGAAGACCTGATGGTGGCCAGGTACGGGCAACGTTCACGCAACTTCGAGCCCTTGCGTCGCGACTTCGCCGTCTGGTTCTCTGACCAGACGTGGACCCTGGACGAAGCCACGGGGCGCTGCCTCGTGAACTTGCAAACCTGGGGCGACACCACAAACATACGCTCCCAATTCGGAACCGGTTGGAACGAGCGGCCTGCCGCCTGGCAAGTGTTCATCCACAACGGCCTGTGGGGTCCGTTTCGGCAAGCTTGCTGGAAGCAACTGGAGCGCCTGCTGCCGGACGACACCGTGGCTGAATTGCAGAAGCAGCCCGGTGGCTTGGCGCTGCCGCCGCCGGGGGAGGTGGATGAAGTGCTGGCCCTGGCACTGGCAGGCGCGGCGCGACCGGCAGCCTGGCTGACCTGGCTGCTGCAGCACGGCCACTGGCAGCCCTTGCGACCGGCCTTGCTGGCCCTGCAGCAGCGCCTGGAAGGCGGGCCCAGCGGGGCATGGCGCGACGACAAACCGCCCGACCCGGTGCTTCAGCACCTGCGCCGCATGCTGCTGCTGACTCTGGCGGACAACGGTGCAGCCGCTCGGCGGCCCTTACGCCGGGCTGGCGTGCTGGCCTTGCTGCAGGCGAATATTTCAGGCCTGCCGGCGGCACTGCAGGTGGCGTGGCTGCGCTCGCTAAGAACTGCCTTCAAGGGGCGGGGTGTTGACCTGCGCCTGCGCTGGCTGGCCGGCGACATGCTGGGGCGGCTGGGGGACAACCTGCGTTATGAGCTGGTTCATGTTCCAGAAGCCGAACTTGATGGCGTCGCGGGTGCAGGGGCCTTTCGAACAGGCCTGCGGCCCAAGGCATCGCAATGGGCGTGCATCGGCCAAGCGGGTAGCTGGCCATGGTTTCGCATCGGCCAGCGCCATGGTTTCGACGATGAAACGCCAACATGGCCGCTGCACCTGCCGGCGTTCGAGGCATCGCGATACGCCGTCACCGTGGCCGAGTGGCGCTATTTCGTCGAAGGCGGTGGGTATGCCAGCGCGCAAGCTCCGTGGTGGCAGACAGCCGGGCCGGCAGCGCAAGCCTGGCTGGAGCAAGTGACTTCCAGGCGCAGTGGCCGTTACGAACCCCCGGCCTTGGCCAGCCAGCGCCACGCGAGCCTGCTGCAGCCCATGGTGGCCATCACTGCTTTTGAGGCGCGCGCCTTTGCTGCGTGGGCAGACGCCTTCTATGCAGCCGAGCGTGCGGCCGAGGCCCGCGCTGGCCACAAGCCGCAGCAACTGCAGATTCCGACCGAGGTGCATTGGGAGGCCTCTGTGCGGGGCGCCGTTTCCCGATGGGTCTGGTGGCCGGCCACACAGTGGAAATGGCCGCACAGCCGCCAGCGTGCGCCTGCGGCCATCGCCTTCAACCATTCCGCAACCCGGTGCGCGGGCCCCACGCCCGTTGGCATGTTTGCGGCCGCTGCATCGCCCGCCGGTTTGTTCGACGCCGCAGGCAATGTCTGGGAATGGTGCAGCAACGCCTTGCCGGCGGAGTTGCTGGCGCAAGCTTGGCGCAGCGAAGGTGCGCGACGGCGTGCTGGGCAGGCAATTGAACAGGTCCCGGATATGCCTGCAGATCAGGCCCTGCGGGGCGGCAGTTTCAACGCCACCGCAGTCAGCTGCCGCGTCGCCTGCCGCGACCACCAGCCTCCCGGCGTCGACGACTACAGCATCGGCTTGCGTCTGGTGCGGTGTGTGCTGCCCCATTCAGAACCCTGAACTCTGGAATGGTGTGCACGCCACCGCGGCTCGTTCCTGGGGCGGAGGTGGCGTGCAAGCGGCGCGCGCAGCGCGCCCGGAAATTTTTCTTCGCCCCGTGCTCGCGCCGCAGTCGCGGCGTTGGCGCTATCGGGCTGCCGCCCCCAGCCACAACTCCAGGTTCTGCCACAAGGCTTGCCGATGCGCTTGGCCAGAGCGCGGGTGCGTGGCTGGGTTGAACAGGCTCATGGGCCTGTGCATCGTGCGTCCTCCAGGTGGCTTGGCTTGGGGCTTCAGCGGGCGTCGGTCATCTGCTTGTCGAACAGGCGGCCGGCCAGGAAGCGGGCGGTGTAGCGGAAGCCCTTGATGTCCTTCCACTCCAGCGTCATGCGCTGCAGGCCCAGGGTCTCGGTCTCGGTGCGGCCGTTGGGCTCGCCCATGGCCTTGATCACCAGCGCCGCGCTGGCGCCCAGACCCACGGTGGCCCACTTGTCACGCAGGTCTTCCAGCTTGGGCAGGCTGAAGTCCAGGGCCAGGGCGGCGTCGCTGCCGGCCAGGGCAAGCAGGGGCGAAAGACTCAGGAAGCGGCGTCGGGCCATGGGTTGCGTCATCGAACATCTCCAGTCGGTTGCGTGGTGCTGGGTGCGTGATGCCGGTGGCGACGTTTGCAGTCGGATGCCCGGCGTCGATGCCGGGTCTGCGGCGTGTCAGGGAACGCGCTTTCAACCCGGCATGGGCAGATGCTCGGCCCCAGGGTGATGGCCGGATGAACAAAAGCTGGAAAACGACCGGTCCTGCTGCTCGTCGTTCTGACGTCGAGCAAAAAGGGTGGGCCGCGCCGGCCTGCTGTGGCGGGCAGGGCGCGACCCGGTCGAAGATGCGCCGCGAAGGGTTGACCAGGCACACCCCCCGCGCCAAGACCTCAGGCGCGCCATTCCCGCCCGCACAGGCTCGAGTGCAGCGCCTTGACGCGACACCGGTTCCACCATGGCAGACGTGGCATGTGGCAGCACACACCGCACCAGACGCAAGCCGATGTTGTTGTTGTCGTTGTCGGGTTGCTGGTGGTTGCGGCAGGCGACGCGGCAGTTGTCTGCGGTGTTGTTGTAACTGCCGCCCCGCAGGGCTGACGCCGGGCCTTTCGGCATGCCGCAGCCAGATCACTGGCTTCGACCTACCGAACGCCCAGTCTACACAGTCTGATCTTCTCGGCTCCGCTTTCGGCGAAGGTCGAAGCGTTGCAGCACATGGGCCCTGATGCGCCACGTGTCGGCCTGCGCAGCGTGGGCGATCCAGCCTTGTACCCGAGCATCAAAGTCTGCGAATTCGATTTCCTCGCGCTGCCAGGCTTGCCAGGCGCGAGTCAACCTGCGCGTGGCCGCCACCACCTTGCGTGACTTCAGCTTTCGATGGTCCGGGTAGACCACCATGCCCAGCCAAGGTATACCGGCCGCCGTGGTTTGCGCCTGCGCGCTGCGCGCGTGCAGGCGCAATCGCAGGCGTGTCAGCGCGTAGTCGCGCACGGCGTGCTCCCACTCGTGCAGGGTTTTCTTGCTGTCGCTGAACAGCACCATGTCGTCCACGTAACGGGCATATGCACCACAGCCCAAGGTGCGAGTGATGAACGTGTCCATCGGGTCCATGTAAACATTGCTCCACCATTGCGAGGTCAGGTTGCCGATGGGCAGCCCACGCGGCCGGTCGGCCGTGAACAGGTCGTCGCCAGTCAAGTGCACCGCGGCGGCGGCATCCTCCAGCGGCGTGGCCCCACTGGCCACGATCTTCTCCACCACGGCCATCAAGCGGTGGTCCGCAATGCGCCGTTGCAACTGAGCCAGCAGCACGGCATGGTCGATGCTGGGGAAATGCTGCTTCACGTCCAGCCTCAAGGCCCACGGATGCGATTGGCAATATGAACTGACAGCCTCGATGGCACCGAGCGTGCCCATGCCCAGGCGATTGGCGTGGCTCTTGGGGCTGAACAAGCGCTCGAAACGCGCGGCGGTAATGCGCATCAAGGCGTGGTGCACGACGCGGTCGCCAAACGGGGCGGCGCTGATGGTGCGGCGCTTGGGCTCGTGCACCTCGAATCGCAGGTAACGCCCCGGCTGCCACTGGCCGCTTTGAAGTGCCTGCTGCAGGCGCAGCAGTTGGTCGCCCAACCGATACTCCCAGCGCGCCGCCGCCGCGCTGCCGCGTTTGCCGGCCACGGCCGCCTTCCAGGAGTGCAGCAAGTTGTCCCACGAAACAAACGCATCCCAGTCCGAACAGGAACCCCCGGCGGCCGGCCCTGCTTCAGCCATGGTGGTGCACACCCGGGCGCGGCAACTGCTGGAATGGCTGATGCCGGCGCTGGCCCGATTCCCGCGCGAGCACCGCAACACGGTCACGCTGCACATGGCGCAACGGGCGCTGCACGTCCACGACCAATTGATTGCAGCCCGCCACCACAGCGGCACGGCCCGCGCGCTGGCCTTGCGCGATGCCGATGTGGCGCTGGATCAATTGCGCCAGTACGGGCACCTGGCCTGGTCCTGGCATTGGTGGAACGACGGTCAGTTCGAGCATTTCAGCAAGCTTTGCGAAGCGTTGGGACGGTTGATCGGCGGTTGGCGCCGTAGCCTGGCCCGGTCTCGGGCATCGGACGGGCCCTGAACCCCACCCAGAAATTTTTTCGGGCGCTTCGCGCTGCCCCTTGGTACGCCGATGCCTGCGTGTTTCTCAACCGTTGCGGCGCGCCAGCCATTCCAGGGTTCAGGGTTCTGAATGGGGCAGCACACACCGCACCAGACGCAAGCCGATGCTGTAGTTGACGTAGTCGGGACGCCGGTGGTCGCGGCAGGCGACGCGGCAGTAGTCTGCGGTGACGTAGTAACCGCCGCCCCGCAGGGCACGAGACGACTCTTTGTCATTGCCGTCCCAGCCCGCTTCAGCTGCTTGCAAACCTGCGTCGTCATAGCCTGAACCTTCCACCTTGCTGCAGCACCAGTCCCAGGTGTTGCCATGGGCGTCGGCTACCCCTTGAGCGGTGTAGCTGGTGCTGAAGCTGCCCACCGGGCTGGGCTGGCCCCAGCGCGTGTTGGCATGGTTGAAGTCCAGGGCGCAGGGGCCTGTTGCAGGGGCCGTATAGCTCCAGACGGGCTGGCGGGCCGGGTCGAAGCGACCGGCAGCCCAGGGGCCGCGCATGCCCGCTTCCCACAGGGCTTCGGACGGTACGGCCAGCCTCAGCTCGTCTTCAGGCCCAGCGTACAAGGGCCCGACCCAGGCGACATAGGCCAGCGCCTCGTACAGCGTGATGCCCACCACCGGCTGCAGGGGGTTGCTGCACCAACTGGCCCCCCATCCGTGGGGACGACGCTCGACCCCTTGCTTGCGGATCCACTCGTTCGCGTGGCTGCCCAGCACCGAGGCGTGCCACCACGGGGCGCCTGGGTCGTAGCCACTGGCGTCGATGAAGCGCTGCCACTCGCCCACCGTCACTGCCAGCCGGGCCATTTCAAAGTGAGCACGGGGTCGCAGCATGGCTGGCTTTTCGTCGGGCTGGGCGTCGCGGTCGTGCCCGCCGCTGCCCATGGCGACATCTTGCACCTGGCCCGGCTGGCCAATGCCGGCCCACAGCGCCCGCTTCAGCCGCAGGCCCGGGTGCCACTGGCCACCAACCTGGGCCCGTTCGTAACGCAGGTTGTCGCCCAGCAGGCCCAGCCATGCGCCGGCCTGCAGGCGCACCCGCAAGTCCTGGCCCTGCGGCGTGCTGAAAGCCGCGCCGCGTTGCTGCCGCCACCAGTCTTGCAGCGCGGCGTCGAAGCCGCGCTGGGCCGTGTCGGTGTCCAGCACCGCCAGCGTGCCGCTGGCCTGCACCCGCGGCAGCACGCCGGCCCCGGCGTCCAGATTGCACAGCAGCAGCACACGGCG
>JBBQAI010000073.1:0-20153 GCA_038316205.1 Burkholderiales bacterium
GGCGCTTTCGGTCGCACTGATGCCCAGGGCACCGGATGCGGTGAGTTGCGAGCCGGCAATGCTGGCGGTCACCGTGTTGGTGATGCTGTTCAGCGCGATGGCCACGCCCAGCGACACGCCCGCGCCGTTGCTGCCCACGCCCACGGCAATGCCCACGCCGCCGGCGTTGGCCAGCACGCTGCTGGTGTCGCTGGCGGTGATGCTGGTGGCCCCCGCCGTGACCACGCTGCCGGCGCGCAGGCCGGCCTGGATCGTGTTGGTGATGGCATTGCCCGAGCCGGCACCGGCCAGGCCCACGCCCACGCCGTTGCCGCCACCGGCGCCGACGGAAACCGCGCCACCGATGGTCAGTGCTTCGATCTTTGAGGACTCGCTGGCCGAGATCGCCAGCGCATTGCCGCCGGCCTGCAGCCGGCTGTTGTCCACAAGCGCTTCGACGAGACCGCTGAGATCGTTGCGCGCCGCAGCGACGCCGATGGCCACGCCCGCCGACGTGCCGCCGCCTGCCGAGACGTTCAACGCAAAGCCACCGCCGTCGGTGGTGATGGTGTTGTCGTCCTTGGCCTTCACGCCCACCGCGCCGCCGGCCGTGACATTGCTGTTGTCGCGCAGGCGCGAACGCACTTCGCTGCGCACCTGGTTGACGGCCACCGAGCCGCCGATGGCAGCGCTAAAGCTGGTGCTGGAGGCTGACGCGCCCACGCTGCCGGCCGCGCCCAACGTCAGCACCCAGATGGTGGCCTTGGACACCGCGTTGGTGTCGACCGTGCCGCCGGCATTGACGGTGCTGTTCTGGATGTCCGCAACGATGGAATTCGGGTTGGCCGACGTGCCGATGGAATTGACGGCAAAGGCCGCGCCCAAGGCGCCCGCGCCCGCGCTGCCGCTGCCCGAGATGCCCACGGCCACAGCGATGCCGCCAGCACCGGCCTTGATTTCGGTGTTCTCGCTGGTGGCTTGCACCAGCACCTTGCCGGTGACGGTGACGTTGCTGTTGGCCAGGATGGCCGTCACGTCGCCGGCGATTTCATTGACCGATCCCGAACCCGCCAGCGTGGCGGCGATGCCGCTTCCGCTGGCGCCCGCCATGGCCGCGCTGAGCGCGCCGCTGACGGTGTAGGCCTGAATGCTGGGGTTGGAGTCGGCCGTGATCGTCAGGTTGCCGAGCATGCCCGGCGCCCAGCTGACGCGCGTGTTGTCGACACGGGCCTCGGTGTCACCGGCCACGGTGTTGACGGCGATGG
This sequence comes from Burkholderiales bacterium, assembly GCA_038316205.1. Lineage (GTDB taxonomy): Bacteria > Pseudomonadota > Gammaproteobacteria > Burkholderiales > Burkholderiaceae_C > Rubrivivax. Next base: position 1,245 of record JBBQAI010000073.1, read on the forward strand.
CCACGCCCGCCGAAATGGCTGTCGAGCCCTGCTTGCCGCTGGCCACCGAAATCGAGAGGCTACCGGCGATAGCGAAGATGTCAGCGTCGTTCTTGGCAGTGATCCAGACGTCGCTGCTTGCGCCACCGGCGAAGGGCAGATCGACGGTGCTGTCGAGCAGGCGCGCGCGGGTGCTGCCGGTGGTCTTGTTCAGGCCCACCGAGCCAGCCACCGACACCGTGGTGGTAGAGCCGCTGCCGCCGCTGCTGGTGCCGCCAAAGGCAAAGGCGCCAGACAAGCCGGCGGCCAGCGAGAAGATCTCGCTGCGGTTGGTCGCGGTGACGCTGAAGCGCTTGTCGGTGGTCAAGACCACCGCGTCGGCAAGGTCCACCGGCCGCAGCGTCAGGGCGCTGTCGCGCACGAAAGCGTCGGTGCTGGCGTCGATCTGGTTGTAGCTGAAAGCGCCCGCCAGGCCCACCGAAGTGGCGCCGGAACCGGTCTTGGTGAAGGCCAGGCCACCCGACGCAGTGATGATGCCGTTTCGGTTGTCAGCGTTGACGGTCACCGCGTCGGCGGTGATGTTGGCGTCGGAAATCGAAGCCCGCGTCGCGTCGGCAATCAAGGTCACTGAAGCCGCCGCAGCAATGCCGATGCCGGTGCCCGACTGGCTGTTGGTCTGCGCCGGGTTGGACGATGGCTTGGCACCTGGCAAGGCCGAGGTGACGCTGGTCAACGAACTCATCTGACCCTGCGCGCCAGAGGTCTTGCCACCGGCATCGGCCTTGGGCTTGTCGGCCGTGGCGTTGGCGATGGCGCCGGCCACTGCAAACGCGTAGGAACCACCGGCCACGCCGGAACGCGCGGTGACCGAGCCGTTGACGTTGATGGTCGAGCGGCCGAGCACGCCGCTGCCGGCCACGTCGTCCAGCCCACCGATGACCGCCCGCGTCTTGCGGTTGGTGTCGTTGATGGCCACGGCAATACCCGCGCCGATGCTCTTGCTCTTGGCCACGCCGCCGGCAAAGGACACCTGGGTTTCCAGGCTGCCGGCGTAAACGTCCACGCGCCCGCCGGTGATGGTGCTGCCCTGGTCCAGGTGGGCCAGGATGTCGCTCTTTTGTTGGGCGTACATGAAGGTGCCGCCCACGGCGAACTGCCCGGCGTCGGCGCCGGCCTGGCCGAAGTCGAAGGAGAAGATCGCTTCTTCGGCTTTGATGTTCAGCCCCGACTGGCTGCCGCTGTACAGGTTGACGCCGTCTTCGACGATGGCGTGCGTGGTGTTGTCGAGCAGCTTGATGAAGATCGCACCGCCGATGCCGCCCCGGCCGCCGGCCGCGCCCAGGCTGGCGTCGAAGGCCTCGTAGGCCGGGAACTCGCTGGAACTGAGGCTGAGGCTGGGCAACGAGAAACCAAACACGCCGGTCACGTTGATGAACTGCATCGTGTTGGTGGCCTCGATGGAGACCACGTGTTCATCGACGTTGTTCGCATTGCTGCTGTGTGCGCCGGTGTTGGTCCAGCCATTGAAGGTGAAGACGACGCGCCCGTCGTTGTCGCCGTCCGGGGTGTAGTTGGGGTCGTAACCCGCATCGCCGGGCGCCAGGTAGAAGCGCGGGTCTGCTCGGTAGAAGGTGTCCTGGTTGATCTGCGCGCCGGTGTTGACGATGGACTCGGCGACGTTGGTGAACAGCAGCACGTTGATCGAGCCGGCAATACCAACCTTGTCGGCCTGCGTGGTGCTGCGCGCCCAGGTGTTGATCAGGTTGGACTTCAGGCCCAGCGTGCCGTCCAGGTAGCTGCTGACGGCACCGATGCCTTCGCTGTTGATCTTGTCGGTGAGCTCACCCACGCTGGTCGGCACGTACTCGTCGGGCCGCGTCAGGAAGGGGTAGTTCACGCCCGACAACAGGCGCAGCGCACGCATGGAATCAAGATGCGCATTGCTCTCGACGATGGCGCGCGCTTCGTTGGTGGTGATGCCGATGACCACGGCGGCGCTGATGCTGGTGCTGGCCGAGGTGTTGGCCTGCGCGTTGCCGTCGGCGTCCTTCTTGCCGGCCTGGGCTTCGGTGGTGCTTTCGGCGTTGATGTTCAGGCGCTGGGTGATGTCGCTCGTCAACTCCATGTCGTCGGCGGAATTGAGGTCGGCCGTGCCTTTGATCAGCGTCTTGGTCTCGTGGTCGTTGTACGAGAAAGCCAGTGCGCCGCCGATCTGCAGACTGGCCTTGCCGCCTGCGTCGTTCGAAGTCGGGTTGGTCTTGTACTTGTCAGACGCCGCGTTGAACAGGTTGTCGAAAGGTGTCGCGCTGAAGCTGTAGCTGGTCTTGTTTTTCTCGGCCTTGGCCTTGGTCTTCTGGTCCTGCTTTTCGGCGTCGGCGTTCTCTTTGGCGAAGCCCGCCGTGGCCGACGAACTGCCGTCGGCATCCAGCTTGCTGCCGATGCCGAAAGTCAGAAATGTGGAGTCGAGGATGTGCTCGACGGTCAGCGTGAAGCCCGCAGCGCCCGGCGCCACCGTGCCCAGGCGCGAACGCGCAATGCCGCCGCGTGTTTCGTTTTCCAGCGCACCCAGCGTGATGGTCTGCGAATCGACCAGCCGGTTGTCGCCGAGCTGGTTGAACTGGTCACGGCCGGCGTAAACGTAGTACAGGCCGTTGTGCTCCAGGCCCTCGATCAACGGCACATAAGGCGTGCCGTTCAGTTGCGGGTTGGTCGAACCGGGCAAGGTCTTCCACACACGCACCGGGTCACCGGCCGGCGTCCACTGCGGCACGCCACCAATTTCCAGTTGCACGACGGTGTCGTACTCGCTGCGGCCGGGCTCGCGGTAGATCACGGCCTGGCCGATTTCGATCGTGTTGCCCGGACCTTTGAAGGTGATCTGGTCACCAGCAATGTTGGTGGCGTCGAAGCTGCGGATGTTGGTGCTGGCGGGCGCGCCCAGCAGCCCGGTCGGCGTCAGGTCGATGGCCTTGCCGTCGATGGCGTCCTGCTCGGTGCGGGCCAGCTGGACGTAGTGGCTCTCATCGACATCGGGCGTGGCCGGGTTATCGACGAGCTTGATGATGTAGTAGTCGGTGCCGGCCGTCAGCCCGCCGATGCTGGTGCCCCGGCGCGGTGAATAGTTGGCGGTGTCTTCCGTGACGACGACCCAGTTGGTGTCCAGGTTGTCGCGGTCCCAGACCAGGATGCGGTTATTGACATAGTCCACATAACCGCGACGACCTGGGTCGGTGGTGGTGGGTTCGAATTCGTACTTCACCACCTCGCCACCCGGCGTCTTCATGTCGGCCTGGGCCTTGCCTGCCACGGTGGTCAGCACGTCAGCCTTGGAAAACTGCAGGCTCACGGCGATGGCCGCTGTGCCATCGGCATACAGCGACGACTCGGCCTCGGCCTCGGACGTGATGTCGCCCAAAGCGCGGATGTTCAGCGTGCGCCCGGCATGCACCATGGCGGTGTCGGCCACGGTGGTGGTGGACGTGAGGTGGGCATTCGACACCGCGATGGAAGCCGCCACACCAGCGCTTTTCTTGCCCGGCACCTTGCCCTGCTCTTCGCGTTCGGTGCTGGTGCTCATCGACGCCTCGGCCGATGCGCTGGACGTCAGGTTGACGGCACCGCCGCCCTGGATCAACGCGCCGGCGGCGACATTGATAATGGCCGTGGCGTCGGCCTGTGCGTAGCCGACGCTGACGAGTTGGCTGGCAGCGGCGCCGCTGGCTTTGACGTCGGCGGTGGCGTAAATGCCGATGGTCTGGTCGGCCAGGATCTTGGCGTTTTCGCCAATCATGACCCGCGCATCGCCGGCCTTGACCAGCACTTTGGCGGGCAGCGTGGCCAGGTTTTGCAGCAAAGCCAGGCCGGCGTCCAGGCCGAAGAACTGCTGTTGCAGCGTGGTCAGGCCCAGGCTGGTCGCCAAGGGGCGGTCTTCGGCCTGCGTGATGAGGTAGATCGAACTGCCTTTGATGACCGCGTTGTTGCCAACGGTGATGTCCACCTTCTTGCCGAAATAAGCCGCCGGTGCCAGGTTCTCGAATTCCGGCGTGGTGATGCGCCGGGCGCGGAAGACGATGTCGTTGCCAGTGGCCAGGTCGTTCTGGTCGGTCAGGGTAGACAGCGTGACACCGGCATTCACGGTGATGCTGTCGGCGAAGACTTCCAGGTAGCCGCCATTCGTCAGCACATTGCCAGTGAAGGTGACGGTGTCGCGACCCAGGCCTGGGTCCAGCGCGGGCTTGTTGCCATCGGTGCCGTAGACCTTGAGGCTGGCGCTGAACGCGGAGTCGACGCCCTTGATGGTGATGGTGTCAGCACCGCGTCCGCCATTCACCACCAGCGTTTGCGAGGGGTTGGCAAAGGTGAAGCTGCTGGCACCCACACCACTGACGCCGAAGAAAGTGCGCCCGACGAAGGTGACCTTCATCTGCCCCGGCGTGGCCGGGTCGGCGTCTCCAATGATGATGGTGTCGTTGAATGCCGTGCCGTTGATGACGCGGTTGAAGCCGTTGCCCGTAACCGGGTCGAAGCTGTCCATGCCGGTGTAGGCGATGGTCTTGCCGCCGGCGCTGAAGGTGCCTGCCGCGTTGGCGCTGGTCGGGGCCAGCGTCAGCGCGCTGGCCGACACGCCAGTGATTTCGATGCCGTCCACAGCACCCGTGGCGGTGCCGCCGATCACGGTGCCGCTGAGCGTGCCCAAGGCTTCAAAGCTGAAGGCGTCGCTGGTGCCATCACGGCCGCGAAAGTTTTCAAAACCGCTGAAAGTGACGTTGACCACCGTGCCGGCATTCGGGCCGCTGACCGTCCAGCGCACCAGGTCGCCGTCTTCGCCATTACCGGCCAGCGTGTCGCCGGTGCTGGCCGAACCGATCAGCGCGCTGACGTTGATGAAGCCCGCCACATTGCTGCCGCCAATGCTGGCCACGACGCGGCTGGTGTACAGGTCGGCGGTAACGGCCGCGCTGCGGTTCGACAGGTCCAGCGTGTCGGTGGCGGGCGCGTCGGTGTTGCTCAGACCGCCATCGGCCACACCGGCCAATGAGCCGCCGTTGAAGACCACGAAAGTGTCGGCCAGCAAGCCGCCGGTGAGGTTCTCGACGCCCTGGAAAGCGGCCACGCCGACCAGCGTGCCGGTACCCGCACCGGTGATGTTCCAGGTGTTGGCCGCCTCAGGGCCGAAGACGATGTCGCCGCTGCCAGTGGCCGACTGGCCGCCGGCGTCAAGCGCACCCGACAAGGTGCCGCCAGCGCGCAGGAAGAAGGTGTCGTCACCGGCGCCGGTGCGCAGGGTTTCCACGCCGCTGAAGGTGATGTCGGTCAGGCTGCTACCGGTGTCGGCGCCGGTGATCTGCCAGGTGCTGGCGGTGGTCAGGTCCACCAGGGTGTCATTGCCGGTGCCGCCGACCAAAGCCACCGGCACCGCCACCGAGGCGTTCAAGGTGAAGGTGTCGTCGCCACCCAGGCCGTCGCCAAAAATGGTGGCCACGCCGGCATCGACCGTGCCGAAGCGCTGGGTGACGGCACCCAGCGTGATGTCGATGATGGCGCCTTTGTCGCTACTGCTGACCTGGTGGATGGTGACCTGGTCGTTACCGGCCGTGAGGTTGAGCGTCAGCGCGCCGGCAGCCAAAGTGGCCAGGTCGCCGGCCAGCAGCAAACGCGGTTCGAGAGATTCGAAGCGCACCGCCTTGGGCGCGATGGCGGCATGCGGCACCAGCGCCTGCATCGCCTGCCGCACGTGGCGCGCAAGGGTGCTCAGTAGCGGCTGCGTGGCTGCGGCCGGCAGCGGGTTATGTCGTCGGGGCGCCGTGGCGCGGCTGGCGTTTTCTGAGCTGTCGGCAACCTTGTGGCTGCCCGAATCGCGATGGGGAAACGTCATGCCGAACTCCTGGGAGCGGTTAGGGTTGATGCCGTCTCGGCTCCCTTGAATTGGGGGTTCAACATCACCCACCTGCACGGGAAGCTGAGACATACTTCACGGTGCAGTGGAACACATACTTATTGCGGGGATTGCGCGGGCTAACCCCCAGGTTGAGGGGGAGTGGTTCCACCGATGCCCAGCATGCTGAAGCGCGGGATCGTCGCTTACTTGACAGGGAGAATCGGAATGAATGGACTCTCGAGCTTGAAACGGCTGCTATTGGGAATGGCCGCTGCGGTTTTGCTGGCAGCCGGCTCGGGGGTCCATGCGACACCGCTGTTCACCTTTTCAGGTGGTTCAGGTGCTGCCGGTTCCAACGTGGCGCTGAAAATATCCAGCGACGTCAACTACTTCCTGGGCGCGGATTTGGTGGTCGGCTTCGACACCGCCCAACTCAGCTTTGTCGGCATTGCACCGTCGTCGTTCTTGTCGACTTCCAATGTATCCGCCGGCCAGGCGATCTTGGCCATCACACCGCTCGCGCCCGGCGCCGACTTGGGAGCTGGCCCGGCTTTCGACTACTTTGAGTTGATCTTCTCGATCAACGCGGGCGCCTCGGGGTCAAGCGCCCTGCAGTTGCTCGCAGGCAGCAATCTGTATTTCGATGGCACCACCGACACCTACGGCGTCACCGGGCTCAGCGCCTCGGTGAACGTGACGGTGCCCAACGACAACGGTCTGCCTATCGGCAGCACAGTGCCGCTGCTGCTGGTCGGACTGGGTCTGCTGGCCTGCACGCGCCGCCGCGCCGCCTGATCGTCGACGGCCCTGCGGCCCTGTTCAGGCCGCAGCGACTGCACCGGCGGCGCTGCGCTTTTCCTTCAAGGCCGTCAGCCGCTCGATCTGCCCCAGCGAAATGAGCTGGGCGTAAATCGCCGGCAAGTAATGCTTGGCGCGCAAGGCCAGGAAGCGCTCGTCCGACAGGCCGTTGAGCCGCTCTTCGTTGATCACCCAGCAGCCGCCGATGTTCTTCACGCGGTCGGCACTTTCACGCACGCGCAGGCTCAACGGCGTGAGCATGTTCAGTTCGGTCATCGCTTGCGTGAAGGCGCGGGTCAGCGCATCCATCTGCTGCAATTCGCTCAGGTAGCGCTTGACGTTTTCGATGACCTGCGTCGGCTGGCCCTGGTCGTCAAACATGGCCCTGCCCTCGGTGTCACTGAGGAGCTCGCTGCCTTCGTCCACGCAGATGGTGAACTGGCCCTCCACGCCACTGTCGGCCAGCATGAAGGGATGGCGGCGCACGATGGCCGGGACGTAGGAAGCCTCCCATTTCCCATCTGCGGCTATGAACAGGTTTTCACCTTCCTGCAAACCCAGCAATGCCACCGGGCGGAAAGTGTCCCTGCTCTTGTCTTCGACGAAGACCACCGGGTAAGTCGCCGCTGCCCGCGCGAATTCGTGCATCGTCACATAGGCGATGTGGAACTTGGCCGCGAAATTGAAGTTGGTGATGTCGCGGATCTTCTTGCCGGCATGTCGATCGCGGTTGACGGGAACGAGTTTCTCGAACATGAAAGTCCTCAGGCTGTGGGGGAGTCCGGGTCGGCGTGATGCAGACCGGCGCGCATGCTAAGGCAAGGTGCTGATCCACGACAGCCTGAACCAGCCGGTTGCTTGTCGCTGAAGCTTGGATCACGGCGGTGTTCAGGCTGGCTGGGTGTCGCAAGCATTGAGCCGATCTGGCGGGCAGACCGTGCAAGCCCGTCACGCGCGACGAGCGACAGCACCGTCTGTATCGAGTCAACCGCTGCGACCACTCTCAAGGTCAGTCGGCGCGGAGCGACGTGGTTTTCCAGCAGCTGACGGATAGCGTTCGGTGCGCGCGCCTGTCAGCGGCAGCGGGCAGGCAGGCCCGACTCAACCAGAAGGGCAAACTCGGCCGCCGGCAGCGGCTTGGCGAACAAGAAACCCTGGACAAGAAAACACTGGCGTTCAACCAGAAAGTCCACCTGCTCCCAGGTCTCCACACCCTCGGCGATGAGTTCCAGATTGAGGCTGTGCCCCATCGCGATGATGGCGGTCGTCAACGCCGCGTCGTTGTGATCGGTCAGCAGGTCCTTGATGAAGCTGCGATCGATCTTCAGGACATCGACCGGAAACCGCTTCAGATAGGTCAACGACGAATAGCCGGTGCCGAAGTCATCGATGGACAGCTTCACGCCGATGTCCCGCAGGGCCTGCAAGGTTCGGCTGGCTTGCGTGACGTCGCTCATCAGGCTGCTTTCCGTCACCTCGAACTCAACGGACGAGGGCGGCAACCGGTTCTCTTCCAGCGCGGCCGCCACCGACTTGACCAGGACCGGGCTTTGCAAACTCGTGGCGTCCAGATTGATCGACACCGGAAGGTCTCTGCGGCCTTCAGCACGCCACACGGCCAACTGGCGACAAACCTCCTGCATCACCCATTGCGTGATCAGAACGATCAGTCCGCACTCCTCCGCGATCGGAATGAATTCCATCGGACCCGTCAGGCCGCGGACTGGATGCATCCAGCGCAGCAGCGCTTCGGCACCGATCACCCGCGAAGATCGCACGTCGACCTTGGCCTGGTAATAGATTCGAAGTTCGTGTTGATGGATGGCCCATCGCAACTCAGATTCAATCGTGACCTTGTGGCTGATCGCTGCACTCATCGCGCTGCTGTAGAAGCGAACTCGGTGCAGCAAATCCTGCTTGGCTGCGTGCATGGCGGTGCTGGCGTTCCGCAGCAAGGCGTCGGTGTCGTAGCCGTCGTCGGGCGTCACGCTGATCCCGATACTCGCGCTGACGATCAGTTCATGCACGCCCACCACGATGGGATCGCCGAGCGCACGGACGATGCGCTGGGCGACCAGACTGGCCTGTTGCGCGTCCACGAGGTCGCCCAGCAGGACCGTGAATTCGTCGCCACCCAATCTGGCAATGGTCTCCTCGGCGGGCTTGTCGCGGGTCGACCCCTTCAGATCGGCCGCCCGAAGACAGTCGCGGAGTCGGTTTCCGACCGCTTTGAGGACCTCGTCGCCAGCATCAGGGCCGATCGTTTCGTTGATCAGTTTGAATCGGTCGATGTCCGCGATCAGCACGGCGTACCGCGTTCCGCTTCTGGCGCCGTGAGCCTGTCTTTGCTCGACCATGTTGCGGAACAGCGCTCGATTCGCCAGACCCGTCAGAGGATCGAAAAATGCCAGCGTTCGAATGCGCTCGTTCGCCGCACTCTGCTCGGTGATGTCGCGTCGAATCCCGTGGACCGCAATGACGGGCTCATCGGCGTGCCGCGCGACATGGGTCTGCTCAAGGAGGCGACACACGCTGCCGTCGGTCCGGACCACCCTGAACTCCAGGCTGTAAGCAAGCCCTCGATCCATGGCGCCAGCAAGTGCCTGCTCGACTTGCATTTGGTCATCGGCGTGGACATGCTCCAACAGGGCGGCGCGAGCGGGCCGCTCGAACGGTTCCGGCTTCGTGCCGTGAATGCGATGCATCTCGTCGGACCAGGCCAGGCTGTCGCCGGCACGGCGCCACTCCCAACTTCCCATATTGGCCAGAGATTGCGAGCGGCTCAACAACGCCCGACTGCGCAACGACTCCTGCAGTGCGTCGCTGGCCCGCAAGGCGTAGCCAACGCGGTAGGGCAGCAGGTCCCAGATGAGCGGCTTGGTGATGAAGTCCGTGGCACCGGCGTCGAAGGCGCTGTCGATGGACTTGCGGTCGTCCAGCCCGGTCATCATGATGATCGGAAGATTCGCGCCAGCGGCGTGAGTTCGAAATCGGACACAGGCCTCGAAACCGCTCATGCCGGGCATGATCACGCCCAGCAGCAACAGGTCCGCGCCGCTGCTGTTGAACTGTTCCCAACCCGATTCGGCATCGGACGCTTCGAGGACGTGATATCCAGCATCCCGCAGCGCCTCTGATGCCATCAGGCGGACGATGGCATCGTCGTCGATGACCAGGACCCTCTGCATTCGATCTTGTTTCTTCATGTCGCTCCGATATCCATGGGTGAGTGCAGGAATTCGCTGCGCAAGACCTGCAACTGCGCGACCGCAAGGTCGAAATGACGCAGGATTTCGCCGAGTTGCTGCTGCACGGCAGTCAGCGATCCGGTCCTGGCATGGCGCTCGGCCAGCCTTGCCAGCTCCGACAGGCCCGACGCGCCAACAGTGGCTGCCGATGCCTTGAGGGTGTGCACAGCGCGTTCGACAGCCGCCCGATCTTGGCGCTTCAGGCCCTGCGCCAAGCCGTCCAAAATCGCCGGCGTTTCAGAGACGAACAGGCCGATGACCTTGGCCACCAAGGCCGGACGCACCCGCCCGCCGATCGTCAGATGCGTGAGCAAGGCGCCTCGGTCGATAACGCCCGGAAGCTGCGCGTCGGCGCGTAACAGGGCTGCGTACGGGGTCCGGGCCAAACCCGAAGGGTTGGTGACTTCAGCGCTCGGCAAGCCCACCCAGCGTGCCACCGTCGCAAACAGCTGCGCGCGCCGAAAGGGCTTGGCGACATGGTCATCCATGCCAGCAGCCAGACAGCGTTCGCGGTCACCGCTGAGCGAGTTCGCCGTCAACGCCACGATGGGCGTGTGGCAGGCTGCGCTGTCGCTTGCAGCGCCCGAGCGATCGGCTTCGAGTCGACGGATCCGGCCTGTGGCCTCGAAGCCATCCATGACCGGCATCTGTCAATCCATCAGGACCAGGTCGAAGCGACCTGCACGGAAGCGCTGAACCGCCTCTTGGCCGTCGGCCGCTCTGACAACGGTGCAGCCCAGGTCCAACAAGAGTGCGGTCGCGACTTCGGCATTGATCGCGCTGTCCTCGGCCAACAGCACGCAGCGGTTCAGCGCGGGCAGCGCCATCCAGCTCGAGTCTTGCGCGCTGGACGGCGCGGCGCCGTGCTCGCTCGAGGCCGCGGCCAACGCGTCGCGCAAGCCGACCTCGGTCACCGCCTTCGGCAACCAGGCATGCACGCCGGTCACCGAATGGATATCGAGTTCGGCCAAGGTGCTCATGGGCACCAGCTTGATCAGGCGCGGCCGACCGTCGGTCGACACATCCTTCACCCGCTGGGCGAACGGCGAATCGCGGCCCGAGCAATCGGGCTCGGCATAGATGACAACGTCATGCCGCTTTTGGGTCCCGCAGCGGCTGATCTGTGCAAAAGCCGCATCGGTGTCGGCAGCCAACTCGGTGACGGCACCCACGCGGTGCAGCAGATCCAAAAGCACGGAACGCGCACGCGGATGCGGTTCGACCACCAGGACCAGCAGCCCAGCAGCCCCGTTCGAGACCGCGGCGCCGCGCAATCGGGGCTCCGAGACTTCCAGTGGCGTTGACAACCACATCAGCGTGCTCACACCCACGCTGCTTTGCATGCCGATGCACCCGCCCATCAGCTCGGCGAGCTGGCGCGTGATGGTCAAGCCCAGCCCGGTGCCGCCGTACTTGCGCGTGGTGGACTTGTCGGCCTGGGAGAAGGCGACGAACAATCTGGGCTCGGCTTCCTCGGCGATGCCCACGCCGGTGTCGCTCACGCTGAAGCGCAGGCCATGCACGCCGCCCGGCCTATCCGGCGCGAGCGACAGGCCGATCTCGATGTCTCCGGTCGGGGTGAACTTCACCGCGTTGCTGACAAGGTTGTCCAGGCACTGCCGGATGCGGTGTGGGTCGCCCCAAACCGTCTGTGGAATATCCGCCGCCACATGGCAGATTAGCTCCAGGCCCTTGGCCTGAGCCGACTCGGCCCAATGCGCGGCGGTTTGCGCCGCGAGCGTGGCGGGGCTGAAGGGCAGGCGCTCGATTTCCATGCGACCGGCCTCGATCTTGGAGAAGTCCAAGATGTCGTTGAGCAGCCGCATCATGGCGTCGGCCGAGGCTTGCAGCGAGCGCGCGAAGTGCCGCTGGCGCGGCGCCAGCGAGGTCGACATCAGCAGCTCGGCCATGCCGATCACGCCGTTCATCGGCGTGCGGATCTCGTGGCTCATGTTGGCCAGAAACTGCGACTTGGCGATGCTCGCGGCTTCCGCATGCTCCTTTGCTGAACGCAATTCAGCGGTTCGCAGTTCGACCGTCGCTTCGACGCCACCACGGTCTGCGCGCTCACGCGCCATGGCCTGCGCGTTGGTGTCGATGAGCGCGTTGGCGCTCGCGATCAGCACGCCGATTTCATCGAAGCGATGGCTTTGCGGCGTGACCAAGCGCTCTGTACTGCCTGGCGGAATCGTGTTCAGCAAATTCGCCAGGCGCTGCAGCGGATCCGAAAACAGGCGTTCAGCCGCGTAGTAGAGCAACAGCGCAATGAGCGCCGACTGCGCAACCATAAAGAGCGCCAGTGCGATAGCCTGGCGGTTGGCGCCCGCGGCAATTCGGCCACCATCGCCCCTGATTCGCAGCGCACCGAGGACCTCGGCCGCGTCGAAGGGCGAGGCAAGAGGCACTTCGATCAACGGGCCGTCAGGCGTGGCAGATGCACCGGTGTGCTCGCTGCGGCTCAGCAACTCGCCCCCTGCCGAAATCACTTCCGCAGCCGCGACCATCTCGTTTCTGACCAGGCCGTCCGTGATCTCGCGAAGCAGGACCTTGTCCGACGCATAGGCACCGATGGCAGCAGTCTTGTCGACCGCGCGGGAAAGTCCCTCCAGCGCACCGCGACTGTTGTCCTGCGCGCGCGCGTGCCCGACCCGGTAGGCGACCGCCCCCGCCGCCACCGCGAACAAGAAGGCTTCCAGGACGACGGCCAGCATGAAGCGCAGCCGCAGACTGCGCAGCCCGAAGACCCGGGCCACGCGCTGACTCAAGTCGATTCCTTGATGACGAGCAGCACGCGCACCTGCTTGTCGGTCGGCTCCTTGCGAGCCCAGCCGATCGCGCCCGGATTGCGCTTCACGGTGTCGATCATCGCGGCATCGTCGGACACGAATTGCGGCGGCATGGTCTGACCCGAGAACATCAGGCGGGCCCAATAGCTGTTGACCTGGGCTGGGCCCATGCCCGTCAATCGCTGGTAGAACTCGGCGCGCTCGCCGCTGTCACGCGGCAGGTCGTACACCTGTGCAAGGTCACCGTTTCGAAAGCTGCGGTTGCGCCCCATGAACAAGTCCACGGCCTCTTTCTGCGTCAGCGAGGACTGCGGGTTTGCAGACTGCACGAACCAGCAGGACGGTGGCAATGGTTGCGCTGGCCGGATCGCTGGTCGCGCTGGACCACAGATAGCCGCCGTTGGCCTTGACCTTGACGTAATCCCACTGCGCTTTGAAAGCCACCCGAGGATGGATGTCCCAGCGTCCACCGAGTGAGTAGGTGGTTTGGCGGATCGACTGGTTGGCCGCGTCGGCCGCCACGGCACCCAGCATCTGAGCCTGCGCCGCGGATGCCGGGCCGATGAGGGGGGTCAGCAAAGCATCCCAGGCCGGTGTCGCCAGGGCAGACAAGTCACTGTTGCCGCTGCTGACCATGCCAAAAAGAGTGAGTTTCCCGATCCGACGGCCTACGCTGGCGTAGCCGGCCCGAATGTTGGCTTTGCCAACGCTCGGCCGGGTGATTTCCGCCGCGTATTGCCACTGCCCGTGCTCATAGGTCAGGCCGAGCGTGGCGTAAACCAGCGGCTCGGCGGCCAGGTCCAGGTCATTCCGGATCTTGACGGCTTCCGCCGCAACGGTGGGTACAGGCAATGCCCGGATTTGGTCGAGACCTTCGAACAGGGGCGTGAGGGCCGGGCTGTTGTGGGCAAATTTGGCGCGCGACCAGCCAGCACGCAGCAGCAGGCCGTCGGATTCGCGGGTGAGCGCGACGCCGAACACCTTGTCGAGGGCTATAGCCACCGATTTGGAACGGCCGAGAAACCCCTTGGCACGCCAACGAACGTCGTCGAAGTGCCAGGTCTGGCTGACATCCGTTCCATCGAGATTGCTGGGGATCACGCCGTAAAACTCGACCGGGGGCCGCGCATACAGATAGGCGAATCCGACATTGCGGTAGTCGGACATCACGAACTGGTCCAGGTTCAGGCGGCCGGCGCGAATCGCCAAATCGGCATTCGGCCGGCAGGCCGCGAAGGCCCACTCGACCGCGTCGCTCAGCGCAGCTTCGGGTCCCCGTCGCGTTGCGAGAAATTGGCCGACCAGTTCGATTTGCGAACTAGCTGCGTAGTTCAGCTGAACGCCGAGTCGGGAATCGATATCGAATCGCGTGCTCCGGGTGCTGGGCGGCTGCTCGAGATTGCGCAGAAATCCCCAACCTTCCGGCGCTTCCGATTGGACGACACCCAGGGTTCCAAAGCCGCTGATCCGGATCCCCGTGCCCTCAAGCTCTGAAGCCTGGACCGTGTAGCTGCCTGCGAGAAGGCAAACGGCCGCGCCTATGGAGACGAGTGTGTAGGTCGGAGAGCCGAATTTGTGGGCGTTCATGGGCAACGACTCTGTTGGAAAGGGCAAACCACGAAGCGAAGAGACGGGGCACTTGAGCGGTCACCTCCGGCGGTTCGCGTGTCAACCGTGGGCAGAGTGCGGCGGGATGTGACGCGATCGTGCGAGTTGCTGACCTGCATCAAGGCGCACGCCGCCGCGCTGCCGAGAATCGGCTCAGCCTCTCCTCAGGAATGCGCCATGGACACGAAGGTTGAATCTGTCAATTTCGAAGCGCTCGACGCGTGTCAACGACAGAACCAGGTGAGCCTCACCTCGCTCGCGGCGTTGGCGGGCAAGGTGGAAGCGGACGGTATCGACGGGACGACCGAGCGGGAGGCCGCCGCGTTCGAGGCCTGCTTCTCAGGCACGTCCCGCCAGCACCACGCCGACGAAGAAAAGTTCGTCACTCCCCCGCTGCTGACCGGCGACGACGAAGGCCTGGCCCACACGGCGCGCATGCTGCAGCTAAACCGCGGCGGGATCGAAGAGAACTGGATTGAGCTGGCGCCGCAATTGCCTGGCATCGCCTCCGGCACGCAATGGGTCGACCCGATCGGGTTCGTCCGCGAGGTCGATACCTTCAACGAAATGCTGCAGGGTCACATCGCTTTTGATGAATCAATGATCTATCCAGAGTCGAAGGCGCATCTGGTCCGGGCGTTGGAACGCCGCCTCACGGCTCGCCCGCGCTGAACCCACCCACCACGGCCAGGAGCCTGTCCGATGTTGCAGATCCGTATTCATGGGCGCGGCGGTCAGGGCGTCGTCACCGCGGCCGAGATGCTGTCGGTCGCCGCCTTCGAGCAAGGCTGCCATGCGCAGGCCTTCCCGAGTTTCGGCTCCGAGCGCACCGGCGCACCGGTGGTCGCCTTCTGCCGCATCAGCGACATCGAGATTCGGCTGCGCGAGCCGGTCCTCGAACCCGACGTGCTGATCATCCAGGACCCGACGCTGCTGCACCAGGTCGACGTCTTCCAAGGCCTGCGGCCCGATGGCTATGTGCTCATCAACAGCCGGCGCAACTTCGATGAACTCGGCCTGGACGACATCGCGAAGCGTTTCCGCCATGAACGGCTGACCACCGTGCCGGCCACCGACATCGCGCTGCGGCTACTGGGCCGGCCGCTGCCCAACGCCGTGCTGCTGGGCGGCTTCGCGGCGCTGTCGGGGCTGATCACGCTGAACGCCGTGACCCACGCCATCCGCGAAACCTTCAGCGGCAAGGTGGCCGAAGGCAACGTCGCTGGCGCCGCCGAGGCGTTTGAATTCGTGCAGCGCGAACTCGAGGAACTGGCCCATGCTCAAGCAGGTTGAAGGCTCGCACGCTGTTGCCGAGGCGGTGGCGCTGAGCCGCCCCGAGGTCATCTGCGCCTACCCCATCTCGCCGCAGACGCACATCGTCGAAGGGCTGGGCGAACTGGTCAAACGCGGGGCGTTGTCGCCCTGCGAATTCATCAACGTCGAAAGCGAGTTCGCCGCGATGAGCGTGGCCATAGGCGCTTCGGCGGCCGGCGCGCGCACCTACACCGCCACCGCCAGCCAGGGCCTGCTGTTCATGGCCGAGGCGGTCTACAACGCATCGGGGTTGGGCCTGCCGATCGTCATGACGGTGGCCAACCGCGCCATCGGCGCGCCGATCAACATCTGGAACGACCACAGCGACAGCATGAGCCAGCGGGACTGCGGCTGGATCCAGCTGTTCGCCGAGAACAACCAGGAAGCACTCGACCTGCACATCCAGGCCTTCAAGCTGGCCGAGGAACTGTCGATGCCGGTGATGGTGTGCATGGACGGCTTCATCCTGACCCATGCCTACGAGCGCGTGGACATCCCCGAACAGGCCGAGGTCGACGCCTTCCTGCCGCCCTACCAGCCGCGGCAGGTTCTGGACCCGGCCGAGCCGGTGTCGATCGGCGCCATGGTTGGCCCGGAGGCCTTCATGGAAGTGCGCTACCTGGCACATGCCAAGCAGTTGTCGGCGCTGGACCACATCCCGCGCATTGCCGAAGCGTTCAGGCAGCGCTTCGGCCGCACATCGGGCGGGCTGGTGCGCGGCTACCGGACCGAAGACGCCGAGACCATCGTCGTGGCGCTCGGCTCGGTGATCGGCACGCTGAAGGACACCATCGACGAGATGCGCGACAGCGGGCTGAAGGTCGGCGTGCTGGGCCTGCAGTCGTTTCGCCCGTTCCCGCTGGCGGCGGTGCGCGCTGCGCTGCAGGGCGCGCGCAACGTCGTGGTGCTGGAGAAAAGCTTTTCGGTCGGTCTGGGTGGTGTGGTTTCGACGGACGTGCGGCTGGCCCTGTCGGGCCTGCAACTGCATGGCTACACCGTGGTGGCCGGCCTGGGCGGGCGCGCCATCACGAAGGCCTCGCTGCACCGCACGCTGCGCGAGGCGATTGCCGGCACGCTGGAGCCGCTGACCTTCATGGACCTGGACTGGCGCATCGTCAACCGACAGCTCGAACGCGAAGCGCAGATGCGTCGCAGCGGGCCGATCGCCGAGAACCTGTTGCGCGACGTCGGCCCGGTCGCCGCCAAGGTGGCCTGACATGTCGAGCAACCAACCCGTCAAGTTCTACCAGACCGGCACCTTCACCGTCGGCAACCGCCTGCTGGCGCCCGAGCAGCGCAGCGTGCAGGCGTCGACCGAGCGCAGCAACTCGCTCGATTCGGGCCACCGCGCCTGCCAGGGCTGCGGCGAGGCGTTGGGCGCGCGCTATGCCGTCGATGCCGCAATGCGCGCGACCGCAGGCCAGCTCATCGCTGCCAACGCCACAGGCTGCCTCGAGGTGTTCTCGACGCCGTACCCGGAAACCTCGTGGAAGCTGCCGTGGATCCATTCGCTGTTCGGCAATGCCGCAGCGGTGGGCACCGGCAACGCGGCGGCGCTGAAGGTCAAAGCCATCAAGGTCGGCCAGGCGAGGTCCGAGGTGCGTGTCATCGCCCAGGGTGGTGACGGCGGCACCACCGACATCGGCTTCGGTTGCCTGTCGGGCATGTTCGAGCGCAACGACGACGTGCTCTACATCTGCTACGACAACGAGGCCTACATGAACACCGGCGTGCAGCGCAGTTCGGCAACACCCTACGCCGCGCGCACCGCAACGACGATGGCGGTCGGCGCAGAACCGGGCGCCGAACGGGGCAAGGGCAAGAACCTGCCGCTGATCGCGATGGCACACGAGATTCCGTATGTGGCCACCGCCACCGTCGCCGATCTGCACGATCTCGAAGCCAAGGTCACGCACGCGATGGGCCTGCACGGCGCGCGCTACCTGCACATCCTGGTGCCCTGCCCGCTGGGCTGGGGCTCGGCCAGCCACGACACCATCAAGCTGGCGCGACTGGCGCGCGAAACCGGCATCTTCCCGGTCTTCGAGGCCGAGCACGGCGAGGTCACGGCCGTCACGAAGATCCGCCACCGCGTGCCGGTCGAGGACTACCTGAAGCCACAGAAGCGCTTCGCCCATCTCTTCGGCGCCACCGGGCACGCCGAGATGCTGGCCCGCATCCAGGCCGACGCCGACCGCAACATCCGCCGCTTCGGGCTGCTCGATGAGGAGATCGCTTCATGACCATGCAGAAGCCCTTCGCGATCACGCTCGACCCCGGCTCGTCGCTGGCCAACAAGACCGGTAGCTGGCGCACCGAACGGCCGGTCTACATCAGCCGCCTGCCGCCCTGCAACAGCACCTGCCCGGCCGGCGAAGACATTCAGGGCTGGCTGTTCCACGCCGAGGGCGGCGACTACGAAGCAGCCTGGCGCCACCTGACGCGCGACAACCCCTTCCCGGCCATCATGGGACGCGTCTGCTATCACAGCTGCGAAACCGCCTGCAACCGCGCGCAACTCGATTCGCCAGTGGGCATCAACTCGGTCGAGCGTTTTCTGGGCGACGAGGCCTTGCGGCTGGGCTGGCACTTCGACGCACCCGCGCAGGAATCGGGCAAGCACGTGCTGGTGGTCGGCGCGGGGCCGTCGGGCATGTCGGCTGCCTACCACTTGCGCCGGCTCGGCCACCGCGTGACGGTGCTGGAGGCCGGCCGGCAGACGGGCGGGATGATGCGCTTCGGCATTCCGAAGTACCGACTGCCGCGCGAGGTGCTGGACGCCGAAATGCAGCGCATCGCCGATCTCGGCGTCGAGGTGCGCCTGAACACCAAAGTCACCAACATCGCGCGGACGATGCGCGAAGGCGCCTTTGACGCGGCGTTCCTGGCTGTCGGCGCACACATCGCCAAGCGAGCCTACATCCCGGCCAAAGACAGCGCGCGGATCCTCGACGCGGTGGCCGTGCTGCGCTCGATGGAGGATGCCGAGCAGCCGATGCTGGGCCGTCGCGTGGTCGTCTACGGCGGCGGCAACACCGCCATCGACGTTGCGCGCACTGCCAAGCGGCTGGGCGCCACCGAGGCCATCATCGTCTACCGCCGCACCCGCGAGCGCATGCCGGCGCACGACTTCGAAGTCGAGGAAGCGCTGGAAGAAGGCGTGATGGTGAAGTGGCTGTCCACCATCAAACAGGCCGGTGACGGTGGTGCGCTGACGATCGAGAAGATGAAGCTCGACGCGCAGGGCAACCCGCAGCCCACCGGCGAGTTCGAGACCCTGGAGGCCGACTCATTGGTG
>JBBQAI010000170.1:0-6868 GCA_038316205.1 Burkholderiales bacterium
TGGCACCGAAGACATCATTGCCGGCGACGAGCGCGTGCTGATGTGCAGCTTCTTCCAGCACCCGCTCTACCCCTACAGCGGCGGCGTGCCCAAAGGCACCAACATGGTCAACGTGCCGCTGGCGCCCTACACGCGCGGCCCGGCGATCCGCGATGCCGTCGACACGATGTGGATGCCGGCGCTGGAGGCCTTCAAGCCGCAGATGCTGTTCATCAGCGCCGGCTTCGACGCCCACCGCGAAGACGACCTCGGCCAGCTCGGCATGGTCGAAGCCGACTACGAATGGATCACGCGCAAGCTGGTCGCCGTGGCCGCGCAGCACAGCCAGGGCCGCATCGTGTCGTGCCTGGAGGGCGGCTACAACCTCAGCGCCCTGGCGCGCAGCGTGGCCGCTCACGTCAAGGTGTTGGCGGGCCTGTCCTGAGCACGCGGTCTGCCGTCATGGCGGCGCCGATGAGCGCCAACGAGTTGCTGCTGCTCGGCGAGGCGCTGCTCAAACCCACCGCGCTGATCGAGCTGGCCGTCATTGCCGGTTGCCTGGCAGCGGCCTGGGGCTGCTTGCGCCTGCTGCGCGGCACTGAGGTCCCGCGCGGCTCGGTCTGGTTCGGCCGCCGCGTTTTCGACGGCGTGCTGTTCCCGCTGCTGGCGCTGTTGTTCGCGGTGCTGGCGCGCTGGGCATTGCGTGGGCAGATACCCATCGCGGTGTTCAAGCTGGTCATCCCGATGCTGGTCTCGCTGGCCGTCATCCGCCTGCTGAGCCGGGCGCTGCGGAGTGCGTTCCCGGCTTCCAACATGGTCCGCAGCTTCGAGCGCACGGCCTCGTGGTTGGCCTGGGTGGCGGTGGCGATGTGGATCACCGGGCTGCTGCCGCTGATCCTGCAAGAGCTGGACGACATCACCTGGAAGATGGGCAACAGCACGGTCAGCGTGCTCAACATCATTCAGGGCGCCGTCACGGCGATTGCGGTGTTGATGGCCGCGCTGTGGCTGGCGGCCGAACTGGAAACGCGTCTGTTGAAGGGTGCCACGCTGAACATCAGCAGCCGCAAGATGGCGGCCAATGCGCTGCGTGCGCTGCTGTTGTTTGTCGGCCTGATCTTTGCGCTGCAGGCCGCCGGCATCGACCTCACGGCGCTGGGCGTGCTGGGCGGCGCGTTGGGTGTCGGCATCGGCCTGGGTCTGCAGAAGCTGGCTGCCAACTACGTCAGCGGCTTCGTCATCCTGGCCGAGCGCAGCATGCGCATCGGCGACCTGGTGAAGGTCGACGGCTTCGAAGGCCGCATCACCGACATCAGCATGCGCTACACGGTGATCCGCGCCTTGAACGGCCGCGAGTCCATCGTGCCCAACGAAATGATGATCACGCAGCGGGTCGAAAACTCCTCGCTGGCCGACCCGCGCGTGCTGCTCAGCACCACCGTGCAGGTGGCTTACGGCACCGACCTGGCCACGCTGATGCCCCAGCTCTCAGCGGCCGTGGCTGCCGTGCCCCGCGTGGTGCCGGAAACTGTGCCTGCGGTGCAGTTGTCCGCCTTCGCGTCTGACGGCCTGGAATTGATCATTGCGTTTTGGATCGCCGACCCCGAGAACGGTCAGGGCAATGCGCGCTCCGAGGTCAATCTGGCGATCCTGCACACGCTGGAAAAAGCCGGCGTCGAGATCCCCTTCCCGCAGCGCGTGATGCGCACGCTGCCCGGTGCGCCGACTTTCGCTGCCCAGGATCCGGCCCCTGGCCCTGCTGCTCCAGCCGCCACCGTCGCCGGCCCTGCCGACCCCGCCAGGCCGCTGGCCTGAAGCAGGCCGGCCAAGCCTGCTAGGCTCTGCAGCGTGAAATCGAAGCCGCACGCCGCCCCCTTGCTGACGCCGTTGCGCGCTTGGCTGTTGGCCATGCTGCTGCTGGTGTCCCAGGCGACCGGCTTGGCGCACCGCATCGCGCACGCCACACCGGCCGGGGGCACGACGGCGCAAGCTGTCTGGAAGGCCGACCACCTGCCCGGCAGCGCCGACTGCCGACTGGTCGACCAACTCACCCACGCCGATGCCTTGTGCAGCGGCGCGCCGGCCGCAGCCCCGCTGCAGCCGCCAGCCGACACCGCCGTGGCGCTGGCCGCCGAGGCCGTGCGCGCAAGGCCCACGCCGCAACACCTCGCACGCGGGCCGCCTCGCGCTTGATCGCAGCTTGATCGCAGTCGGCCGGACACCGATCCGGCCCTTCCGATCCCGACGCGCGCACGCCCAGCTCAGGGCCGTGCGCAGGCCCTGACAGCCCCGCGCCGCCGTATGCATGCTTCGGCGTTCATCTGCGGCGCACCGCTTGCGAGTGACTTCTGTGAACACCCCATTCCTTTTCCATCCTGTGTGGCTCGCGGCGTTGGCCGCCATCAGCCCCCTGCCGACGTTGGCGCAACAGCCCACGGGCGTGAATGTCAATTCGGCGGCAAGCGACACGCCGGCTCAGCCGGCCACGGCCATCGACCGCATCGAGGTGGTCGGCGCCCGGCAAAAGCTGGACGCCGCGCGCAACCTGCTTTCGCCGGAAATTGGCACCTCGGTTTACCGCTTCAGTTCTGCCGATATTGCCAATATGCCTTTGGGTAATGCCACGCCACTGAACCAGGTGTTGCTGCGCGGGCCAGGCGTGGTTGGCGACTCGAACGGTCAGTTGCATGTGCGCGGCGACCACGGCAACCTGCAGTACCGGCTGAACGGCGTCGTCATCCCTGAGGCCATCAGCGGTTTCGGCCAAGTGCTGGACACGCGCTTTGCGCAGCAGATCAGTGTGCTGACCGGCGCATTGCCGGCGCAGTATGGCTACCGCACAGCCGGCATCGTGGAGATCCGCAGCAAGGGTACGGACCTGAGCAACGGCGGCAGTGCTGATCTGACGCTGGGCAGCCGTGGACACCGCGAGGCCAGCGCGAACGTGGGCGGCACAGCGGGCGATCTGTCGTACTTCTTGACCGGCTCCTACCTGCAGAATGACATCGGGATCGAAAACCCGATGGCCAGCAAGAATGCGCTGCACGACCAGACCCGGCAGGGCAAGGGCTTCGGCTATTTCAGTTACCTGATGGGCGAAGACAGCCGCGTCAGCCTGATGCTGGGCAACGCGCAGAACAAATTCCAGATTCCGAACGTGCTCGGCGAAACGCCGGCCTTCGATTTGGCAGGCACGCCGGCGCCAACATCCGAGAACTTGAACGCCAACCAGCGCGAACGCAACAGCTTCCAAGTGTTGTCGTTTCAGTCTGCACTCGGCGCCGGCACCGACTACCAGGTGTCACTGTTCCGGCGCTATACCGACCTGCTGTATCAACCGGACCCGGTGGGCGATCTGGTCTACAACGGTGTCGCCGCCCAGGTGCTGCACAAGAACACGGCCACCGGTCTGCAGTTCGACCTGAGCAACCGGTTGAACGACCAGCACACCCTGCGCGCAGGCCTCTTCCTGCAGCACGAAAGCGGATCTGTCGGCAACAACTCGCGCGTATTCCCGGCCGACGCCGATGGTGCACAAACCAGCACCACCCCGCTCACCATTGCCGACAACGCGGCATTGAGTGGCAACCTCGTTGGCGTCTACCTGCAAGACGAATGGCGGCCGACCAAGGGGCTGACGGTCAACTACGGTCTGCGCTACGACAAGGGCTCCACGGTGGTGAACGAGTCGCAAATCAGCCCGCGCGTCGGCGCCACCTACGACCTCAGCGCCAGCACCCGGGTCCATGCCGGCTATGCCCGCTACTTCACGCCGCCGCCCACTGAAAAGATCGACACCACTTCAGTTGCCAAATTCCTGGGCACGACCAACGCGCTGCCCTCAGACGCCAACACCGCCGTGCGCTCAGAGCGATCGCACTATCTGGACGCCGGCCTTTCACACCAGCTCACGCCGCGCGTGACGCTGGGCATCGACGCCTATTACCGCAAGGTCAGGCATCTACAGGACGAAGGGCAGTTCGGCAATGCCTTGATCTATTCGGCCTTCAATTTCGCCCAGGGGAAGATTTATGGCATCGAATTCTCAAGCTCGTACAAAGGCGAGCAACTGTCGGCTTATGCGAACCTGACGCTCGCGCGGGCCTTGGGCAAGGGCATCGAAAGCGGCCAGTTCAACTTCGACGACGTCGAACTGGCCTACACGAACCAGAACTGGGTGCACCTGGACCACGACCAGACGGTGGCCGCCTCGGCCGGGTTGTCGTACCGGCTGGTTGACGGGACGGTAGTTGGCGCGGATGCGATCTATGGCAGCGGGCTGCGGCGGGGCTTCGTCAATGCCGAGCATCTTCCGGGGTACGTTCAGCTCAACGCGTCGGTGTCGCGCTCGTTCACCGCTGGGCCGTTCGGCACCTTCGATGCGCGCCTGGCGGTGTTGAACTTGTCTGACCGCAGCTATGGTTTGCGCGACGGCAGTGGCATCGGTGTCGGCGCGCCGCAATTCGGCCCGCGACGCACGGTGTATCTGACGCTGAGCAAACCGTTCACGTTCTGACGTAGCCCAGCCGATCTCACGGGGCGAGCCGCTCGCGCAGCCAGACGCCGTCGGCCAATCGGTATCGCAGCCTGTCGTGCAGGCGGCTCTTGCGGCCTTGCCAGAATTCGTAGGTGTCGGGCATCAGGCGGTAGCCGCCCCAGTGCGGCGGGCGCGGCGGGTTCAGCAAATGCTGCGCAGCGGCCTTGGCGGCAGCTGCCACTAGCATGCCGCGCCCCGGTATCACCTGGCTCTGCGGCGATGCCCAGGCACCCAGCCGCGAGTCGAGCGGCCGCGTGGCGTAGTAGGCGTCAGATTCCTCGGCCGACGCCTTTTCCACCGGGCCTTCAATGCGCACCACGCGTTCCAGTTCAACCCAGTGGAACTGCAGCGCGGCCCACGGGTGCAGCGCCAGTTCCTGCCCCTTGCGGCTGTCGTAATTGGTATACCAGACGAAGCCGCGTGCATCGACGCCCTTGATCAACACGATGCGCGTGCTGGGCCGGCCGTTGGCACCCACGGTTGCCAGCGTCATCGCATTCGGCTCGGGCAGTTGGGCGGCCAGCGCCTGGTCCAGCCAGCGCTGGAACTGCTGCAACGGGTCGGCCGCCGAGGCGGTCTCGTCAAGTTCGTCGCGCTCGTAGCTCTTGCGCAGATGGGCGATGTCGTTCATCGCAGGAGTGTAGGACCGGGTGCATCCCCTTACGTGGAAGGCCGTAAGTGAACGTCCCACTGTCGATGAGGGTGATGCACGCTCATTCTCGAAGCTTCCGCCAGGGCCCGTGCCTTGCTAACGTTCGACGTGTTGTCCCTACCGCCAACCCCAACCAGCACCATGCGCACCCGCCCCGCCATCATCGTCACGGCCGCCGGCCTCGGCAGCCGCTTCGGCGGCGCCGTGCACAAGCTGGACCAGGCCTTCGATGGCGCCACGGTGCTGGTTGCCACGGTGCGCCATGCGGTGCAGACCCAACTGCCGGTGGTGGTGGTGACCACGGCGGGCCGCGCCGCCGCGCTGGCCGGCGTGCTGGCCCAGCGTGACATCGTGGTGCTGACCGACACACAAGCCGCACGCGGCATGGGTGCCTCCATCGCCACCGGCGTGGTCGAACGTTCGGGCGCACCGGGCTGGCTGGTCTTGCCCGGGGACATGCCCCTGGTGCAGCCCGGCACCATGCTGGCCGTGGCCGGCGCGCTGGAGCAGCACCCGGTGGCCTACGCCCAGTACCGCGGCCGGCGCGGCCACCCGGTGGCCTTTGCGGCCGAGCTGTATTCCGAACTGATACAGCTCAGGGGTGACGACGGCGCGCGCCGCGTGATGCTGCGCTACCCGGCCCACGGTCAGGATGTCGAAGACCCGGGCGTGCTGCTGGACATCGACACGCCGGCCGACCTGGACACCCTGCGCAAGGCGCACGCGCAGGTCGCCAAACTCAAGGCTGAAGGCGTTTGAAAGCTGGGGTTCAGGCCAAGCCGTGGCGACGCGCCAGCGCCATCAGCCGTTCGATCTCGCGGTCGCGCACGCCGCGTTCACGCAGCGCCACCGCTGTCTCGGCCAGATAGGCCATCGTGCTGCCGTAGCGGCCGCGTGCGTGCTGCAGGATTTGCAGCACCTCGGCGTCGCCCAGGCGCGGCAGGCACGAAGCACTGCGCCGGCTCAGCGTGAAAGCCAGCGCCACCACTGGCCCCTGCGGCGTGTGGCAGGGCAGCAGGCGCGCGTCGTAGACGCCGGTGGGCTGTTCACGCGCCCAAAGACGGTCCAATTCGGCCTCGGCCGTCTCGGCGCGCAGCCGGTAGACCACGCCCCGGCAGGCGCCGCCCGGCAGCATCGCAAACACCAGCCCGGGCTGTTCGGGCGTGCCCCGGTTGACGCGCGAGCGCATGCGCAGGCTGCGGTGCCAGCCGTGAACCCGCGCGGCGCGGTGTTCGGCGGCTTCGAATTCGGGGCGCCAGATCAAAGAGGCGTAGCCGAAGACCCAACGCTCGCCGTTGCCGGGCCACTGTTCGCGCAGGCGCTGCAGCGCGGCTTGCGGGTCGCGCACGATGAGTTCGGGCGGAATCACCGGGGCGGCTTCGGTGAGGGCAGGGGTCGCGGCGGGCAGGGTCGTCATGGTTCAACAGCATCGCACGGCAACAGCGGCACGGGCAATGCTTGTCTCTGGGCAACCGTCGCACTTGATTTGACGCTGTAACTCGATAACCCAACAATCGCCGGTCAGGTTACAAGGTCGCCCATGAAATCCGCCGTCCTCGAAGTCACCCAGCGCATCACCGAACGCAGCGCCGCCACGCGCGCGGCCTACCTGGGCCGCATCACGCGCTTGCTGCAGCGCCCGCGCGGCCCCGACCGCATGGGCTGCGCCAACGTGGCCCACGCCTTCGCCGCGCTGCCGG
>JBBQAI010000025.1:0-42276 GCA_038316205.1 Burkholderiales bacterium
CTTCGAGCAAGGCGTGGCCGACTACGTGCTCAAGCCCGCCGAGCGCGACCGCCTGCTGGTGACGGTGCAGCGCATCCAGCAGCGGCTGGACGCACGCAACGCGCCGGCCGGCAGCGTGGAGGCCCCACCAGCGCCCAACATGCAGCAACTGCTGCACCAGCTGAGCGCGCGGCTGAACCCCGGCGGCGCGCCGCAGTACCTGCAGTGGATCCAGGCCACTGTGGGCCAGGCGATCCAGATGATCCCGGTCGAAGAAGTGCTCTTCTTCATCAGCGACGAGAAGTACACGCGGGTGCAGACGGCACAGGTCGAAGCGCTGATCAGGAAGCCGATCAAGGAACTGGTCGACGAGATCGACCCGCAACGCTTCTGGCAGATCCACCGCAGCACACTGGTCAACGTGAAGTGCATCAGCGGCGTGACGCGCGACTTCCGTGGCCGCCAGATCGTGACCGTCAAAGGGCACAACGAGAAGCTGGAAGTCAGCCGCAGCTACACGGGGTTGTTCAAGGGCATGTCGACCGGAGCAGCCGGCGTGGCCTGCGCGCCCTGCGCCTGGGCACGCGCGGCCGCCTCATCGCGCAGCTTTTTCAAGCGCGCACGCGGGTCACCCTTGTCCACCGCCTCTTCGAGCTTCATCTCGGCGATGAAGCGGCTGGGGATGCCCTGCACCGTGTCACGGCCCTTCTTGCGCCGCCGCAGCGTGCTCACGGCCAGCGTGGTGCGGGCGCGCGTGATGCCCACGTACATCAGGCGGCGCTCTTCTTCCAGGCGCTCGGGCGTCATGTCCTCATCGCCACTGCGAAAAGGAAGCAAGCCTTCGTTGATGCCCACCAGTTGCACATGCGGCCATTCCAGGCCTTTGGCTGCATGCAGGGTGGACAGCGTCACCACGTCCTGCTCGTCGCCACGTTCGGCCAGGCTGATGATCACGCTGATGGTTTGCGCCACCTGCAGCACGGTCTGCTTTTCGGCCTCGAAGGTGACACCGCCGTCTTGCGTGACCTGGCCGCCGCAGCGCTTGGCGATCCAGTCCACAAAGTCCAGCACATTGCTCCAGCGTGCGGCCGCCACTTTGGGGCTGTCTTCGCCGTCCAGCAGATGCTGTTCGTAGTGGATTTCCTTCAACCAATGGAGCAGCAAGACCTTGGCGTCGTCGCCGCCGCTGGTGGCCGCCGCGCGCTGTTCCAGTTCATTCACCGCGCGGCCAAATTCGTGCAGGCCATCGACGGCCTTGCCCTTCAGCGCGCTGCCCAGAGAAGGCGAGAACAAGGCTTCGAACAGGCTGACTTTCCACTTGCTGGCGAACTCGCCCAGGCTGGCCAGCGTCTGGTGGCCGATGCCGCGTTTGGGCGTGTTCACGGCACGCAAAAAAGCCGGGTCGTCGTCTTGGTTGACGAGCAGGCGCAACCAGGCGCACAGGTCCTTGATTTCGGCACGGTCGAAGTAGCTCTGGCCGCCCGACACCTTGTACGGGATCTGCGCCGCGCGCAGCTTCTGCTCGAACACGCGGGCCTGATGGTTGGCGCGGTACAGGATGGCGAAGTCGCTGTACTTCACCTCGCCACCCTGGGCTCTGAGCGACTGGATGCGCGACACCGCGCGCTCAGCCTCGTGCTCTTCGCTGTCACAGTCGATCAAGCGCACCGGCTCGCCGTCGCCCAGGTCGCTCCACAGCTTCTTCTCGAAGATCTTCGGGTTGCCAGCGATGACCGCGTTGGCCGCGCGCAAGATCTGCCCCGTGCTGCGGTAGTTCTGCTCCAGCGCGATGACCTTCAGCTGCGGGTAGTCCTGCGGCAAGCGGCGCAGGTTTTCGATGGTCGCACCGCGCCAGCCGTAGATGCTCTGGTCGTCGTCGCCCACGGCCGTGAAGATGCCGGCGTCGCCGACCAGCGCCTTCAGCAATTCGTACTGCACGGCATTGGTGTCCTGCACCTCGTCAACCAGGATGTGCTGGAACAGTCCCGACCACTTTTCGCGCGCTTCGGCGTCGTGTTGCAGCAGCTTCAGCGGCAACTGGATCAGGTCGTCGAAGTCCACCGCCTGGAAGGCCAACAGGCGCTCGCCGTACAAGCGCATCACGCGCGCGGCCACCAGATCGTCGGCGTCGGCGGCCACGCCGGATGCGCCTTCAGCGTCCAGTCCCTGGTTCTTCCACAGGCTGATGGTCCATTGCCAGCGGCGAGCCAGGGCCACGTCGGTGGTGCCGCCGGCTTCCTTCATCACGCCCAGCACGTCGTCGCTGTCCAGGATGCTGAAGTTTTCCTTCAATCCGATGCGCGGCCCGTCGGCACGCAGCATGCGCACGCCCAGGCTGTGGAAGGTGCTGACGGCCAGGTCTTTCGCGGCACGCGGCCCGACCAGCGCCTTGGCCCGCTCGCGCATTTCCTGCGCGGCCTTGTTGGTGAAGGTGATGGCTGCGATCTGCTTGGGCAGCAGGCCGGCCTGCAGCAGCCGGGCGATCTTGTGCACGATGACACGGGTCTTGCCCGAGCCGGCACCGGCCAGCACCAGACAAGGCCCGTCAAGCTGGTGGACGGCGGCCATCTGGGCCGAATTCAGGGAAGTGGGGGCGTTCATCGGGGCGGCGGATCATAGTGGCCCGCCGCGCCGCGAAGGGCCGCCTGGTTCAGGCCATGAAGCCCAGGTCGCGCGCGCTGAGGTTGAAGTTGGCCAGGTTGGGGAAGATGTCGGCGATCTGTGCGTCGGACAAGCCGAACCAGCGCCCCAGCGTGGCGCCCAGTTGGTCCACCGAGGTGCCGGGCAGCATGGCGCCGTTGCTGAGCTGGTCGGGGCTGCTGTCGAAGTTGCTGTTGGCCGCGTTCTTCAAGCCCAGCACCGGGAAGGTGCCGTACAGGTCACCGCCCTTCACCGCGCCGCCCATCACGAAGTGGTGCGAGCCCCAGCCGTGGTCGGTGCCGTCGCCGTTGCTGGTGAAGGTGCGGCCGAAGTCGCTGGCCGAGAAGGTGGTGACGTTGTTGCGCGCGCCCAAAGCGCCGAGCGCGGTGTCGAAGTAGCTCAGCGCGTGGGCGATGCGGGCGTACAGATCGGCATGCACCTTGTTCTGGCCGTCATGCGTGTCGAAGCCGCCCACGCTGACGAAGAAGACCTGGCGCTGCACGCCAGTGGTGCCCGTCAGGCCGGCGTCGATCATGCGCGCCACCACTTGGAACTGTTGGGCCAGGTTGCTGGACACCATCGCGCCGGTGACCGGATTGACATAGCGCAGCTTGGGGTCGTTGTTCTGGCTGTAGTTGCCGCTGGTGGGCGGGGTGCCGAAGAGCGGGTCGCTGGCCGCGCGCAGGCCGCGCAAGGTTTGCTCGGCGTCGATGGCGCGGCGCGCCACGTCGGCCACGTCGGCGTCAAACGGGTGGTCGCTGCGCGTGCTGGAAGCCAGCTGCTGCAGCACCGTGCCGACATCGGTCGAACCGTAGACCGTGCCCGTGCTGCTGATACCCATCGCGATGGCACCGGTGGTGCTGACTTGGTACTGGCGCACCGTGCTGCCCGAGACGAAGACCGAGTTGCCGCTGGCCGACACGGCGGTGAACACCGGCCGGGTGTTCTGCGCCACCAGCATGTCGCCCATGCGCCCGCCCCAGCCCAGGCTGACACCTTCAGGGCCCAGCGCCTGCCAGGTGTTCTGCTGGTCGTTGTGCGAGAACAGCCGCGCCGGTTTGGGAAAGGTGGATTGCGCGTACTGCGCCTTGGTGGTGGGCATCACCAGCGGCCCGATGTTGGGCAGGATGGCCAGACGCTTGTCGGTGTCGAACATCGTCTGCAGGCTGGCCATCACCGGGTGCAGCGCGAAACTGCGGCTCTGCGCGCGCAGCGGAGAGATCGGCAGCACGCCACCCAGGCGTGCCGGTGAACCGGCGGCGGCAGCCGGGTTGGGCGCCACACCCGGTGCCAGCAAGGAGATCGGGTCGGGCGCCTGGTTGCGCGTGGTGGTGTAAGCCGCCCACGAAGCTGCGTCGGTGGGCAGCACCATGTTGTAGGCGTCGTTACCGCCGTAGAAAAACAGGCAGACGATGGCCTTGTAGTCGGCGGCGCCGGCGGCAGACGCCGAGCCCAGCGCCGACAGGTTCAGGGCCAGCGGCGCAGCGCCGCCGACCAGCGCCGACATGGCGCCGGCCTGGCGCAGGAAGACACGGCGCGAGGCGCTTTTCAGGATGTGCATGTTGTGGGTCTCGCGCTTATTTCTGAACCATGAATTCGGGCGACGCCAGCGTCATCAGCACCACCGAGTAAACGCGGTTGCGTTTGGCGGTGTCGATTGCCGCCTGGTTGGTGCCCCCCGCGTTCAGCGTCGGGATGGTGATCTTGTTGATCGCGTTCACCATCGCCGTGGTCAGCGCCGAGCTGGCCTGGCCGTAGAGCAAACGGTCGGTGACCCAGGCGACCAGCTCGGTGGTGCGCGCGGCCAACGCCATTTCGGCCGTCCAGTCATGGCGCATGTCGCGGCGGTTCAAGACGACACCGTTCACCGTGCCGTTGTTTTGCCCCACGCCCGACGACAGGTTGTCGCGCATGTAGTTCACCCAGCCCGAAGCGCTGCTTTCGTTCTGCAATTGCATTTCAGGCGCCACCAGGCCGGCCGCCGCCGACTGCGTGCCCGGTGCCACATAGCCGGGCCGGTAGAAGTTGAAGACCGAGCCGGCGCGCAGCGGTGTCTGGCCCAACGAAGTGGACGCGCTGTCGGTGTTGCCGACCTTGAAGCTGCCGGTGTCCGAGACATGTGGGAAGGCACGCAGATAGGCCGACAGGCGCAGCACCGGTTCGCGCACCTTGCCGGTGGTGGTGGAGCGCAGCCGCGCTTCAGGGTGGACCAGGATGGCCTTGACCACGGCCTTCAGGTCACCACGCACGCCGCTGCCGTTGTTGGCGAAAACGGCCGCCACGCTTTGCACATAGGCCGGGCTGGGGTTGCTGCTGACCAGTCGCTGGATGAGCTGGCGGCTGATGAAAGGCGCCGTGTTGGCGTGGTTGGCCAGCGTGTCCAGCGCCACCTTCAAACTGGCCGCCGGGTTGGCCGTGGTCTGCACGGGGATGCTCACACCGAGGAAGTTTTTCACCTCCGTGCTGTGGTACTGAGGGTAGGCCATCATGGGCTTGAGCGCGCGGTCCGGGTCGGACACGCCACCGCTGCTGCCGTTGTTGAAGCAGGCGCTGTTCACCGCGCCGCAAGCCCAACTCCAGCCGGTCATCACACGGGCCATGCCCGAGATGTCGGCTGGGGTGTAAGTCTCGACGGGCAGGCCGGCCACCAGCGCAGGCGTGCCGTCGGCATTCAGCTTGGTCAGGCCGATGGAGAAGAGCTGCATCACCTCACGGGCATAGTTCTCGTCGGGCACGCGGCCGCTGGCAGCGTCGGCTTTCTGGTTGTGCAGGCTGGTCAGGTACAGGCCCATCAGCGGGTGCAGCGTCACTGTTTCCAGCAAGTCGCGGTAGGTGCTCTGGCTCTTTTCGCCCAGCATGTCCAGCCAGGCTGCCAAGGCGCGCGGCTCGTTGCCCACATTGCCGTCCAGCGCCGAGATGACGAAGATTTGCGAAAGCGCGAACGCCGTGCGCAGGCGCAACTGGTCCTTGCCGGTGCTGGCCTGTTTCCAGAACGATTCCCAGACTTGGTCTTGCCCGGCCGCCGATGTCGGCGTGACGGCCTTGATGGCCAGATCGGCCGCTTCCCAATACGCGCGGTGCGAGGTGGCAGGCAGGCCGAACTGGTAGTTGATCCAGCCCGAGTAGCCCAGCTTCATCAACAGTTCGTTGTTGTCGGGCGTGGGGCCGAAGCTGGCCTGGGTCAGGAAGCGCGCGGCTTCTTGCAGGTTGGCCGGGCGGTCGGCCGGTGTGGCCGCAGCGGCCGACAGCAGCGCGTCAGCGGTGTAGCGGTCACCGGCAGCCAGGGCCACGCTGGCGGCTTCTGTCGCAGCGGCCGACGCAGAGGCTGCTTCGGCAACCGACAACGCCGCGGCGGGCGAGGTGGCGTTTGCGGCGCTGCTGGCGTCTGCGGTAGTGGTGCCGCCACCGCCCCCGCCGCACGCCGTGAGCAGGGCCGCCAGCAAGCCAGCGGTCAACCAACGCACGGGCGCCAAGCGCACCGCGGACAGGCGGGTCGGTGAACCGCTGGCGGCGAACCGCTGCTGATTG
Source organism: Burkholderiales bacterium (assembly GCA_038316205.1). Lineage (GTDB taxonomy): Bacteria > Pseudomonadota > Gammaproteobacteria > Burkholderiales > Burkholderiaceae_C > Rubrivivax. The sequence goes on from JBBQAI010000025.1 coordinate 6,148, forward strand.
TCGATTTCGATCAAAACCATGGACATTCCCTCGGGCTGACAAATGCGCCCTGATCGCCTTGGGAAGACCTAGAGCCGGGCGCGCTGGCCGCAGCATAGTCAGTGCCGGGTGGAACGCAGCGTGGCTTTACCGTTGCTCACGCAAGTAGCGCGGCGCAACCGCGACAGCGGCCCTGGAATCAGCCCAGAGACGGCGCCAGCAAGCGCCGCGCGATGTCGGCCGTGAAGGCTTGCCGGTCGGCCCAGTCCTGCAGTTGGTCTTCGCCGATGCGACCCACATTGAAGTAAACCGCGTCGGGATGGGCCAGGTAGAAGCCGCTGACGCTGGCGGCCGGCGTCATGGCCATGCTCTCGGTCAGCGTCATGCCGATGTCGGCGGCCTGCAGCACGTCGAACATCGCGGCCTTGACGCTGTGGTCGGGGCAGGCCGGGTAGCCCGGCGCGGGGCGTATTCCGCGGTACTTTTCGGCGATGAGGTCTTCGGTGGCCAGCGACTCTTCGGCGGCGTAGCCCCAGAAGTCAGTGCGCACGCGCTGGTGCATGCGCTCGGCAAAGGCCTCCGCCAGGCGGTCGGCCAGCGCCTTCAGCATGATGGCGCTGTAGTCGTCATGGTCGTCGGTGAACTGCTTTTCCTTCTTCTCGATGCCCAGGCCGGCCGTCACCGCGAACAGGCCGATGTAGTCGGGCTTCACACCCTTGGGCGCGACGAAGTCGGCCAGGCTGCGATTGGGGCGCTTCACGCCCTCGACGACCGGGCGCTCGGTCTGCAGGCGCAGCGGGCTCCAGCGCAGCGCCACGGTGCTGCGCGTCTCGTCGGTGTAGACCTCGATGGTGTCGTCGCCCACGGTGTTGGCGGGCAACATTGCGATGACGCCGCTGGCCTGCATCCAGCGGCCTTCGATCGCGCGTTGCAACAGGCGCTTACCGTCGCTGAAGACGCGCACGGCCTCGGTGCCGACCACCTCGTCGCGCAAGATTTCCGGGAACTTGCCGGCCAGATCCCAGGTCTGGAAGAAAGGGGCCCAGTCGATGCATGCCGCCAGTTCGGCCAGGTTGTAATTCTTGAAGACGCGGCGGCCGATGAACTTGGGCACGGGCGGGCTGTAAGCGGCCCAGTCCACCGCCGCCTTGTTGGCGCGCGCGGCCGTCAAAGTGACCAGCGGCGTGGCCTTTTTCGCCGCGTGCAGGGCGCGCACCTGGTCGTAGTCGGTGCGCAATTCGGCGACGTATTTGGCGGCGCGTTCGTCGCTGAGCAAATCGCTGCACACGCCCACGCTGCGCGAGGCGTCGGGCACGTAAACCACCGGGCCTTCGTAGTGCGGCGCAATCTTCACCGCCGTGTGCACGCGGCTGCAGGTGGCGCCGCCGATCAGCAGCGGTGTGCCCCGGCTGCGGAAGTAGTCGTCGCGCTGCATTTCGGCGGCCACGTGCTGCATCTCTTCCAGGCTGGGCGTGATCAGGCCGCTCAGGCCGATGATGTCGGCGCCTTCTTCCTTGGCCTTTTTCAGGATGTCCTGGCAGGCCACCATCACGCCCATGTTGACGACTTCGAAGTTGTTGCACTGGAGCACGACAGTGACGATGTTCTTGCCAATGTCGTGCACGTCGCCCTTCACGGTGGCGATGACGATCTTGCCCTTGGGTTTGGCCTCGCCGCCGCCGGCGATCAGCGTCTTCTTTTCTTCTTCGATGTAAGGCAGCAAATGCGCCACGGCCTGTTTCATCACGCGGGCGCTTTTGACGACCTGCGGCAGGAACATCTTGCCCTGGCCGAAGCGGTCGCCGACCACGTTCATGCCGGCCATCAGCGGGCCTTCGATGACGTGCAACGGGCGCCCGCCGCTGGCGGCGATGGCCTGCCAGGCTTCTTCGGTGTCAACCGTGATGAACTCGGTGATGCCGTGCACCAGCGCGTGGCTGAGTCGCTCGTTCACATCGCCCGCGCGCCAGGCCAGGCGGGCGCTGTCATCCTTGCTCAGGCCCTTGGCCGATTCGGCCACTTCCACCAAGCGTTCACCGGCGTCTTCGCGGCGGTTCAGCACCACGTCTTCGACGCGCTCGCGCAGTGTCGGTTCGAGGTCGTCGTAAACACCCACCATGCCGGCGTTGACGATGCCCATGTCCATGCCAGCCTTGATGGCGTGGAACAGGAAGACGGTGTGGATGGCTTCGCGCACCGGGTCGTTGCCCCGGAAGCTGAAGGACACGTTCGACACGCCACCCGACACCTTGGCGCCCGGCAGGTTGGCCTTGATCCAGCGCGTGGCCTCGATGAAGTCCACCGCGTAGTTGTTGTGCTCTTCGATGCCGGTGGCGATGGCAAAAATGTTGGGGTCGAAGATGATGTCTTCAGCCGGAAAGCCGACTTCGTCGACCAGGATGCGGTAAGCCCGCTCGCAGATTTCGATCTTGCGGGTGTAGGTGTCGGCCTGACCTTTTTCGTCGAAAGCCATCACCACGGCGGCCGCGCCGTAGCGCCTTACCAGCTTGGCCTGGCGGCGGAATTCGGCCTCGCCTTCCTTCATCGAAATGCTGTTGACGATGCCCTTGCCCTGGATGCACTTCAGGCCGGTTTCGATGACGCTCCACTTGCTGCTGTCGATCATGATCGGCACGCGCGCGATCTCGGGTTCACCGGCGATCAGCTTCAGGAAACGGTCCATGGCGGCGGCGCTGTCCAGCATCGCTTCGTCCATGTTGATGTCGATGACCTGGGCGCCGTTTTCGACCTGCTGCCGGGCCACGCTGAGCGCGTCTTCGTAGCGGCCTTCCAGAATCATCCGCGAGAAGGCCTTGCTGCCGGTGACGTTGGTGCGCTCGCCGATGTTGACGAACAGCGAACCGGGGCCGATGAGCACAGGCTCCAGGCCGGACAGGCGCATGGCGGGGGGCGTGGGTTTCGAGGGGGTGTTCATGCAGCTTCACTCCGGGATTTGGGGAGTGAGCGCCGTTGCAGTCGGCCCGGGCTTGCAATCACCGGGCTGTCGTCCCGAGCCTGGCAGCGGCGGTTGGGCCGGCTGTCGCAACGCTCCTCGGGATAGAGACGGATTTTAGGCGACGGCCGCCAGGCCGGTCAGCGGCTGTGCGAAGTCAGGTGTGCCAAAGGACCGGTGGCGCTGATACCCGGGCCCGCACGGCGGGTGCTCGCCGGCTGCGGCTGCGCGCCGGGCTGCACTTCATCCAGACCGGCCGCCGTGCCATCGGGCAAGGCCAGCGTGGTCTCGGCCCCACGCCGCATCGCCATGCCCACGGCCAGGATGTCGATGACCAGCAGATGCAAGATGCGGCTGACCATCGGCACGTGGGTGGCTATGTCCTCGACGTGGTCGACGATCAGCGCGACATCGGCCTTGCGCGCCAGCGGCGACTGGCTGGCCGTGATGGCGATGACCATCGCGCCGCGTGCCCGCGCCAGATCGACAACTGCCAGCAGGTCGTCGATGCGCCCGCTGCTGCTGACGATGACGGCCACATCGCGCGGGCCCATCACGTTGGCGGCCAGCACCTGCAAGCGCGGGTCGGTGTAGCTGGCGCTGGGCACGCCGAAGCGCAGGAATTTGAACTGCGCGTCGTTGGCCACCACGCCGTAGTGGCCGATGGCGAAGAACTCGATGCGCTGCGCGGCGGCCAGCAACTCGATGGCGCGCGCCAACATCTCGCGGTTGAGCTGTTCGCGCACTTGCAGGATGGCGCTGGCGGTGTTGCTCAAGACCTTGACGCCCAGTTCCAGCACCGTGTCGGTACCGGTCACCTGGGTGTGGGTCAGCGGGATCGATCCCGACAGCCCGGAAGCCAGCCGCAGCTTGAAGTCCGACAAGCCTTCGCAGCCCAGGCTGCGGCAAAAGCGGATGACCGTGGGCTGGCTGACCTGCGCGGCCTTGGCGATTTCGGCGATGGGGTCGCTGAGCGCCGAACGCGGGTGCGCCAGCACATGGTCGGCCACACGGCGCTCGGCCGGCGACAAGCCGTCGCGGTTGCGCTGGATCTGGCCCAGCAGCGCCGACTCGTGGCCTACGTTGTGGGTCTGCAGCTGCGATTCCAGGATCGCCGACACGCCCAGGAAGGTGGCCTGCTCGCCCGTCACCACATAGGTCGGGATGCCCTTGAGGTAATCGCTGAAACGGCCTTTGTCCTCGAAGCGGGCGCGGAAGGGCGACTGGTCGAAATAGGCGCCCAGCCGCGGCACGATGCCACCGCCGATGTAGACGCCACCGAAAGCGCCCAGGGTCACCGCCAGATTGGCTGCAGCCGTGCCCAGCACCGCGCAAAAGGCCTGCAGCGCCTCGGCGCAAATGGGGTCGTCACCGGCCAGCGCCAGCCGCGTGATCTCGGGTGCGGCCAGCGCCTGCGCGTGCAGGCCAGCGCGTGCGCGCAGTGCTTCGTGGATCAGTTCCAGGCCCGGCCCCGACAGCAGGCGCTCGAAAGACACATGCGGGTAGCGCGTCAAGCCATGGCGCAGGATGGCGATCTCGCGCTCGTCGCGCGGCGCGAAACTGCTGTGGCCGCCTTCGGTGCCCAAGGCCACGTAACCGGGGTTGGCAGCGTCGCCGACCGGGATCAGGCCGCTGACCCCCAAGCCGGAGCCCGCGCCCAACACGCCCACCACGCTGTGCTCGCGCGCCGTGCCCCCGCCCACCTGGCGGCGCTGCGCGGGCGCCAAACGCGGCAGCGCCATGGCCAGCGCCGTGAAGTCATTGACCACCACCAGCGTCAGCAGCCCCAGGCGCTGGCGCATTTCCTCGCTGGAAAAATGCCAGTGGTAATTGGTCATGCGGACTTCATCGCCCTCCACAGGGTTGGCAATGGCGACAGCGGCATGTTCTATGCACGCAGCCAGCCCGGGTTGCAGGCCAGCCAGGTAGGCGGTAACCGCAGCATGGAAGTCCGGGTGGTCGGCGCTGCGCAGAGAAGCCGTGTGCTCAAAGCGGCCCTGCGCGGTTTCCAGCGTGAAGCGGGCATAGGTGCCGCCGATGTCGGCCAGCAAGCGCGGGCGGGGGTACGGAGTCATGGATATTCTGGACGGATGCAACCGCAGGGCGCATTGTGCAAGAGGTCAGCGGTGTAGCTTGATTACAGCGTTGTACAGTTGCCCGCGCCGAATAAGCACGCGCTCTACCGCACTTCTCGAAGTTTCCTCCCTTGTTGGAGGGTTGTAGTTTTGCTACCGTCATCGCGCCAGGAGGGCAGCCAGTTCGAGGCGCCTCTCCCTGTACTTGGGAATCTGAACGGCATGAACGATCTCAGCCAGCTCCGCGCGGCAAGCACCCCCCACGAGCAGCCCAGCAACGGCGGTCTGGCGCGACCCTGGTTGGTGGCCGACATCGGCGGGACCAACGCCCGCTTCGGTTGGGTCGGTGCCGGTTCTGAAGTTGTCGGCCACGTGCGCACCCTGAGCGTCGCCCAGCACGCCAGCCCAGCGGAAGCGGCACGCGCATATCTCACGCAGCTGGCGGCAACGCTGGGGCCTGACTACCAGGCGCCGCGCGCCGCCGCCTTTGCGGTGGCCACCGCCGTGGGGCAGGACCGCATCGTCTTCACCAACAGCGGCTGGGCCTTTTCCGGCCTGGCGACGAAGCAAGAGCTGGGGCTGGACGCGCTGCTGCTGCTGAATGACTTCGAATCGCTGGCTCTGTCGCTGCCGCGTCTGGGCGCAGCGCAGGTGCGGGCCATCACCGGCCGGGGTCCCGCGCCCACGGCCCCAGCCGGCGGCAGCTTGGCCGTGATCGGCCCCGGCACCGGCCTGGGCGTGGCCGGCCTGCTGCCCACGCGCCATGGCTGGGTCGCAGTGCCCGGAGAGGGCGGGCACGCCACGCTGTCAGCGGCCGATGATTTCGAGGCCAGCTTGCTGGCGGTCGCGCGCGGTGAACACCCCCATGTCTCGGGGGAGCGTCTGCTGTCGGGCATCGGCTTGCCGGTGTTGCACCGATCGGTGGCCGCCGTGCTCGGCGCTCAGGCCGACATGCTGAACGCCGGCGAAATCGTCGAGCGCGGCCTGTCTGGCGATGACGCCGTTTGCAGCCAGACCCTGGACAGCTTTTGCGCGCTGCTAGGCAGCTTTGCCGGCAATGTTGCCCTGGTGCTGGGCGCACGCGGTGGGGTCTACATCGGCGGCGGCATCGTGCCCCGCCTGGGTGAACGCTTCTTCGAGTCGCGCTTTCGCGAACGCTTCGAAGCCAAAGGCCGCTTCCAGCCCTATTTGCAGGCCGTGCCGACATTTTTGATCGGCGACACCCTGGCCGCGCTCAGCGGCGCGGCGCTGGCGCTGGAGCAGCACGGGCTTTGAGCGGCCTCAGTGCGGGCGCTGATTGCGCCCAGCGCCCGCCACATCCGCCGCGGCCGGCTGTGCGTACAGTCAAGGATGAAATCCGCACCCCAACTGATCGCCGCCGCGCTCGCCCTCGCCAGCGGGGCCGCTGCGGCCCACGACACCTGGTTTGAAACCCTGCCGGCCCAAGCGGGCGCGTCAGGCACGCTGCTGGCTCTGGGCACCGGCAACCAGTACCCGCTGCAGGAATTCAGCATCGACGCCCACTACCTCGCCAGCCGGGGTTGCCGAGTGGCCGGCCCGCAGGCGGCCAGCGCGGCGCCGCTGGCCCTGAAGGCGCTGCGCAACACGCCGACCTCGCTGGTGCTGCAGGCCCCGAACAAGGCCGCCACTTGCTGGGCGCAACTGACCCCTTTTGATGTGGAGTTGGCACCCGACAAGGTACCCGTCTACCTGAAGGACATCCAGGCCACGCCGGCCATCCGCGAGGCCTGGGCCGCGATGGCGGCGCGCGGCCTGAGCTGGCGCGAGCACTACGTGAAACACGCCCGCATCGAACTGGGCGCGCCCAGCGACGCGCCGGTGGCCATGGGCATGGACCTGCGGCTGGAAACCGCCGGCCAAGCTGTGCGCGTGGGCAGCCCGGTCAGCGCGCAAGCGTTGCGTGACGGCCAGCCGCTGGCCGGGCTGGCGCTGGAATTGCGCAGCGAAACCAGTCCGCTCGGCATTTGGCGCCGCACCGACGCACAAGGCCGCATCAGCGTGACCGCGCCATTGCCCGGCCGCTGGGTGCTGCGCGGCGTCGATCTGCGCGTGTCTGCCACCGACCCCAACCGCTGGGACAGCCGTTTCGTGACACTGGCCTTCGATGTGACACCGGCCGTTGTTGCAGGCGGCTTGACCCCGGCAGCCGCCGCCAGCACACCGAACTAGAACGGCAGGACTTTGAGGTTGAAGGCCCGTTCAACCAGCCAGCCCGCGGCGACAACCGCGATCAGCAGCGAGCCGCCCAGCAGCACCACACGGCGGTAGAACAGACTGCGGCGCAAGGGGTAGGCCAGCAGCAAAAAGGCCGCGACGATGGCCAACTGACCGCCTTCGACACCCAGGTTGAAGCCCAGCAGCGCCAGCGCCAGCGCGCCTTGCGGCAGGCCCAGGTCGACCAGCACGCTGGCGAAGCCGAAACCGTGGATCAGGCCGAAAGCGAAGGCCACCATCCAGCGCCGGCCGTGGAAAACCGGCCACACGTTGTTCAACGCCGCCAGCACCACGCTCGCGGCGATGGACGATTCGACCAGCCGCGACGGCAACGAAACCAGCCCTAGCGTGGCCAGCGACAACGTGATGGAGTGCGCCACGGTGAAGGCCGTGACGATGCGCAGCACGTCCCACAGCGCCTGGCGGAAGGTGTCCACCGGCTGCCAGCGGCGGCGCACCCACAGGCCCACCGCCGGCAGCAGCAGCGACAGCAGAAACAGGATGTGGTCGAAGCCGATCCAGATGTGCCAGACGCCTTCGCGGGCGTAGTCGAAGAGCTGCTTCCAGCGACTGGTCTCGGCCAGCGTGAAGGTCTGTTGCGCCTCTTGCGGACCGAATAGAGCGGTGCGGGTGGCACCGCCTGCCGTCAAGTTCAGAAGGCCACGGTGCTGCGGGTCGATGTCGGCGAACAGCGTGTAGCGCAGCGTCACCGCCGCCGGCGCGACTGCCGTGGCGCAGGTGAAGCGCAGCGGCATCACGGTGTAGGCGCCGTCGGTGTGTTCATCGACCAACTGCGTGCCGATGGCCATCGGGCAATCGATGCCGTCAGCCTGCAGTTTCAACCGCGCGGCGGCGTAGGCAGCGATGGCCGGGTGCTGGGCGCGCACCTCGCCCCAGGTGATGTTGCCGTCGCCGTCAGCGTCCAGGCCGATGGCGAAATCCAGGTCACGCAGCGCGATGTCCCAGCGGCCGCTGACCTGGCCGTCCTGCACGGTGACGGACAGGTAGCTGTCCGAGGGCTTGTGGGCCTGCGCGGCGCCGCTGACGAACAGCGCAAGCGCAACCGCCACAGAGCCCGCCCACCCGCCCGCCCACCTGCCCGCGCGTCCGCCCGCGCGTCCGACCGCGCATCCGACCGCGCATCCGACGGCGCGTCCGACCGCGCATCGGCCCATCCTGGCGCGCCAGCGGCTCACCGCAGCCCTTTCAACCGATCGACCAGCGGCTGCAGCGCCACGCTCTGGATGCCCGAGGCGGCCATCCAGTCCAGCACCGGCTGCGCGGCGGCCGGGTCGCGCGCAGCAACGGCGGCTTCCAGCAGGATGCGGGCGTCGATGGGCTCGCGCTGGACAGCGAAGTTCTCTTTGCCCAGCACCAGCGCTCGGGTCACATCGCCCAGCACGGCCAGCGTGAAGCGCGACTCTTCCTTGCGGTGCGTGGTGTCGCCCCGGCGGCGGGCAGCGTCGAAGCGCGCGGCCAGTTCGGCGGCCAGGCTGGCGGCCTTGGAGTCGCCGGTCGCTTTCGCGGCCTGGGCCAGGCGCATCAGCAGCACGTCGGCACGACCACGGTCTTTCAGCATCACCAGCACCTCGGCCGGGCGGCCCCGGTCAAGCAGGAAGTCGGCATAGGCGCCCTGCAGGTAGACGTCGGGAATGCCCAAGGCCAACGCCTCGCGGAAAGCCGCCTCGGCGGCCGGGAAGGCGCCACGGCGCTCTTCGGTTTCGGCCAGCCGCGTCAAACACCACAGGCGCTCGTCGGGACCGGCGTCGGTGGCGGCCAGCAGCGCTGCTTGCAGCGCGGCGGCGGCCAGGGCCGCCTGGCCGGTGGCCGCGTCGACCTGGGCGCGGCAGGCCACGCCGACCAGTTCGCTGGTCAGGTCGGCCACCTGCTCGCAACTGCGGCGCGCCTCGGGGTAGCGCGCCAGCACCATCAGGATGGCCGTGCGCCAAGACCAGGCGGCGCCGTTCCGAGGGTCAGCGGCAACGGCTGCGTCCAGGTCGGCCAGTGCCGCCTCGAAGCGGTGGTCGAACTGCACCAGCATGGCGCGCAGCACGCGCACCGCCACCGGCGGGGCGGGCAGTGCCCACCAGGGCTGCAGGGTGGCCTGGGCATAGCCCACGTAACGCGGGTCGCCTTCGGCCGCCACCTCGTCGAAATAGCGCTGCGCCAGGCGCACGGCGGTGTTCACGTCGTTCGGCTGGGCTCGCCAGGCGGCGCGCAAGCTGACGAGTTCGCGGGCGCGGGGGTCGGTGGCGCGGGCCGGCACGGTGGCCAGCACCTGGGTGTCGGCGGCAGGCAGGTAGGGCGCCGCCTGGGCAGGCGCCAAGGGGAGCAGGCAAGACGACAGGAACAGGGCCGGCAAGCCGGCCGGCAGGAATCGGCGCACGGGGCGGATGTTAGCCATCAGGGCTGTACGGCGATGGGGACAGGGCGGATGCACCGGTATCCCCAGCAAACAGCGCGCCAAAAGCGGCCAGGCCGCCAGCCAACCAGCAGCCAACAAAATTCTTGTCAACCGAACCAGCGGGGGGCCCGTTGTTCACCGGTCGGCTGGCACAGCGGGTTTCCGCAAGCAGCAGTCGATCACTTGAAGTTCCAGGGTTATCCCGGGTGTCAAGTGAGCACCGAACCACAGACACACCCACAACCCCGAGAGATTCATATGACCAAGCTCCTGAGCGCCCTGATCCTGTCCGCCTTCGCTTTCAGCGCCCAAGCCGCATCGCACGCCGGTGGCGCCCCGATGAAGGCCGACGCCCCGATGGCCGCCGCCAGCGGCGCCAAGAAGATGAAGGCCGACGCCCCGATGGCCGCTGCCAGCGGCGCCAAGAAGATGAAGGCCGCCAAGAAGTCTGCCTCTGCTGCCAGCGCCGGCAAGTAAGTCTTCGGTCACGAAGTCAGGAAGGGCCGCAGCCTCGCGCTGCGGCCCTTTTTGTTTTTCAGGGCAGCACGATGACCGCGCTGTCGTCCATCACCTTGGCACCGTCGGGCGCACCGCCACCGAAACCATAGGCCTGGGCCTGCGGGCCCAGCGTGCGGTAGCCGCCGTCGTAGTCCCAGGTGGTGACATAGACCTTGGCGCCGCTGAGGCTGGGCAGCCGGCCCAGCACCGAAGCCGGGAGCGTGAAACGCACCGAACGGTTCGCGCGGTCCACCTGAATCGTGGCACCCGGCGTCACCGGCGTGCCCTCGTTGGTGCTGGTGGCGCCGGCGCTGGCATACAGCGCATTTGTCCAGCCGCCAGCGCGCAGGCGCAGATGCCAGCGCATGCCGGCGGGCAGGCTGGCGTTTTGCAGCGGCATCACCGTGGCACCGCCCCCGCGGCCGGGCAGTTCGATGAAGAGCGTGTAGGCCACGCGGTCGAAACCGTTGGCCGGGTTCCAGCCAGTGCTGATGCCAGCCATCTCCAGGTCGAGTTGCAGCGCGCCCCCCGCCTCGGCCACGCGCACGCGACGCAGGTCCATCACGTGGTGATCGCCCCAGCCCGGGTCGGTGGGGTAGCTGTACAGCCCGTTCGGGCCGGCGTCGTCACCTGCCGGGTCGGCGACATCGGCGCGCAACTGCCAGGCGCGCCGCACCTGGAATTCGCGGCTGATGGCGGCCGGCCGGCCTTCCGCCCAGAGCGTGATGCTGTGGCGCACATCGGGTTCGACCATGTGGCTGGTGTCCACCTGGGCCTGCCAGCGGCCGTCGGCACCGACTGCCACCGGCAGGGCTGCGGCGAGGTCGCCATCCGTCACAAGGCGCCAGCCCGAACCCGGCAGCGCTGAGCCCCGCACCACGAAATCGCCGGTGATGGGCGCGCTGTCCAGCGCGTCCAGGCTGGGTTCGGCGGCGCCCGGTGCCGCAAAGGCCAGTAAGCCGCGCCCCGAGGCAGCCACTGCGCGCACCGCCGCCGCACGGGCCGGCACCACACGCCAGACCTGGCCGCTGCGCGGCGGCAGCCGCATCGTCAGGCGCCCCCCCGCGCCGACCGTCACGGTCTCGGGTTGACCGTCCAGGCCATACCAGCCGCGCAGCACCGTGCCGGCTGGCAACCCGGTTGCCATCTGCGGCAACAGCGTGTCGCCGTCGGCGGTGTTGAAGACCACCAGCGCCGACCGCCCCCGGTGGCTCATGCGCCAAGCCAGCGCGCCGGGTTGTGCCGCCTGCCCCGCCAACACGGTGGGTGTGCCACGCGTGAACAGCTTGTGGCTGCGGCGCAGTGCAGTCATCTCGGCAATGGCGCGATACAGCGGTGCCGTGGTGTCGTAGCGGTCGCGCCCGCCTGAGGCGAAACCGGCGGCGAACATCGCCCCGCGCTGTTCGCTGAAAGCTTGTTCGGTGCCGTAGTAGATGACCGGGATACCGGGCAGGGTCATCATCGCCAGCACCGCCTGCTTCAGGCCGGCCACGGTGCCGCCAGCCAAAAAGCGATCGACATCGTGGTTGTCCACGAAGGTGGGCATCAGGTGCGGACGGGCGTGCAGCTTCATCATCTTGGTGATGCGCTCAGCCAGTTCGGCCGGTGGGCGGCCACGGGCGAAGGCGTCGCCCAAGGCGGCATACAGCGGGAAGTTCAGCATGCCCGGCAGCAGGGGCCGGCCCTGGGCGTCGGTCATGTAGCTTTCGATCTTGCGAGCCCCCGCGTCCTGCCCCGGCTTTTCGAAAGCAAAGCCTTCGCCGAAGACGTGGAACTGACGCCGCCCGGTGCGCCGCGCCACTTCCGCGATGCCGGGGGCTTGCGCGTCACGGGCGTGCAGGAAGTCCTTGAAATAGTCGGGTGGCACGTAGAAGGCGGTGTCGACGCGGAACCCGTCCACCCCCACTTCGCTTATCCAGTACCCGTAGCTGTGCCGCAAGGCGCGCCGAACAACCGGGTTTTCGGTGTTCAGGTCGTCCAGGCCCGACATCTGGTGGTTCTGCTCTTGCCGGGTGTCGGTGTAGTCCACCACGTCCGGCGTCCAGTGGTAGATGCCCAGACGTTGCTGCGCCGGGTCGCGCGGGTCGTTGCGGTCGAAGGGGGGCTGCGACGGCCGCGGCACGGGCGGCGTCTGGTCGTGCGGCTCCCAGCCCTGTGCCGGGTCCAGCAGGTTCCAGCGGTCGCGGTAGGTGTAGTAGTTGCCGGTGTGGTTGACCACGATGTCCTGGATCAGGTACATGCCCGACCGGTGCAAGGCACTCGACAAGCGCCGGTAGTCGGCCAAGCTACCCAGGTGGCGGTCCACCTCCAGGAAGTTCTCGGCCCAGTAGCCGTGGTAGCCGGTGTATCCCCCCGTGGGATCGACCCACTGATTGGCCACCGGCGGGGTGATCCACACCGCAGTGGCGCCCAGGCCGCGGATGTAGGGCAGGCGCTGCGTCAGCCCCACCAGGTCGCCGCCGTTGTAGCGCGTGTTGTCGCCGGCTTTGAACTCGCCGGCACGTTGGTCGTTGTTCGCCGGGCTGCCGTCGGCGTAGCGGTCGGTCACCACGAAGTAGATGACCTGGTCGCGCCAGTCCGGCGACGGGACGTGCAGTTTCAGGCCGGGGGCGGCCAAGGCCGGTGCCGCCAAGGCCCAGGCACAGAGCATCAGATGCCTTCTGAATGCAGGTTTGTTGTTAATTTGCACTGTAGTTTGGCTACATGTCTTGCGGTATTTGACTCGAGTTTGGGGTCCAATTCAAGCCACATCCTGTATCCGATCGCTCAACACCCCGGTGTAGACGCGACTCAGGCCAGGGCGAAACCTGTTTGCATCGTTCTCACCAGGGTTTACGAGGGGTGCCGATTCATCTAGTTTTGATACAAAGTCCCGTCCGACCCTCCAGTCCCCGTCGCCCTCAAAAAAGGCGCCTACCGAATCGCCCTCGGCGGGAAGTGGTACCCGCAAATTTCAGGAGACAAGCATGACTACTTCCAATTCCGCGCGCAGCCGCGCGCGCCTGCTCTGGCAGACCACCCCGGTGGCCGCCGCCGTGGCCGCCACGCTGTGCACCAGCACGGTGGCACTGGCACAGCAGCCCGGCGAGATCGTCGTCATCACCGGCATCCGACGCGGCATCGAGAGCGCCATCAATGTCAAGAAGAACTCGGACTCCATCGTCGAGGCCATCTCGGCTGAAGACATCGGCAAGCTGCCGGACAACAGCATCGCCGAGTCCATCGCCCGCCTGCCCGGCCTGTCGGCCCAGCGCGTGGCTGGTCGTGCCCAGGTGATCAGCGTGCGCGGCCTGTCGCCTGACTTCGCCACCACGGTACTCAATGGCCGCGAATTGGTCAGCACCGGCGACAACCGCAGCGTCGAATTCGACCAGTACCCCTCGGAACTGCTCAGTGGCGTGACCGTCTACAAGACGCCGGACGCCGGTTTGGTCGGCCAAGGGCTTTCGGGCACGCTGGACCTGCAGACCATCCGGCCACTGAACTTCGGCAGTCGCACGTTTGCAGTCAACGGCCGCTTGCAAGAGAACTCACTCGGCTCGGCGGGCAATGGCAAGTCCAGCGGCAACCGCTTCAGCGCCAGCTACATCGACCAGTTCGCCAACCGCACGCTGGGCGTGGTGATCGGCTTTGCGCACCAGGAAACGCCGATCCAGGAAAACCAGGTCGGTCTCTACGAACCCTGGCAAGCCATCGGCGACAACTGGCGCCCTGGCGTGCCGGCCGGCACCTTCTACTCCGACGGCATCAAGGCACTGCGCCGCACCGGCAAGACCACGCGCGACGGCGTGATGGCCACGGTGGAGTACCGCCCGTCAAAGGAATGGACCAGCGTGCTCGACCTGTTCCACAGCAAGGCCAAGCAAGAAGACACCGCCAACCAGTTGGAAGTCCACATCGGCGACTACAACGGCGGCAATGGCCGGCTCAACGTCACCAACACCACCATCAATGCCAACAACACCTTCACGGGCGGCATCGCCGGCAACGTCTACCCGCTGGTGCGCGGCATCTACAACGACCGCAAAGACACCATCGATGCCGTTGGCTGGAACAACAAGCTGAACTTCGGCGACATCCGCATCGGGGCTGACATCAGCACCTCGAAGGCCAAGCGCGACGAGTTGAGCCTTGAGAACAACACCCAGTTGGTGGGCACGCCGGTTCCGACCGACTCACTGACCTTGCGCATCAACAGCGACGACTTCTCGCGCCTGACGCCGGGCCGCAACTATTCCGACCCGACCAAGCTGCTGCTGCGCGGCACCATCTACGGCTCGGGCTATGGCAAGGTGCCTCAGGTGGAAGACGAGCTCACCAGCTTCAAGCTCACGGGCAGCATGCCGGCGCCCAAGGCGGTCGGCTTCCTGTCGGACATCGAAGTCGGTCTGAACTACGCCGACCGCAAGAAGAAAAAGCGCCAGCCCGAAGGCAACATCGACGTCGGCGCGCAGGGCGACACGCCTGTTGGCGCTGACCTGCAATACGGTCTGGTTGACCTGGGCTTTGCCGGCGCCGGCATGATTCCTTCGTGGAACGTGCCGGGTGCTGTGGCGCGATATATGAAGTTCGCCCCCAGCTCCACAGCCTTCGCCTACCTGATCGCCAAATCTTGGGACGTCAGCGAAAAGCTGACCACCGCTTACCTCAAGGCCAACATCGACACTGAACTCGGCGGGATCAGTACGCGCGGCAATATTGGTGTGCAGGTGCAACGTGCCGATCAATCGTCCACGGCCGTGCGCCTGACCGACGGCGGCAACCCCAAGCCCGTCACCGATGGCAAGCAGTACACCGACGTGCTGCCCAGCATGAATCTGGCCTTCGCACTGGGCGGCGATCAGACGCTGCGCCTGGCACTCGCCCAGCAAATCGCCCGGCCCCGCGTTGACCAACTGCGCTCGGCGCTGGAGTTCGGCGTCGGCGACAAGCCCAATGCGGCGGGCTTCCGCGAGCCGGGTGCCAGCGGCGGCAACGCCAGGCTGGACCCCTGGCGCGCCAACGCCTTCGACGTGTCGTATGAGAAGTACTTCGGCACCAAGGCCTACGTGGCGGCCGCCTACTTCTACAAAGACCTGAAGAGCTATATCTACACCCAGAGCAATCCCAACTACGACTTTTCCGCCTACATCGGCGACGCCAAGCCCATCTTTGATGCCAGCGGGAAACCCATTCCGGTCCAGGCCACCGGCAAGTACACGGCACCCTACAACGGCAAGGGCGGCCGTCTGTCGGGTGTCGAGCTGTCGGCCTCGCTGCCGATGGGCATGTTCACGCCAGCGCTGCAAGGCTTTGGCATCGTGGCCAGCGCCAGCTTCACCAGCAGCAACATCAACATCGACCTGAGCCAGGAAGGCGACAACAAGGGCAGTCTGGGCACGGCCAACATCGCCCTGCCGGGTCTGTCCAAGCAGGTCTACAACCTGACGGCCTATTACGAAAGGGGCGGTTTTGAGGCCCGAATCAGCCAGCGCAAGCGTTCTGACTTCATCGGTGAAATCGGCGACTTCTCGGCCAGCCGCAAGCTGCGCTACGTGGTCGGCGAAAGCATCGTCGACGCGCAGCTCGGCTACAACTTCACCGAAGGCAGCCTGAAGGGACTGGGCTTGTTGCTGCAGGTCAACAATCTGGGCGATGCGGCTTACCAGACCTACACCGGCAGCCGCGACCGGCCCTTGGAGTACATCAAGTGGGGCCGCACCGTATTGGCGGGCGCCAACTACAAGTTCTGATCCAAACTCGGCACCCGAGTTATGCGTTTCTGGCCAGGGCGGCGTCGAGCAGCCTTGGCCTTTTTTGCGCTTGGGGCAAGGCCGGCGCCACCGCCGGCCTTGCTGGTCTGGCGCCCTACCCGCACAGCAACCCATACCCTGTAACTCCATGCACATGAACCGTCGCCAAGCCGGCACGGCTGTCGCCGCACTGTTCGCTCAGACCGCCGCGCCGGCCACCGCGCAGACCGCGCCTTTACTGCCCGTCGGGTTGTTCTTTCAAGAGCCCGCCATGGCGGACGCGGTGCTGTCGCCTTCTGGCCAGTCCGTGGCCCTGCGCATCGGGAGCAAAGACGACCGCGTGCGACTTTCGGTGCTGGATTTGCAAACCATGAAGGTCACGACAGTGGCCACTTTCATCGATGCCGATGTGGCCCGAGTGCAGTGGGTGAATGACCAGCGTTTGGTCTTCGGCGTCAGCGACAACCGCACAGCGCCGGCCGACCAACGAGAAGGCACAGGCTTGTATGCCGTGAATGCCGACGGCGAGGGCTTTCGGCAGTTGGTGCGGCGATCGGGCAGTTTCTTCAACGACCCGGTGCGCACCAACGAACTGCCCTGGAACAACTTTCTGCTCGGCCATCTGGGCGCGCAAGACAACGATCAGGTGTTCATCGTCCAACCTGAAGCCTATTCCGACAAAGGCGTGGACTTCATCAAGCTGTTGCGCCTGGACACCCGAACGTCCAAGACCCAGGATGTCGAGGCACCGCTCAACGCCTTTCAGTGGCTGATCGACGGCCGCGGCCAATTGCTGGCCGTGCTGACCGAGAAAGACCAGACTGCCGCACTCCATTTTCGCGACGCCACCACCGGCAACTGGCGCAAGTTGCGCGAATTCGAGCGCTTTCTTGGCCGCGATATGACGCTGCAATGGGCCGGGCCCGATGGACGCATCTACGTCACCGCCAGCAGCGACAAGGGCAACGCCGCCGTCTTCACCTTCGACCCGGCCAACAACCGCTTGTCCGACAAGCCTGTGCTCAGCACGCCAGGCTTTGACATCGACCCCAGCTTCATCGCCAACGACAACAAGCTGCTGGGCCTGCGCTTCACCGTCGACGCCGAAGTGACGCAATGGTTCGACGACGACATGAAGGGCCATCAAGCCGAAGTCGATCGCCAATTGCCGGCCACCGCAAACACGCTGCAGCCGTCGCGCCGGGGCGCATCGCCCTTCGCCGTCGTTAGGGCCTTTGCCGACCTGACGCCCGCTGTGTTCTACCTGTACAACAAAAGCAGCCAGAAGCTGACCCGCCTGGGCGCTGCCATGCCCGACGTCAAGCCGGCGCAAATGGCGGCCATGGACATGGTGCGCTTCAAGGCCCGTGATGGGCTGGAGATACCGGCTTATCTGACTTTGCCGCGCGGTGACATCAAAAAGGGTCTGCCGCTGGTGGTCATGGTGCACGGCGGGCCCTGGGTGCGCGGCGCCGCCTGGGGCTGGAACGCGGAGGTGCAGTTCCTGGCCTCGCGCGGTTATGCCGTGCTGCAGCCCGAATTCCGCGGCAGCCGCGGCTTTGGTGATCGGCACTTTCGCGCCGGCTTCAAACAGTGGGGCCTGGCCATGCAAGACGACCTGACCGACGCAGCGCGCTGGGCGATCGCCCAGGGCACGGCCGACCCCAAACGCATCGCCATCCTGGGGGCCAGCTACGGCGGCTATGCGGCCATGATGGGTTTGGCCAAGGACGGCGATCTGTTTCGCTGCGCCGTCAACTGGGTCGGTGTTTCCGACCTCGAATTGCTTTACTCGGCCAGCTGGGACGACCTGCCCGCCGAATACAAGCGCTACGGCATGCCCGTGATGGTGGGCGACCCCAAGAACGACGCCGCGCAGCTCAAGGCCACATCCCCGGTCCACAACACCGCGCGCATCAAGAACCCACTGCTGATGGCTTACGGCGGTGTTGACCGCCGCGTGCCCATCGAACACGGCAAACGCATGCGCGATGCCCTGGCCAAGGCTGGCAACGCGAATGTCGAATGGATCGAATACGCCAAGGAAGGCCACGGCTGGGCGCTGGCCGAGACGCGCGTCGACTTCTGGACGCGTGTCGAAAATTTCCTCAGCCGCCACCTGACGGCGTCGGCCTGAGCAGGCTCACTCAGGCAGTTGCGGTCAGGCGGCGCCGTGATGCCAGCGCGTGCGGCACCCAGGCCAGCGTGGCCCAGCGCCGCCACATGATCAGGCCGCGCAGCCATTCGTCGGCGATGTAGGCGATCCACACGCCGACCAGCCCCAGCCCGAAATGGCTGCCGAGCAGCCAACTGCCGCCGGCCAGCACCACGACCATGCTGGCGGCGCCGGCCATCACGGGAAAGCGCGCGTCGCCAGCAGCGCGCAGCGCATTGATAACCACCAGGTTCAAGGTGCGACCGGGTTCCAGCAGCACGGTCCACCACAGCAACACGGTGCCGGTGTGAATGATCTGCGGGTCTCGGGTAAACAGCCGCAGCGTCCACGGCCCCAGCAGCGCTGCGACCGTCGCTACGGCCACGCTCACCAGCAGCCCGCGGCCCAGCGCGCGGCGCACCAGGGCATGCGCCGCATGCAGTCGGCCGGCGCCGATCAGGTGGCCCACCAACACCTCCACACTCAAGCCCGTGGCCAGACCGAAGAGCAGCACCACGGCGATGATCTGCTGTGCATAGGCATGGGTTGCCAGGGCGGCGGCGCCCAAGCTGCCGACCACGGCCACGCTGACCATGTAGCCCAGCCGGTAGGCGGCGTTTTCGGCGGCGCTCGGCAGGCCGATGCGCGCCACCGTGGCCAGCTCGGCGCGGCGCAAACGCCAGGCGTCGGACCACTGGGGCCGCAAGCCCAGGCGCTCGCGCCACAGCCACAGGTGCAGCGCGATGGCCAGCAGGCGCGCCGCGATCACCGCCACAGCGTAGCCCGGCAGACCCAACGCAGGCACGGGACCAAAGCCGAACATCAGCGGCCCCATCAAGACCAGGTGCGTCAACTGCATGGCCACCATCACCGCCAACGTGTCGCGGGCGCGCAGGTGGGCACGCATCACGGCCGTCATGCTGGCATTCCAGGCGTCCAGCAGCATCGCCGGCGCGAGGGCCACCAGCAGCGGCACGGCCAGCGGCAGCACCTCGGCCGGGGCGTTCATCAAGCGCAGCAGACCGGGCGCGCCCAGAGCCGCCGGCAGGGCCACGGCCACGCCTATCCAGGTGCTGGCGCCCAACACGGCGCGGGCCAAGCTGTCAGCGGCGTGGCGGCGGCCGGCGCCCAGGGATTGCGTCAACACCACGCCCACGCCGGCGCCGACGATGCGGAAAACGATGAACAAGGTGCCGAAGACGTGGTGGGCCAAAGCGAAGGCAGCGCCCGAGGTGTCGGACAGCCGCGCGGCCATGGCGGTGCCGGCGATGCCCACCAACATGCCCAGCAGCAGTTCCAGCAGCAGCGGCCAGGTCAGGCTGAACAAACGGGGTGCGGGCAGGGACGGGGCGGCGGCAGTCATGCAAGGCGACGACAGTGGCGGCGGCGGCGGCGGCAGTGGCAGTGGAAGTGGCGAGCCCGACGATAGCGGCCTCGGCAACGAGCCCCGGTGCCGGCCCGGGTCGCTGCTTAGTCGCTCGCCATTCATCACACCATCGCCCCATCGGTCGCAAGGCAGGCAAGTGGCGCGCAGCACTGACTAGCATGCTGGAATCCGCAGTCCCGAAGGTTTGAACATGCACGCACGCCGCCGCGCCTTGAAGTCCTTCGCGGTGGCACCGCTGGCCGGCCTCGCGGGCTGGGCCGCAAGCCCGGCCGGTGCACAGGGCGGCGCAGCCGGCAAACCCAAAAAACCCGAGATCGGCGCCGAAGATGCCCAACGCGATTTGCGCATCCTCCAACGCGCCCTGGCCGAGTTGCACCCCGGCTTGACGCGCTACACCACGCTGGCGCAGATCGACGCCGACTTTGCCGCCGCCACCGCCGCAGTGGCCAGCGGCAGCAGCCGCGCCCAGATGGTGTTGCTGGCCTCGCAACTGGCCGCCAGCCTGCACTGCGGCCACACCTGGGTGAGCCCGTACAACCAGCGGGCCGACGTGGTCGAGAACGTGTTCAACCGCGCCGACAAGCTGCCGCTGACGCTGCGCTGGGTTGAGGGCCGCGCACTCATCACCGGCAGTACGGATGCGACCGTGACAGCGGGCAGCGAACTGCTCGCCATCGACGGCCGGCCGGTGGCCGAAATCCGCGACGCGCTGCTGCCGCTGCTGCGCGCCGACGGCCTGCACGCAGGCGCACGGCTGAAGCGCTTGGCGCAACTCGACAGCGGCCCCAACGGCGGCGCGATGGACAGGCTGTTTCCGCTGCGCTTTCCGCCACAAGCGGGCGGCTACACCTTGACCCTGCGCGAACGCGGCAGCGCCAGCCCGCGCACCGTCAACGTGTCCGCGACGACCACCGCCGAGCGCGACAAAACACTGCCCGCAGCCAGCACCGCGTGGCGCTTCGCCGTCACCGGCGACACGGGCCTGCTGACCCTGCCGACTTTCGCCTTCTGGCGCAGCGACTTCAAGCCCGAGGCCTTCCTGCAGCAGACCTTCGACGCGCTGCGCGGGGTGCCATTTCTCGTCATCGACCAGCGCGACAACGAAGGCGGCGACGACGCCATCGGCCGCGCCCTGCTGAGCCACCTGCTGCGCGCGCCCCTGCAGTTGCCCGGCAACCGCGTGGAAAGCGCCTACGAGCGCGTTCCGTACGTGCTGGCGCGCTACCTGGACACCTGGGACTTTGGCTTCTTCGACCGCACCGGACAGGTCAGAAAAGGCCCAGGCCGCAATTGGCTGCTGCCCGACAGACCGGGCGCGCGCATGGCACCGGTGGCCGCGCCCTACGCGGGCCGAACTGTGGTGCTGATCGGGCCGCAGAACAGTTCGGCCGGCTTCCTGCTGGCGCGCGACATCCAGCGCAGCGGCGCGGCCACCTTGCTGGGTCAGCCCACCGGCGGCAACCTGCGCGGGCTGAATGGCGGGCAGTTGTGCTGGATCAACCTGCCGGCCTCGGGCGTGGGCGTGGATATCCCGCTGGTGGCTGCCTTTGCCGAAGGCAACCCGCCCGACGCCGGCGTGCTGCCCGAAGTGGCCGTGGCACCGCGCTGGGCCGACGCCGTGGCCGGCGTGGACACCGAGATGCAAGCCTCGCTGAAACTGATCGCAGGCTGGCGCTGAAGGCTGGGGTTGACCACTGGCGGTGAGGGCCTGCGCTACGATCAAAACGAGGGCCGAAACGGCCCATCACCTTCCACCAACTCCAGCCAGGACCCATGCATCCATGAGCCAGATTCACTTCATCGGCGGCGAAAAAGGCGGGGTCGGCAAATCGCTGTTGACCCGCGTGCTGGCCCAGCATTTCATCGACCACAACCGGACTTTCATCGGCTTCGACACCGACCGCTCGCACGGCGCGCTGCTGCGCTACTACGCCGACTACGCCGCAGCGCTGCCGCTGGACGGTGGCGACAGCCTGGACCGAGTCATCGAGGCCGTTGTCGAGCAACCCGAGCGCCGCGTGCTGGTCGACCTGGCCGCACAAACCCAGGCCGACCTGCTGCGCTGGCTGGACGAAACCGGCGCCGGCGACGTGGCCAGCGAACTGGGCGCGTCGCTGACCTACTGGCACGTGATGGACAACGGCCGCGACGGCACCTTCCTGCTCGGCCGCTGGCTGGACAGCCCCGGCGCACGGCTGCCGCTGATGGTGGTGCTGAACGAAGTGCGCGGTGAACGCTTCGACATCCTGACCGCGTCGGGCCTGCTCGACCGCGCGGTGGCGCAGGGGGCGCGCGTGCTGCACCTGCGCAAGATGCCCGAGCTGCCACTGCAGAAGATCGACGCCGACGGCGCCAGCTTCTGGGCCGCGCTGCACCCCGGAACCAGCAAGTTGAAGCTGCTGGACCGCCAGCGCGTCAAGCTGTGGCTGCAACGCACCAGCGCGGATCTGGAGGTCCTGGGCGTCTGAACGTCCAGCCCTAAGTTGGTGGCCTTGACGCGGTGCGGGTGGCAGCGCACGCTCAGCAACCGACAACACCACTGCGGAGTTCCCGATGGCCACCCCGAAGACCGGCAAAACCAGCCCAGCAGCACCCAAGGCCCTGTCACTGCACCTGGGCTTGAACGGCGTCAGCGCCGCCGCCTACGACGGTTGGGACGGCCCGCTGGCCGCCTGTGAGTTCGACGCCAACGACATGGCCGCGCTGGCCAAGACCAAGGGCATGACGCCCACCGTGCTGTTGACCAAGAGGGCCACCCGCGCCGCACTGCTGGCGGCCATGCGCAAGGCCGCCAAGGCGCTGAAGGCGGGCGATATGTTCTTCATGAGCTATTCGGGCCACGGCGGGCAGATGCCCGACACCAACGGCGACGAGCCCGACAAGAAGGACGAAACCTGGTGCCTCTACGACGGCCAGCTCATCGACGACGAGCTGTACTTCGAGCTCAGCAAGTTCGCGGCCGGCGTGCGCGTGCTGGTGCTGTCCGACAGCTGCCACAGCGGCAGCGTCACGCGTGAACTGCCGCCGCCCCCGCCACCCCCCGGCCAGCGCCCGCGCATGATGCCCGACACCGTTGGTCGCCGCGTTTACGCCAGCCACCAAGCCTTCTACGACAAGCTGCAGGCCAGTGTGGCCGCCGCCGCAGCCAAGGCTTTCGTGGACCCCGACGCCGCGCTGGCCCACGTGGGTGCCGCCGCCACGGCCGTGGCGCTGGTGGGCCAGTTCGAGCCGGCCGTGGTGTTGGTCTCGGGCTGGCAGGACAACCAGACCAGCATGGACGGCATCCACAACGGCGCCTTCACCGAGGCGCTGCTGAAGGTCTGGAACCACGGCGGCTTCCTGGGCGACTACACCGCCTTCCACAAGAAGATCCGCGCCGGCATGCCGGCCACGCAGTCGCCCAATCTTTTTGTGCTGGGCGGTGCAGCTGACTTCTTGAAGCAGTCGCCGTTCACGGTGTAGACGCGCAAGCCACGCGGCAGCGGTTAAGCCGCAGGTTCAGAGTTGCGTCTTCCACGCTGCCGCAGGCATAGCGCGCGGCAGCGGCGGTATTTCGAACTGCGCCATTTCCTGCAGGCTGAAGCCGATCGCCAGCATCAGCGTGGGCACGTGCAGCAGCAGCACCCACGCACCGGTTTCATTGCCCACCGCCACACGCGACACCACCCACAGGCCGAAGCCGAGCAAGACCAGCGTCAGCACCGGTATGCCCCGGCGCAGCACCACGCCCCAGCGCGCGCGACGGTGGCGTTCGTGAAAGCGCGCCGGCGTTTCGGCCAGGGTGCGCGCCAGGTGGTCGGCCACCTCGTTCAAGCGCTGCAGCGCGCGTTCGCTGCGCCGGGGGTTCTTGCCACGCAGACGCACGCGGCTGTGCCAGCCGCGTGCGTCGCGGGCCAGACGGGTCCAGTCCCAACCTTGCACAGCCAGCAGGTCTTGCGGCAGTTCATTGCAGACCACCACCGCGCCTTCCAGCCGCACTTCGGGCGCAATGCCGCGCACCGCCGAGACCTCCATCGTCAGCGTCAAACCGTCGAGTTGCACGCGGCCCTGGGTGAGCACGGTTCGCGACAGCGCCGGGCCGCTGCCCGGCTCCAGGCGCAGGCTGATGGCCACCACGCAGGCGGCAGTGCCTGTGGCCGCCGGCATGAAGCGGAACTGCCCGTGCGGCGGCACGGCGTCGATATCGGCCAGCAGCGCGCCCTGCTGCGGCCCGACAGCACGCAGCAGGGCCTGCAAGCCGCTGGCGTGGGTCAGCGTGCGCGTGAGGCGGAAGTTGCCGCTGTCCAGCACTTCCAGCAACAGCGTCTCTTCCAGCGCCTCTTGCAAAGGTAGCGCCTGCGGGCCGCTGCCGGCATGGGTGCTGGGTTTGAAGGCGACGTGGCGTTTCAAGCGGTCGCTGGCGGCCAGGTCCACCTGCCGGCCGCGCCGCGCGTAAGGCTCGGTCAGGACCAGGATGTCGTGGTGGGTGAGTGGCGCGTGTGGAACGGAGGGCATGGCACAGAAACCCTGAAGACAGCCCCTGGATTCTGCCCAAGCGGCCGCCACACCACGCAGCTTCGACCCCGCGTGCTGCCGGCCCTCAGCCCTTCACACCGCCAGCGGTCAAGCCCGACACGATCCAGCGCTGGGCGAGCAAAAACACCAGCGTGATCGGCAGGCCGCTCAACACCGCCGCCGCCGCGAAGTCGCCCCACAAATACTTCTGCTCGTAAAGGTAGAACTTGCTGCCCACGGCCAAGGTCAGGTTGGGCTCTTCACGCAGCAAGATGCTGGCCACCGGGTATTCGATGATGGTGCCGATGAAGGCCAGCACGAACACCACCATCAGGATCGGAACGGCCATCGGCAGCAGCACCAGGCGGAAGGCTTGCCAATGGGTGGCGCCATCGACCTTGGCGTTTTCTTCGATCTCGATGGGGATGGTTTCGAAGTAGCCCTTGATGGTCCAGATGTGCATGGCCACGCCACCCAGGTAGGCCACGATCAGGCCGGCATGGGTCTCGATACCGAAGGCCGGAATCTGCGTGCCCACGCCTTCAAAGATCGCATAAATGGCAACCAGGGCGACGGCCACGGGGAACATCTGCAGCAGCAGCATGCTGTTCAGGATCAAGCCCTTGCGCGCGAAGTTCATCCGCGCAAAAGCATAGGCTGCCGTGGTGCTGATGGCCACGATCAGCACGGCTGAAATGGTGGCGATCTTGATGCTGTTCCACAGCCACAGCAGCACCGGGAAAGGCGGCTGCACCACCGTGCCGTCGGCCTGCGTGACGGGGATGCCCAGGGCCAGTTGCCAATGCTCGAAGCTGATGGTCGAAGGGATCAAAGAACCGGTGGCGAAGTTGCCCGGCCGCAGGCTGATGCTGATGACGGCCAGCAGCGGAAACAGGGTGAACGCCAGCAGCACCCACAGGCCCAGGTGGGCACCGATGACGCGCCAGCGCCCGCTCTTGCCAGTGACGATGGCCATGACTTATCGCTTCCCTTCGCTGCGCTGCGTAATCTTCAATTGCACCAGCGCCATGATGGCCACCATGACGAAGATCAGCGTGCTGATGGCGGCAGCCAGGCCGAAATTCTGGCCGCTGTCGGTGAAAGCGATGCGGTAGGTGTAGCTGACCAGGATGTCGGTGGTACCGGCGGGCAACTTGGTGTTCAGGTAGTCGGGCCGGCCGTCGGTGAGCAGGCTGATCAGCACGAAGTTGTTGAAGTTGAAGGCGAAGGCGCTGATCAGCAGCGGCGTCAGCGGTTTCGCAATCAAGGGCGCGGTGATCTTGAAGAAATTGGTCAGCGGTTTGGCACCGGCAATCGCACTGGCTTCGTACAGATCGGCCGGGATGGCTTTGATCAGGCCGCTGCACAAGATCATGATGTACGGGTAGCCCAGCCAGGTGTTGACGATGAGGATCATCACTTTGGCCAGCAGCGGGTCGGCGAACCACGCGGGGCGCACGCCGAAGACGGCATCCAGGATGGCGTTGATCTCGCCGAAGTTCTGGTTGAACAAGCCCTTGAAGACCAGGATGCTGATGAAGCCCGGCACGGCATAGGGCAAGAACAGCAGCGTGCGGTAGAGCGCGCGGTACTTCAGGTTCTGCCATTCCAGCAGCACGGCCAGCGTCATGCCCAAGACGGTGCTGAACAACACCGTCAGGCCCGCGAACGCAAGCGTCCAGATGAAGATGCTGATGAAGGGCCCGCGGAAGTCGGCGTCCAGCAGCATGCGGCTGTAATTCGCCAGGCCGATGTTGACCTTGAAGCCGGGCTGCATGCGTTCGCCGTTGGCGTTTTCGAAATAGCCCGTTTTGCGGTTGGCGCGGTAGACATTGCCGGTTAGCAACTGGGTCAAGGCGCCGTCGGCCTGGGGCATCCACAGCGGCCCGATGGGACCGAATTCGCGCAGGCCGGCGTAACGGACTACACCAGCCGAACCCGACGTCGACGGCAGGCGCAGTTGCAGGCTGGCCAGCGCGTCGCGGTGCTCGATCAGCTGGCGCAAGTTCAAGGGTGCATCCAGCACCGTGCTGCCCAGCGCTTGCATCGTCACCGCACTGTTGGTGTCGCTGTTGCTGCTGCCCGGCGCATCGGCTTTCAGCGTCAGGGGTGGCGACACCAGCACCTCGTCGTTGCTGCCTTCACGCGACGCCAACCTCAAGCGGTAGTTCGGGCCTTCGGCGTGCAAGGTGTAGGGCCGCGACTGCGCTTCATCGGCGATGGTCTGGTCCAGCAGATAGGCGCGTGCCCGCGCCTCGTCGAGCAGGTTGTTCGACGAATAATTGGTGAAGCCGATCTGCACGGTGTAGAGCAGCGGGAAGGCGACGAACACCAGCATGCCGGCCACACCCGGGAACAGGTACTTCCAGGCTACGCTCTGCGCCGTGCCGTAAACCGCGATGGCACTGCCGCCCAACGCCAGCACGCCGACCGCGGGCAGCGCCTGGCCGGCAGTCCACAGGCTGAAGACCAGCCACATCAAGGCCAGGCTGGCGACAGCGGCGAGGGCGCGTGTCATCACTGGCTCAACATGCGCGCGGCGGCGCCATCGAGTGCAGCCTTGGGCGCCTGGCGGCCGTTGGTGATGGCTTCCAGCGCCGCGTCCATGGCCGGAAAGAAACGGCCCATCTCGGGGATGTTGGGGATGGGCTCGCCACTTTGTGCGTTGGCCATGGTCGCAACGATGCGCGGGTCGCTGCTGAGCTCCTTGAAGTAGGCCTTGTTGGCCGGCGTGCCCAGCGGCACGCCGGCCGCGATGAGCTTCAAGCTTTCGACCTTCAGCAGGTGGTTTTCGATGAACTCGCGCGCGATGTCCTTGAGCTTGCTGGGCGCGCTGACCATGCAGCCCAGCACGCCGACGAAGGCCTTGCTGGGCTGGCCGGGCACAACGGCGGGTACCGGCGCCACACCGAAATCGATGCCGCTCTTCTTGGCGTTTTCCCACGACCAGGGGCCGCTGATCATCATCGCCACCTGGCCGCGCGCAAAGCCAGCTTCCATCTCGGCATAGCGCGCGCCCTTGGGCATGGTGCCGCCCTGGATCAGCTGGTCGAGCATCTCGGCGCCCTTCAGCGCGCCGGCCGTGTTGACGCCCACGACCTTGGTGTCCAACTCGCCGCCGGCCGTGCGGCCGAAGACAAAACCGCCAGGCCCGGCCAGCAAGGGCCAGCTGAAGAAGGACTTGTTGTAGTCCCACAGGATGGCGCTCTTGCCCTGGGCCTTCAGCCGCTTGTCGAGCGCGATGACTTCGTGGAAAGTGGCCGGCGGCACCGGCACCAGCGCCCGGTTGTAGATGAGGCCGATGGCCTCGATGGACAGCGGATAGCCCCAGACCTGACCCTTGTAGGTGAAGGCCTTCCAGGCCGAGGCTTCAATCTCGTCACGCACCCGCGCCGGTGGCTTGATGGGCACGATCAGGCCCGAACGCGCCCACTCGCCGGCGCGGTCGTGCGGCCAACAGAAGATGTCCGGACCTTTACCGGCGGCCGCAGCGGCGCCGAACTTGTCGGGCGCGCCTTCGGGGTGTTGAACAACCACCTGCACGCCCGACTCACGCGTGAAGGCGTCGCCAACTTTCTGCAGGCCGTTGTAGCCCTTGTCGCCGTTGATCCAGACCAACAGGCGCAGCGGCGAAGTCGCCTGCTGGGCTTGCGCCGCGCCAGCGAAGCACAGCGCCGCCAGCACGGCGGCTTTGGGCATGGCGGTGGTGCGACCGTCAGGCCGCATGCCGGTGCTCGACGGCGCCCAAGCGCTGGAAGGCGCGGCCCTGCGCGTCGAAGAGATAAGTCTTTCCGATCGGCACCGACAAGGGCAAAGCGGTGCCGCTGACGATGCGGCGGTCGCCTTCGACGGCGCAGGTGATGACGTCGTCCAGGCCGGCGTTGCTGCAGTAGGCGTAGGTCATGCTGCCCAGCGATTCGACAAAGGTCACGGTGGTCAGCAGCGCGTTGTCGGCCACGCCGGCGCGCAGGTGTTCGGGGCGCACGCCCAGCTTGACCTTGTCGCCGATCTTGGCGGTGCTGGCATCGACGGCGCAGCGGATCTGCTCGCCGCCGCCCAGCTGCACGACGGCACCTGCGGCAGTGGCCTCTTGCACCGTTGCATCGATGAAATTCATGCCGGGGCTGCCGATGAAGCCCGCGACAAAAACGTTGCAGGGGTGCTCGTACAAGGCCATCGGCGAGCCGACCTGTTCGATGCGCCCGGCCTGCAGCACAACGATACGGTCGGCCAGCGTCATGGCCTCGACCTGGTCGTGCGTCACATAGACCATGGTCGTCTTGAACTGCTCGTGCAGCTTGGCGAATTCGTAGCGCATCTTCACGCGCAAGGCCGTGTCCAGATTCGACAGCGGCTCGTCGAACAGAAACACCTCGGGCTTGCGCACGATGGCCCGGCCGATGGCCACGCGCTGGCGCTGGCCGCCCGACAAGTCCTTGGGTTTGCGCTGCAGCAGGTGTTCGATGTGCAGCATCTTCGCCGCCTGGTTGACGGCGGTTTCGATCTCGGCCTTGGGCACCTTGGCCAGCCGCAGACCGAAGGCCATGTTCTCGAACAGGTCCATGTGCGGGTACAGCGCATAACTCTGGAACACCATGGCGATGCCGCGCTCAGCCGGCGGTACGTCGTTGACGACCCGGCCACCGATGCGCAGTTCGCCTTCGGTGATGTCTTCCAGCCCAGCGATGGTCCGCAGCAAGGTGCTTTTGCCGCAGCCACTGGGACCGACGAACACCATGAATTCGCCGTCGCGAATTTCGAGGTCGATGCCCTTCAGGATCTTGACGTCGCCATAGGCCTTGCCGACCCCGGACAGCTTCACATCCGCCATGTCATCTCCGTGCAGCAGCGGGCGCCTGGCCCATCGCTTTCGATTGAATTTCGATTGAATATACCGACGACCCTGGCGCGTTCACGGCAGCACCTTGAACACCCGCAGCGACTGCGCAGGCAGCGTGATGCGGGCGGTGCCGGCTGCCGTGGCACTGGCCCCCGCGCCAGCGGCCGGGTAAGCACTTTGCAGCGTGGCGCTGGCCGGCAGACTGGTGACGTCGAGTGCCGCTTCGGCGCTGCCGAAGTTGAACAACACCAGCGTGCGTTCGTTGCCCAGCACACGCTGAAAGCCCAACGCGGTGCCACTGGCAAAAGGCGCCACGTAGCTGCCTTGCGCAACCGACGGCAGACCGTTGCGCAGCGCCAGCAGGGCCTTGTAGTGCGCCAGCAGGCCGTTGGCATCGGCCGCCACCAAGGCCACGTTCTGCGTGGCCGCATTCGACGACAGCACGCGATAGGGTTTGACGGTGCTGAAGCCCGCAGCGGTGGCATCGGCCGACCAACTCATCGGCGTGCGCAGGCGGCCGTCGTCGGCCAGGCTGAGCGCGCCGCCCATGCCGACTTCCTCGCCGTAATAGATGTAGGGCCGGCCCGGCAACAGCAGCAGCGCGGCGGCCGCCAGTTTGTATTGCGCGACGTTGCCCGCCAACTGGTCCCACACGCGCTGGCCGGCAAAGGCATCGTGGTTGGACAAGAAGGTGGACATGTTGGCCGGCGCGGTTTTGAAGTAGTCGCTGACGGCCTGCGCAGCGCTGGCGTTGCCCTTGGCTGCGGCAATCAGGTTGCCGTTCAGGTCGAAGGCGAAGGCACTGCCGCAGGCCGTGTCGGCCGCGAAGCCGCGCGAATCGGCCGGGCCTTCGCAGACCATGGTGCGGCGCTGGTAAGCCAGCGTCACGCTGCGCATCTGGCCCATGATGGTGTAGTCCTGCGGCTGCTTGTCCCAGGCGCTGGGGCCGTTCTCGACGAGGTTGCCGACCGCGTCGAAGCGAAAGCCATCGACGCCACGGTTCATCCAGAAGCGCAGGTTGTCCTGGTGGTAGGCCACGACGGCCGGGTTCAGCAGATTGAAGTCCGGCATGCCGGTGTCGAAACCCGCAAAGTAGGCGCCGTTGACCCAGTAGCGCCAGGGGTTGCCGCCATAGATGCTCCAGCCCGTCGGGGCCGGGTCTTGCCAGACGTACCAGCTTCGGAACGTGTTGTCGGTGGCGGCGCGCGAGTGGATGAACAGCGGGTTCAGCGCGGCGCTGTGGTTGATGACGTAGTCGATGAGCACGCCAATGCCACGGGCATGTGCCTGCTTGAGCAGTTCGTCGAAGTCGGTCAGGCTGCCGTAGGCTTTTTCGATGTCGCGGTAGTCGGTCACCGCATAACCGTGGTCACCGTCCTGGCTGGCCGTCACGGGCATCAGCCAGATCCCCTTGATGCCCAGGTCGCGCAGGTAGTCCAGGCGCGAGATCAAGCCACGCAGATCGCCGATGCCGTCGCCATCGCTGTCCTGGTAGCTGCGCACGAAGATTTCCATCACTGCGCCGTACTCCCAGCCTGCGGCCAGGCTGCTGCCCGGGTCGGCGGCGGCCACGCTGACGATGTTCACCGCAGGCAGCAGCACCGGGGTCGGGGTGGTTGCCGGCGACGCGGCCCCGCCGCCACCGCACGCACACACACCCGCCACCAGGGCCAGAACGCCGACCCAGCGGCGATGCGCTTCGGCAAAGTTGAGCGTCATGTATGTAATTTGCCTACATCGGATGCGGTCACCGCATGATGGCGCAATTGAATGTGTGGGTCGTCAGCGCAATCCCTGATCAGACTGGACGTGTAGTTTGCGTACATTGACGCCATGAAAAGCCTCCCGCTGGCGCTTGCGCTGCTGGGCCTGACGCCGGCCGGCCAGGCCGCTTCTGCACAAGCGACGCTGGCCGATTGCGACGCCCTGGATTTCGCCGTCACCTTGCAGGCCACCGTGCCGGTCGAAGCACGCGCCGAGTGGCGCCAGCGCGGGCACATCGTCTGGCCCGGCGCATCGGTCGAAGGCGCCCGCTATGGGCTGGCCGTGGCCCGGCCCGGCGCCACGCTGCAGGCGCTGCCCGGACAGCCGCTGCGCGGCCACAGCCGGCTGATTGCACTGGTGCCCGTCACGGCTGCAGCCGGCGTGGACCTGGCGCTGCCCCGCGCCGTGCTGGACCAGGTGCCAGCGTTGCTGCGCAGGCAGGTCCAGCTGGTGGAGACCGACGCGCAAGGCCGGGTGCGCCGATCCACTGCGCTGCAAACCGCCGGCGTGCTGGACGCGGTCTATGCCCGGGCGCAAACCCTGACCGACCTGGGCGTGACCGTCCCGTCGGGCCGCACGGCTTTCAAGCTGTGGGCACCGACGGCGCAGCGCGTCAGCTTGTGCTTGCATGCCAAGGGCAGTTCACCGGCAACTGCCCTCGTGCCGATGCAGCGCGACGCCACCACCGGCACCTGGGCGGTACGCCTGCCCGGTGACCAGAGCGGCAGCAGCTACACCTACCTGGTCGATGTCTTCGTGCGCGGCACCGGCTACGTGCGCAACCGCGTCACCGACCCGTATTCGATCAGCCTGAACACCGACTCCAAACGCAGCTGGATAGGCCGTCTGGACGCGCCGACCTTGCAGCCCGAGGGTTGGGCCGGCACGCCGCGACCGGACCGGGTGCAAAGCAACACCGACCTCGTCATCTACGAACTGCATCTGCGCGATTTCTCGGCTGGCGACACGACGGTGCCCGACGCCCACCGTGGCAAATACCTGGCCTTCACCGACACGCAGTCCGACGGCATGCGGCACCTCAAAACCCTGTCGGACGCCGGCGTGACCGACCTGCATCTGCTGCCCGTCTTCGACTTTGCCACGGTGCCCGAACACGGTTGCAGCACACCCGACGCCGCAGCGCTGGCGCGCGAGGCACCCGACAGCGCGGTGCAGCAGGCCACCGTGATGGCCGGGGCCAGCCGTGATTGCTACAACTGGGGCTACGACCCGCTGCACTTCAACGCACCCGAGGGCAGCTACGCCAGCGATGCCGAGAACGGTGCGGTGCGCATTGTCGAATTCCGCCGCATGGTGCAGGCCTTGCACCGCACGGGGCTGCGCGTCGGCATGGACCTGGTGTTCAACCACACCAGCGCCTCAGGGCAGGCCGCGCAGTCGGTGCTGGACCGTGTGGTGCCCGGCTACTACCAGCGGCTGAATGAGCGGGGCGACGTCGAGACCAGCACCTGCTGCGCCAACACCGCCACCGAGCACGCGATGATGGCCAAACTGATGATCGACTCGGCCGTGCTGTGGACGCGGGACTACGCCATCGACAGCCTGCGCTTCGACCTGATGGGTCACCAGCCGCGCGCAGCGATGGAGCGGCTGCAGCAGGCCGTCGATCGGGCGACGGGCCGCCACATCCACCTGATCGGCGAAGGCTGGAATTTCGGCGAAGTGGCCAACGGCGCGCGCTTCGTGCAGGCCTCGCAAGCCAGCCTGAACGGCAGCGGCATCGCCACCTTCAGCGACCGCGGGCGCGACGCCCTGCGCGGTGGCGGCTGCTGCGACGACGCGGCCGCCACCGTGGCGCGGCAGGGCTGGTTGAACGGCCAGTTCTACGCGCC
Source organism: Burkholderiales bacterium (assembly GCA_038316205.1). Classification (GTDB taxonomy): domain Bacteria; phylum Pseudomonadota; class Gammaproteobacteria; order Burkholderiales; family Burkholderiaceae_C; genus Rubrivivax. Next base: position 38,517 of record JBBQAI010000025.1, read on the forward strand.
GAACGCGAAGTCAGCGGCCACGCGCGAAGACCTGCTGCGCAGCGCCGACCTGGTGCGCGTCGGCCTGGCCGGCACGCTGCGCAGCTACCGGTTGCAAAGCTTCGACGGGTCGGTCAAAACGCTGGCGCAGATCGACTACGCGGGACAAGGCGCCGGCTACGCCAGCCAGCCCGGCGAGGTGGTGAATTACGTCGAGAACCACGACAACCCGACGTTGTTCGACATCAACGTGCTGAAGCTGCCCACGGCCACCCGCCGCGAAGACCGCGCCCGCATCCAGGTGCTGGGCCTGGCGACAACGGCCTTCAGCCAGGGCATGGCCTATTTCCATGCCGGTGTCGAACTGCTGCGCAGCAAGAGCCTGGACCGCAACAGCTTCGACAGCGGCGACTGGTTCAACCGCATCGACTGGACGCTGCAGGACAACCACTTCGGCAGCGGCCTGCCGCCCAAGGCCGACAACGAAACGCTGTGGCCGGTGCTGAAACCGCTGCTGGCCGATGCGGCAATCAAGCCGACGCCGGCTGAGATCCGGTTCACGCGCAACGCCTTTGTGGACCTGCTGCGCATGCGTGCCAGCAGCAGCGTGTTCAGGCTGCGTACGGCCGACGAAGTCAGCCAGCGGCTGCGCTTGCTGAACACCGGGCCGATGCAGGAACCCACCGTGGTGGCCGGGCTGCTCGACGGCCGTGGCCTGAGTGCTGCGGGCTACGCCGAAGTGCTCTACGCCATCAACGTCAGCCCGCAGGCGCAGCATCTGGTGCTGCCCGACTTGCGAGGCCGGGCTTACCGCCTGCATCCGGTGCAGCGCGCTGCGCAAGCCGGCGACTCGCGGCCGCTTCAGCAGTCCAGCTGGGACGCGGCCACCGGCACGCTGACGGTGCCGGCGCGCACGGCGCTGGTCTACGTGCTCGACTGAGGCGCGCGCCTCAGTGCGTGTGCACGTGTTCGCCGGCCTTCAGCCGGTAAACCGTGCCGCAATACGGGCACTTGCCTTCACCGGTCGTGGCCACGTCGATGAAGACCTTGGGGTGGTTGCTCCACAAGGCCATCTTGGGGTTGGGGCAGAAGACCACGCCGGGGCCGACGAGATCGGCCGCAGCAAGTTCGACGACAGCCTTGGGTTCGGTGTTCATGCTGCGGCAACCGGGGTCAGCCAGGCGGCGTACTTGGGGTTGCGGCCGTTGACGATGTCGAAGAAGGCGCTCTGGATTTTTTCGGTGATGGGGCCGCGCGAGCCAGCGCCCAGTTCGATGCGGTCGAGCTCGCGGATCGGCGTGACTTCGGCGGCCGTGCCGGTGAAGAAGGCCTCGTCGCTGATGTAGACCTCGTCGCGGGTGATGCGCTTTTCCACCAGCTTCAGGCCCAGGTCGTTGCAGATGTTCAGGATCGTGTCGCGGGTGATGCCATTCAAGGCGCCGGCCGACAAGTCAGGCGTGTAGACCACGCCCTTCTTGATGACGAAGATGTTCTCGCCTGCGCCTTCGCTGACGAAGCCGCTCGGGTCCAGCAGCAGCGCTTCGTCGTAGCCCTCGTCGGTGACTTCCATGTTGGCCAGGATGCTGTTGGTGTAGTTGCTGACCGCCTTGGCCTGCGTCATCGTGATGTTCACGTGGTGGCGCGTGAAACTGCTGGTCTTCACGCGGATGCCGCGCTTCAGGCCTTCTTCACCCAGGTAGGCGCCCCAGGGCCAGGCGGCGACCATCAGGTGGATGTCGTTGCCACGCGGGCTGACACCCAGCTTCTTGTCGCCGATCCAGACCAGCGGGCGCAGGTAGCAGCTTTCCAGCTGGTTCTCGCGTACCACGGCACGCTGCGCTTGCATCACTTCATCGGGCGTGAAGGGGATCTTCATGCGCAGGATCTTGGCGCTGTTGAAGAGGCGCTCGGTGTGTTCCTGCAGGCGGAAGATGGCCGTGCCGTGGCTGGCCGTGTTGTAGGCCCGCACGCCTTCGAAGGCGCCGCAGCCGTAGTGCAGGGTGTGGGTCAGCACATGGATCTTGGCGTCGCGCCATTCGACCATCTGGCCGTCCATCCAGATCTTGCCGTCACGGTCGGACATCGACATGGGAATTCCTTAGCTTCAGAGCGTTGAATGGCATCGATTCTAGGCAGCGGCCCGGTGCAGGGCCCACTCGGTGACGCGGCCGTCGCGCAGCACGACACGCACCTCGTCACCGCCGCCGTCCGTCCAGGCGTAGTGCTCGACCGCGCCGGGCGGTGCATCGCCGATGGGCCGCCCCAGGCTCTGGGTCACCTTCAACACCTGCGGCAAACGCATGCCCTTCGCCAGCCTGGCCTGCAGCATCACCGCATTCGGCACCTGCCCCATGGGGTTGCTGCCGGCCGTGCGCAGCACGCGCACCGCGCGGCTGAACTGCAGCAGCAGCCAGAAGGTGACGGCCGTGAAGGCCAACGCCACACCGGCCCAGCCGTAGCCGACATAACCGACAACGAAGGCCGCCAGGGCCAGACCCCAGCTGACGGCGGGATGGTTCATGCAGGGCTCACAGACAATGACTCAGATGGATGGCTTGCAGACATGGGTGATCAACCTCGACCGGGCGCCCGAGCGGCTGGCGCGCATTCGCGCGCAATTGCAGGCCCTGGGCTTGCCGTACACGCGCCTGCCCGCCGTCGATGCCCGGGCCCTGAAGCCCGAACAAAGCGCCGAGTTGGACAGCTCGGCCTACCGCCGCAAACACGGCATGACCCCCGTGCTGGGCGAGTTGGGATGTTACCTGTCGCATATCGATGCGATGCGGCTGTTCCTGGCCCGTGACGCCCGTGAGGCGGCCTGCGCGCTGATCCTGGAAGACGACGTACTGCTGCACGACAGCCTGCCTGCCGTATTGCAAGGCCTGATGGCGAACCCCGTCCGTTGGGACATGGTCAAGCTGTCGGCCGTGCACTCGGGCACGCCGCAGCGCGTGTTGAACCTGGCACCCGGTCACGACCTGGCGGTGATGCTGAGCCGCTGCACCGGCAGCAGCGCCTACCTCATCAACCGCCGCGCGGCGCGGGCCTACTTGCGCAAGGACGACGGCCTGCTGCCGATGCAACTGCCCTACGACCACGTCTTCGACCAGGGCTGGCGCTTCGGCCTGAAGGTGCGCCTGGTGACGCCCACGCCCTGCGGGCACGACAGCGAAATCGCCAGCACCATCGTCGCGCCACCTGGCGGCAGCCGCAAATTCAAGTGGACACAGCGGCTGCCCACCTACGTGTACCGGCTGGGCAATGAAACACGGCGCTTGCTCTACGGCTTGACGCAGACGCTGCGCGAGAAGGTCGGCGGCTGAAGGTGGCGGCGCGCTGACCTCAGGTCAAACCGCGGACCGCCTCGATCGCTTCCTCGATGCGCTCCACCGCGTGGATGGTCAGCCCTTCGATGGGCTTCTTCGGCGCGTTGGCTTTGGGCACCACGGCGACGGAAAACCCCAGCTTGGCGGCTTCCTTCAAACGTTCCTGACCGCGCGGCGCGGGCCTCACTTCGCCGGCCAGACCGACTTCACCGAAAGCAATGAAGCCGCGCGGCAAGGCCTTCCCGCGCAGGCTGCCCTGGATGGCCAGCAACACCGCCAGATCGGCCGCCGGTTCTGCAATGCGCACGCCACCCACGGCGTTGACGAAGACGTCCTGGTCCATGCAACTGACGCCCGCGTGGCGGTGCAACACGGCCAGCAACATGGCCAGGCGGTCGCGGTCCAGCCCGACGCTGAGGCGGCGCGGGCTGGGGCCGCCGCTGTCCACCAGCGCT
>JBBQAI010000064.1:0-22847 GCA_038316205.1 Burkholderiales bacterium
CGCATGCATGCGGCCGGCCAGAGCGCACCGATCCGCTACCCCACGCCCGACGGCGTGCTGACCTTCGACCGCCTGTCATCGGTGTTCATCAGCAACACCAACCATGAAGAGAACCAGCCGGCGCACCTGACGCTGAAAGACGCCACTGTGCCGGTGGCGATCAACCTGGCCCGCTATGCCGGCCCCGAGAGCCGTTACTGCCCGGCCGGCGTCTACGAATTCGTCAAGACCGACGACGGCGACGACCGCCTGGTGATCAACGCGCAGAACTGCGTGCACTGCAAGACCTGCGACATCAAGGACCCGACACAGAACATCGTCTGGGTGACCCCCGAAGGTGGCGGCGGGCCGAACTATGCGGGGATGTGATCGGCTCAGCGGGCGGTGTTCGCCGCCTTCTGTTGGTACTTTTGCTCCAGCCGCTTCTGCCGGTTGCTGATGTCCACCTCGCGGCCCTGGATGAAGATACGCTCGACCTGGGTCGCGGTTTCCAGCGGGTCGCCGTCGGTGACGATGAAGCTGGCCAGCCGGCCCGGTGCCAGTGAACCCAGGCGGTCGGCCACGCCCAGTATCTGCGCCGGATACAACGTGATGGCCTTCAGCGCGTCATCGCGCGACAGCCCGTAGGCCACGGCCGTGGCCGCTTGATACGGCAGGTTGCGTTCAGACGCCGCCGCGAAGGCACCGCCCTCGCCCGCGATGCAGAAGGCCACGCCAGCCTGCGCCAGTTGCGTGGCCAGCGTGTAGCGCGTGTCGTAGGCGTCGTCTCTACGCTGCGGCAGGGTGTGCACGCCGGCGATGACCACCGCCACACCGCGCGCCTTCAGCACCGGCGCGAAGCGCGCGGCGTCGGCGCCCCCCACGATCACCAGCTTCAAACCGTGGCGCTCGGCCAGGCCCAGCGCGTGGCGGATCTGCGCCGCGTCGTCGGCATGCACGAATACCGGCCGCTCGCCTTTCAGCACCGTCAGCATGGCCTCCCAGCGCACGTCCAGCGGCGTGGTGTTGGGCTCTGCGGCGCGGGCTCGGGCGTAGGCGGCGGCAGCGTCGAAGGCCTGGTCGATCATCTGCAGCCGCTGCGCGCTGAGCTTGCGAATCTCCTCCTTGAAGGGTTCGAGCGAGCCACTGAGCACGTCGCTGTTGGTGCGCATGATGGGCAGCACCACGTGCAGGCCCACCTCGCGCACCAGCGCCATGTCTTCCCAGGTCCAGCCGTCGATCTGCAGCAGCGCCGAGGTGCCGGCGATAGACCCGAAGGTGGACGAACCGGGCACCGCCAGCGCCGCCAGCACGCCATTGCTGCGCGCCACCGGCAGCAGTTCGCTGTCGGCATTGACGGCGACCAGCGCGCGCACATTCGGGTTGATGACGCCGATCTCGGTGGTGTCGATGGTGGCCCGCACGGCCTGCACTTCCACCAGACCAAGGGCGCTGTTGGCCGCGATGAAACCGGGGTAGACATGGCGGCCGCGCAAGTCCAGCACGGTGGCGGGTCCGGTCTCGGCGGCGGGCAATGTTTCGCCCGGCCCGGCGATGGCACGGATGCGGCCGCGTTCGACCAGCATGCGGCCGCCTTCGATGACTGGGCCGCTCACCGTGTGCAGCGTGGCGCCGGTGATCAGCAGCGCCTGGCGCTGCGGCGGCGGGGTGACCTGATCGGATGCGTGCGATGACCGCGCCGAGATCGTCAACAGGCTGGCCGCCAGCAAGGCGGTGCAGGCGGTGCAGGCGGTGAGGCGGGTGTAAGGGGTGCGGCTCATCGCGCGTCCTCGGTGCATTCGTACCAGGCGTTCATGCCGTTGTAGCTGCCGCGCTGGGCGCGGGCTTTGTCGAACCATTCGTGCCAGGCCGGGTCGGCCTGGCCGTCAGCCTGCGCGAGTGGGCTGGCCGGCGGTTTGGGTGGCGGGGGCGGTGCGCCACCGGGCGCGCCACCCATCTGCGCCAAGCGCGCCGGCAAGGCCTTGGCCACGAGACGTTCGCGTTCCGTTTGCGCGGCCGCGCGCAGCGTCAGGTCCTGCGCCAGGTCGAAATAGCGACGGCCTTCGATCCATGTCTGCTCGGCGCGTGCGGTGGTGGACAAGAGGTGGCCGCTCCAGACCACGAAATCGGCGTCCTTGCCGACTTCCAGCGAGCCCGTGCGCTTGTCGATGCGCAATTGCTTGGCCGGGTTCAGCGTGACGAAATTCAGTGCGTCGATTTCACTCAGGCCGCCGTACTTCACGGCCTTCGCGGCCTCGGTGTTCAGGCGGCGGTGCAACTCGGCGCTGTCGGAATTGAAACTAATCAGCACACCGGCCTTGTGCATCATCACACCATTGCCCGGCACGGCGTCGTAGACCTCCATCTTGTACGCCCACCAGTCGGAAAAGGTCGAGCCGCCGGCGTTGATGCTGGCCATGGCGTCGGCCACTTTGTAGCCTTCCAGCACATGCTGAAAAGCCGCCACCGGGATGCCCAGTTCCTTGGACAGCCGCACGAACATCAGGATCTCGTCAGCGCGGTAGGAATGGATGTGCACCAGGCGCTTGCCGTCCAGAATTTCAACGAGCGCGTCCAACTGCAAATCGCGGCGCGGCGCGGGCTGGCCGGCCGGCTTGTCGTTCCAGCGCTGCCAGGTGGCGCGGTATTCACGGGCGGCCGCGAAAGCGTCGCGCAGCACCTGCTCTACACCCATGCGCGTGACCGGGTAGCGGCGGCCGCCCCAGTTCGAGCCCTTGACGTTTTCGCCCAGCGCGAACTTGATCGTCGGCACCGCACCTTCGAAGATCAGGCCTTGCGCGTCGCTGCCCCAGCGCAGCTTGATCAACTGGCTTTGCCCGCCGATGGTGTTGGCCGAGCCGTGCAGCACGTGCGCGGTGGTCAGGCCGCCGGCCAGGCCCCGGTAGATGTCGATGTCGGTGGCGTCCATCGAATCGGTGATGCGCACCTGGGCAGTCACCGAATTCGTGGCCTCGTTGATGTCACCGCGCACGGCGATGTGCGAGTGGGCATCGATCAAACCGGGCGTGATTTGCTTGCCCGTGGCGTCGATGACGACTGCACCGGCAGGCGCGGCCAGGTCGGTGCCGACAGCGGCGATCTTGCCGCTGCGCACCAGCACATCGGCCCGCGCCAGACGGCCCGCCGGGCCCTGCGTCCAGACCGTGGCGTTGCGCACCAGCAGCACAGCCGGTTGCGCGGGCGGTGTGATGCCGAATGCACCTGCGGGATAGCTGGCTGACGGCGCAGCCGGTGCGGCTTGCGGCGCACTGGCCGGCTTGGCGGCAAAGGCCACCGTGCGCTGCGCCGACCAGGGTTGCTCGGCGCCGTTGCCGGCCTGCAGCGTGCCCAGCATGCGCATCCCACGGCCTTCGGCCACTACCGTGCTGACCGGCGCGCTGGTGCCGGCAGGGCCCTTGCCACAGGGCAAGCGCAGCACCAGTTGCACGCCGCGCACGCTGAGGTCGCAGGCCGCGCCGTCGATGCTGAGCGCCGGCTTGTCGGCGCTGCCGGTGATCTCCCAGCGCTGGGCTGTGCCGGCGCCGTCCACCGCCCAGGTGCCGCGTGCGTCAAAGCGGTCCCACGCGGTGCTGGTCCAGGGATTGCCGTCGACGAAGGCCATCTCCACCTTGGCGTCTTCGCTGCTGAAGAGATCGCCGCTGGCGACCACGATATTGGCGATGTGACCAGCCTCCAGCGTGCCCAAGCGCGCCTGTTCGCCGATCAAACGGGCAGGCACCGTAGTCAATGCAGCCAAGGCCTTGTCGGCAGGCAGGCCGCGTTGGATGGCGGTGCGCAGACGCGGCCAAAACTCTTTGCTGGCGTCTTTCAGACCCGATGCGCTGATGGCGTACGTGACACCCGCGCGGTCCAGCAACGCCAGGTTGGACGGCGCCTGCTCCCAGTGCTGCAGCGTTTGCAGCGACACGTCCAAAGCGCTGTCGGGGTTCTCGACCTCGGGGGCGGCCGCGTAGGCCAGCGGCACGATGACCGGCAGCGCGGCCGCCTTCAACTCCGCCGCGCGGCGGTATTCGTAGCCGTTGCCCTGGGCGATGACGCGCAGTTTGAATTCGTCGCGCAAACGTGTGATGTTTGCGTAGTCCTGCTCGTCGGCGGCGGCGAATACCACCATCTGCTTGCCGTCCACCACCGGCCCCAGGGCTTCCAGTGTGGCGTTGGGCTCGACGCGCTCGCCGCCCTTCTTCGCGGCGGCGGCCACCGCCGTCGCGTACCAGCGGGCGTCGTTCAGTGTCTGCCGCAGCAGGGCCATCGCGCCCATCAGGGACGACGGGTAGGCATTGTCAGCAGAGCGATCGACTTCGCTGGACAAGAGCTGGGCCACGCGCGGCGTGATCACCAGCGCCTTGCTGTCGCGCGCATCGGCGGTGGCGATCAGCGCGCCCTGGCCGCGAAAGATGCCGACGGCCGGGCCGGTCAGCAGCGTGGTGAAACCCAGGTCGCGCACGGCCTTGATCTCGTCGGCTTTGAACTCCAGCTGCGGCGCCAGGTCTTGCTCGGCCCGCACCGCGTTGTTGCGCGCGGCCAGCACACGGCCGTTCAGTCGGCGCGGCGCATCAGCCGGGTTGGGCGGCGCAGGCGGCAACTCGGCCGCCAGGCCCCAGAACGGCCGGCCAGCGCGGGCCGGGCGCATCGCAGCGGGCACGCCCAGCGTGCTGGCCAGGTCGATGAAGCCGGCGTAAACGGTTCGCCCGTCCAGCTTCCAGACCCGGGCACCGGCGGGCACGGCCACGTCGCGGCCGGCGGCCACGATGACACCGTCGCGCAGCACCAGCGTGCCGTTTTCCACCACCTGGCCGGGGGCCAGCACCAGGCGCGCGCCGGTCAGCGCGTGCCAACGCGGCGTGTTCTCGCGCTGGCCGTCGGGGCGTTCGGTGGTGGTCTGGGCCAGCGCGGTGCAGGCGGCGCCCAGCAAGCACAAGGCGGCTGCCAGCCGGCGTATCCAAGCTGAAAATTCTGAGCGTTGCATCGATGTCCCTGCGGCGAAAAGCAAGCGCGGACTCTATCCAACAAATGCGCGGCCCCAGGTCCTTTCAACGCAAGGATGGGTGCGGTGACTTGCACCGCGGCTTCAATGCGTGGCGGTGCCCCGCCAGCGCCGCAGCAAGAGCGCGTTGCTGACCACGGTGACGCTGCTCAGCGCCATCGCCGCCCCGGCCAGCACCGGGTTCAATTCGCCGAAAGCCGCAAGCGGAATGCCGATGGCGTTGAAGGCAAAAGCCCAGAACAGGTTCTGGCGGATCTTGGTGGTGGTGCGGCGTGAGATGTCGATGGCGTCGGCCACCAGCCCGGGGTCGCTGCGCATCAGCGTGATGCCGGCGGCCTGCATCGCGACGTCGGTGCCGGTGCCGTCGGCATGCACGATCGCAATCCCCACGTCGGCCGCCGCCAGCGCCGGCGCGTCGTTGATGCCGTCGCCGACCATGGCCACACGGCCGTCGCTTTTCAGCTCGGTCACGATGCGTGCCTTGTCTTCGGGCAGGACTTCGGCGCGCACGTCGGTGATGCCGAGTTGCGCAGCCACGGCCTGTGCGCTGCCCCGGTTGTCGCCCGATATCAGCACCGCGCGCACGCCCAGTTCCTGGATGCGCTGCACCGCCGCCAGCGCGCCCGGCTTCAACGTGTCGCCGAAAGCCAGCAGGCCTAGCACGTGCGGCGCCGGTGTCATCGCCGCGACGAAAGACACCGTGCGGCCTTCGCTTTCCAGCGCGGCGGCGCGGGCGTTGAAGTCCGGCAACGCGGCCAGGGCGATGCCCGATTCGGCCATCCAGCGTGCGCTGCCCAGGCGCATCGCCGTGCCACTCACTTCACCCGTCATGCCGCGCCCCGCCACGGCGTGCAAGCCGGCAGCTGCGTTCGTGGTGATGCCTTCGGCCTGCGCCGCTTCCAGCACCGCGCGGGCCAGCGGGTGCTCGCTGCCGGCTTGCAGCGCGGCGGCCGCTTCGATCAGCGCGCGGCGGTCGGCGGCCGAGTTGGCATCCACCGCCTCAGCCAGCACCAGGCGCGGCCGACCTTCGGTCAGCGTGCCGGTCTTGTCGAAGGCCACCACGCGCAGCGCGTGGGCCACTTCCAGCGCCTGCGGGTCGGTGATCAGGATGCCGCGCTGCGCCGCCACACCGGTGCCGGCCATCAGCGCCGCCGGCGTGGCCAAACCCAGGGCGCAAGGGCAAGCGATGACCAGCACGGCCACGGCGTTCAACACGGCCGTGCGCCAGTCGCCGGCAGCCAAACCCCAGCCCAACAGCGTGACCAGCGCGATGACCAGCACCACCGGCACGAAGACCGCGCTGACCTGGTCGACCAGGCGCTGTATCGGCGCCTTCTTGCCTTGCGCCGTTTCGACCAGCCGCACGATGCGCGCCAACACCGATTCAGCCCCGACCGCCGTGGTGCGGATGTGCAGCAGGCCTTCGGCATTGATGGCGCCGCCAGTGACGCGCTGGCCGACTTCGCGCGCCACCGGCAGGCTTTCGCCAGTGATCAGCGACTCATCGACATGGCTGGCGCCCAGCACCACCACACCGTCCACCGCCAGGCGTTCGCCGGGGCGCACCACCACCACATCGCCGACGCGCACGTCGGCCAGCGGCAAAGCCACTTCCAGACTGCCGCGCAGCACGCACGCTGTTTCAGGCCGCAAGGCGTTCAGCGCGCGGATGGCCGAGGTGGTCTGCCGGCGCGCCCGCGCTTCCAGCCATTTGCCCAGCAGCACCAGCGTGATGACCACGGCCGAGCCCTCGAAATACAGCGCCGGCATGGTGCCGGCCGGGGCGTTCAGCAATTCGAAAACGCTCAGACCGTAGGCCGCGCTGGTGCCGATGGCAACCAGCAAATCCATGTTCCCGCTGCCCGCCCGTGCGGCGCTGAAACCGGCGCGGTAGAAGCGCGCGCCCAAGACGAACTGCACCGGCGTGGCCAGGGCCAGTTGCAGCCAGCCGCCCAGCATCCAGTGCTGGCCGAACAGCATGCCCAGCATCGGCAAGGCCAGCGGCGCGGCCAGCGCGGTGGCCAGCGCCAGGCGGGCGCCTTCGCTGAAACGGGGCGGCGGCGGCGCGGGCGCATCCAGCGCGTGAATGCCGTAGCCGGCGGCCTTCACGCCCGCGATCAACGCGGCAGGCGTGAAGCCAGGCGCGGCGCTGAGGCTCAGCGTTTCATTCGCCAGGTTGACGCTGGCCTGCGCCACACCCGGCACCTTCATCGCGGCCTTTTCGACCCGGGCCACACAAGACGCGCAAGTCATGCCTTCGACGGCGAAGCGCCAATCGACGGTGCCGCCGGTGCTGACGGGAACGTCACCTGTCGGCGGGGAAGGTGGCACGGCGACTGGGGCGGTGGAACTGGGCATCATGGTCTTGACATGGGTCGTTTCGGCGCCAAGTCAACGGGAAGAAAATCGCAGTCTCCCGCATAACTCTGACACCCGAGGCCCACCGATGCTGAATTTCGAGATCCCCGCCATGAGTTGCGGCCACTGCGTGCGCGCCATCACCGAGGCGGTGCACGCCGTGGACCCGGCCGCAAAAGTCGTGGCCGACCTGCCGCAGCACCTCGTGCAGGTGGACAGCGCCGCTGCCCGCGAGGCCTTTGTCGGCCCGTTGACGGAGGCCGGTTACCCGCCGGCCTGAGTGGATCAGCCCGGCGGGTCGCTGCCTGGGTAGACTCGTACTCCCCCCTGAACGACCTTGAACCTGAGTGCCCTGACGTGCCCGGCATCCACATCACCGACATCGAAGCCGCCATCAACTGGTGGCGCGAGCGTTCGCCTTCGCCCGACGGCATCTCGGCCTGCGCCGAGGTGCGCGCGCTGGCCGAGGTGTACGGGTTGATGGTTTATTACCGCGAACCGCTGTGCGACGAAAACAGCATGCCGCCCAAGGCCCGCAGCGCCTGGCTGGACTGGTACGCCAGCACACCCGACGCGCCCTGCATCGCCATCTGTTCCACCAGCCAGGGCGACGAGGAATGCAAGGGCTGCGGCCGCAGCTTCGACGAGGTGCAGCACTGGCTCGGCTACAGCCCGGCGGAAAAGCGCAGCGTGTGGCGGCGCATCACCATGGAAGGCAAGGCCTGGCGGTTCAACCGCTATGCCGAACGGGCCCAGATAGCGAATGGGGTGGACCACCCGCCAGCGGAGGTTTTTGCCGAAGTCGCTGAACACCCCGCTGCGCCCGCCCCGACGGCCCAACGCCTTTGACGGCGGAAGTTTCATCGGCCGAAGCCGACGCTGCTGAGGCCTCGACCGCCACATGGCTGGACAGCGCCCGCCACATCGCGCCGCTGGCCTGGCCGGTGTTCATCGGCCAGGTCTCGGTGCTGGCCTTCGGCACCATCGACACGCTGCTGGTGGCGCGTGCTTCGGCCACCGACCTGGCTGCGCTGGCGGTGGGCGGTTCGGCCTACATCACCGTCTTCATCGGCTTCATGGGCGTGCTGATGGCGCTGGCTCCCATCGTCGGCCAACTGCACGGCGCGCAGCGCCCGGCCCAAGCCGGCCGGCAGGTCCACCAGGCGCTGTGGATCGCTGCCGCGCTGGCTCTGCTGGGCAGCACGCTGCTGGCGTTTCCTTACCCGTTCCTGGCGCTGTCGCGGGTCAGCCCCGAGGTGGCGTTGAAGGTGCGCGGCTATCTGATGGCGCTGGCCTTCTCGCTGCCGGCTTCGCTGCTGTTCACCATCTACCGCGGCTTCAACACGGCCGTCGGCCGGCCCAAGGCAGTGATGGCGCTGCAGGTGAGCGCGCTGCTGCTGAAGCTGCCGCTGTCGGCGGCCCTGGTTTTCGGCGTGCCCGCTTTGGGCGTGCCGGCTCTGGGCGTGATGGGGTGCGGCATCGCCACCGCCGTGGCGATGTGGGCGCAGGTGCTGGCGGCCTGGTGGGTGATGCGCCGCGACAGCTTCTACGTCCCGTTCGAGCTCTTCAACCGCAGCCTGGACCGGCCCAACGGCCCCGCGCTGCGCCAGCACCTGAAGCTGGGCCTGCCGCTGGGCGGTGGCATTCTGGTCGAGGTGACGGGCTTTTCCTTCATGGCCATCTTCATCGCCCGGCTGGGCACCACGCCGGTGGCCGGGCATCAAATTGCCGTCAACCTGATTTCGCTGATGTTCATGATGCCGCTGGCCATCGCCAACGCCACCAGCACGCTGGTGGCGCTGCGCATCGGCGCGCAACGGCCGGCGGCGGCACGGCGCCTGGGCTGGCACGGGCTGCTGCTGGGTTGCAGCTTGGCGGCGGTGATGGGCGGCCTGATGCTCTTCGCTCGAGAGCCGGTGCTGGGGCTGTACACGCAAGACCCGCTGGTCATTGCAGCAGCGCTGCCGCTCTTGGCCTGGGTGGCCGTCTTCCACGTGGCCGACGCGGCGCAGACCATCGCCGCTTTCGTGCTGCGGGCTTACAAGATCACGGTCGTGCCGATGGCCATCTACGTGGCGGCCTTGTGGGGCGTGGGCCTGGGCGGCGGCTACACGCTGGCCTTCAACCTGCCGGGCAGCGTGCCCGCGGCCTTGCAGGGCGCGCGCGGCTTCTGGTTCGCGTCAACCGGCGGGCTGGTGCTGGCGGGTGCCGCGCTCAGCGCCTTCATGCTGTGGTTGATGCGGCAGGAAGGTCGGCTGGCAGACCGTTAGCCCAGCGCCTAGCGGTCTGGTATCGCCAGCACGAAGCAACTGCCGCCGCCTTCGCGGGCCTCGCAGCGCACGCTGCCGCCATGCCGTTCGGCGATCTGGCGCACCAGCGACAAACCCAGCCCGACCCCGCCCGCGCGCTCGGCGTGGCCGGGCAGACGGAAGAAGGCTTCGAAGATGCGTTGCCGGTAGGCCTCGGGCACGCCAGCGCCGCGGTCGCAGACGCGCATCTCGATCAGGACACCCTGCCGCGTCACCTGCACTTCGACTTCGTCGCCGCCATAACGCCGCGCGTTTTCCAGCAGGTTGCGCAGGGCGCGGCGCAGCAGCCGTTCGTCACCGGTCACCTGCACATCGGCGCCGTGGGCGCTGGCGCCGACGCGGGCGGCTTCCTCAGCCGCCACGGCCAGCAGGTCCACACGGTCTTGGTGGTCGAAGGTGGCGGTGGCGTCCAGCCGACTGGCCAGCAGCACCTCTTCGACCAGCGCGTCCAGCTCGGCCACATTGGTCTCGATTTCCTTGCGCAAGGCCGCGCGCTGCACAGGCGCGGCGTCTTCCAGCATGGCCATGGCCATCTTCAGCCGGGCCAACGGTGAACGCAGTTCGTGGCTGGCATTGGCCAGCAGGCTCTGGTGTGAGCGCAGCAGGGTTTCGATACGCCCGGCGGCCCGGTTGAAGCTGGCACCGACGGCAGCCACTTCGTCACGGCCGTCTTCAGCCACGCGTTGGTGCAGCGCGCCGGCGCCGAAGGCCTCGACACCCTGCTTCAGCGCTTCCAGCCGCCGCGTCAAACGCCGCACCACGGGATAGGCACCGCCGGCCACGGCCATGAACAAGACCACCAGCAGCGCCGCCAGGCCGACGCCGTTGGGCCAGGCACGCGGGCCTGCCATCCAGGACTGTGCCGGGTGCATTTCGCCGCCACGCGCTGCAGTAGCCTGGCGCAACGGGTTGGGTTTGGGCACCCACAGCACGCGGCCGTCTTCGAAGCGCACAGACTGCAATCGCGCGGCCATCGCCGGCGCGTCGAACTCACGGCGCTGGAAGGATTCCGACACCGCGATACGCTGGCCTTTCGCATCGTCCAGCGCCATCGGCAGGCGCAAGCGCTGCGCCCACTCGCGCAGGGCAGCAGCCTGCTCGGCAGCGGGTGAGGTGGCGGCCGGCAGCGCGCGTTCCAACAGGTCACCCCAGGCCTCAGCCCGTTCGCGCACCGAGACTTCGGTCCGCTCGCGCACGCTGCCTTCGATCAACAGGCGCTGCTCTTCCAGGTGGCGCTGCACCAGCCAGCCCGAGACCAGCGCGAACAGCGCCAGCACGACCACCACGGTGAGGTAGATGCGGAGGTAGAGCGAACGCATGAAAAGGCGTGAGCGAGGCCGGCGAGCTACTCCGACGCGTCCTGCTTCTTGGCGAAGACATAACCCGCGCCACGCACCGTCAGCACACGCTTTGGGTTCTTCGGGTCGTCCTCGATCAAGGCGCGGATGCGCGAGATGTGCACATCGATGCTGCGGTCAAAAGCTTCCAGCGGATGGCCTTTCAGCGAATCCATGATCTGGTCACGGCTGAGCACGCGGCCGGGGCTTTTCGCCAGCACGGTCAGCAGTTCGAACTGGTGGCTGGTCAGGTCGCAGGCCTGGCCCGCCAGCCGCGCTTGGCGCGCGCCCAGATCGACTTCCAGCCGACCGAAGACCAGCACCTCGTCGTCGCCGCGGTCGGGCGCGGCGCGGCGCAACAGCGCTTTGACGCGGGCCAGCAGTTCGCGCGGCTCAAACGGTTTGGGCAGGTAGTCGTCGGCACCGATTTCCAGGCCGACGATGCGGTCCATCGGCTCGCCGCGCGCGGTCAGCATCAGCAGCGGCAGGCGCCGCGTGCGCGGCTGGCTGCGCAGTTCGCGGGTGAAGTCCAGGCCGTCGCCGTCGGGCAGCATCAGGTCCAGCACCAGGGCGTCGTAAGCGGTCTGCTTGAGCTGCTCACGGCCAGCGGCCAGGGATCCAGCGGTGTCGACGGTGTAGCCGTTGTTGCGCAGGTAGCCGCTCACCATGTCGGTGAGGCGCAGGTCGTCGTCGATCAACAGCAAATGGCTCATGAACAGTGTGGCTCTATCAAAAACGCCCCGGCGCTCAGAGCGCCGGGGCGAAAAGAGCCGGCCGGTTAGGGCGTGCTCCCCGAGTGAAGCTTCAGCATAGCGCGGTGCGCTGTGTGCCTGCGGTTTACTTGGTGCCCTTGTCCAACGTGGCGCGCTCGCTGGCGTGGCGCTGCATCATGGCCTGGCGCTTGGCCATCATGTCGGCCATCGCCTTGCGCTGGTCAGGCGTCAGCACCTTGCTGGCGTCGAGCATGGCTTGGGTCATGCGTTTGCTGGCGGTGTCGTGCTGGGCGGCAATCTGCGCACGCAGGCTTTCCACGCTGCGCGCGTCCACCGTCGGCTGCGTGAAGGCGGCCTGCATCTGCTGGTGCAGCGTGCGCCCGGCTTCGCGTTGGGCCTTCAAGTCGGTGTGGGCCGCTTCCATGATGGATTTGATCTGGGCGCGCTGTTCGGGCGTGGCCTTCACGGCGTCCAGCACGCGGCCCATGTGTGCGCCAGCCATGCCCATGCCCATGCCCTCGCTGTGCATGCCGCGCATGCCGACGGAGCCGCCATGCATGTCGCCCAGGGGCTGGGCATGGGCGCTGGGGCTCAGGCTGGCCGCAGCGGCCACGAACAGGGTCGCCAGCAACATCTGCGCGGGGCGCGACAGGCTGGGCAGGAAGGTACTTGGCTTCAGGTTCATCAGGTCTCCGGGGGTGGTGTTCAACATGAGACCTATGGTGGGCGGCGACCGTAACGCCGCTGTGGGCCAGCGGTAAAGATGTGTTGCGAGCGGCGGGGTCAAAGCCCGCATCAGGCAGCCGGTTCGACCCGCACCAAACGGCGCTGCAACGAGAACTCCGGGTGCCCGCTGCGCAGGTCCAGGCGCAGCAGCACGCCGCTGGCGCGGTCGATGACGATGACGCCGTCCAGCCGCGTCGAAATGTCACCGCGCTGCGCGTCGCCAAAGAGCTCGATGACGGCCACGTCGAAGCGTCGGCCGGCCACCATCTGCGGGCCCTCGGCCACCACCTGCCCGCGAACGCGCGCGCGGACCTCCGGGTCACCGGTGACGAAGATATCGCCCGCCGTGACGCCGCCCAGCGCCAGTTCGCCGCGCAGCAAGCGCGGCCACTGCAGAGCGCCGTCGGGCGCAGCGGTGACGTTGCCCACCGGGTCTTGCTTCCACACGCCACCCGGCGGCAGCTCGCTGCGGTATTCCAGGTCACCGCGGCGCAAGGCCGTCAGGCGCAGCGCCCATTCCACCGTGGGGCCACGCGTACCCCGGCGTTCTGCATAAACCAGGCGCTCGCCCAGCGCCAGCGGCAGCGCGGCGGCGCGGGCAGCCGGCAGGCTCTCGCCGGGCGGCGGGCAGGCCAGGTCGGCGGCCGCCGTGCGCAGCGCTTCGAAGCGGCCTTTCAGCAGCGCCAGGGCTTCGGCGTCGGGGCCGTTGGCGCGCATGGCCACCAGGGCCGGCCAAAAGATGGTCAGGCCCACGCCCAGGGCGATGATGTTGTTGCCGGCCCGCTCGTCCACCGCGTAGGCGCGGTCGGCGGCGCGCTGCTGCACGCGGTCCAACTCGTCGGCGATGTGCTCGCAGTCCCAGCCCGCGAAATCGGCCGGGTTGGCGGGCAGCGGCAGCACGTCAGCCGAGCGCGTCGCGCAGCCGGCCAGCACCACCCCAAGGCCGAACACGGACAGCACCGCACGGGCCTGGCGGCAGAACAGTCGGGTGCGGGCTTGCAGCATGGCACAGGGATTGTGTAGCCGCGGGTCCTAGGCAGACAGCCCCTGCAGGCCCACCGCAATCAGCGCGCCAGGCCGCGTGAGAAGTCGATGATCAAGCGGCTGGCCAGGTACAGGCGCGGCTCGATGGAGTCGATCAGCACGTATTCGTCATCGTTGCTGTGCGCGCCAAAGCTTTGCAGGCCGAAGCGTTCCAGCACCGGGTTTTGGGTGTTCAGCGCCGCGAAGGCCGCGTCGGTGCCGCCCCCGCTGACACCGTCCAGCACTTTCAGCGTCTTGCCCAGTTCGGCGTAGATGCGCGTGGCGTGCCGGCCCACCGTCACCTGCGCCGGGTTCACCTCCAGCGGCGGGCGGCGCTGCTCGAAGGTCAGGTCGACCCTG
This sequence comes from Burkholderiales bacterium, assembly GCA_038316205.1. Classification (GTDB taxonomy): domain Bacteria; phylum Pseudomonadota; class Gammaproteobacteria; order Burkholderiales; family Burkholderiaceae_C; genus Rubrivivax. The sequence continues at coordinate 13,811 of JBBQAI010000064.1, forward strand.
GTGCCGGGGATCAACTGCTTCTTGATGGTCTCGCGCAGCTTGGTTTCCAGGCCGCCGTAGTCGGCCACCTTTTCCACACGCACGTCGGCGGCGGCCGTGGCCTCGGCCGGGATGACGTTGCGGTTGGTGCCGCCATTGACCATCGTCCAGTTCATCTTCAGGCCGCGTGACGGGTCGCTGAAATCCTTGGTCTGCAGCATCTGGTGCGACAGCTCGTAAATGGCGTTCAAACCGCGCTCGGGCGCGCTGCCGGCATGGCTGGCCTTGCCAGTGACCTTCAGCGTCACCGCCGCGATACCGGCGGTGGCCAGCGACAGTTGGTCGCTGCTGATGCTGGTGCCTTCGTGCGACATCGTCAGATCGTGCTCGGCGCCCAGTTTGGCGAAGGTGCTGCGCGAACCGGGTGAGCTGATTTCCTCGTCGCCGTTGATGACCACCGTCAGCGTGCCGTATTCGCGGAAGTTCAGTGCCTTCAGCGTGGCTAGGGTGTGCAGGATGACGGCCACGCCCGCCTTGTCGTCACCGATGCCCAAGCCGTAGGCCTTGCCGCCATCGATGCGGAAAGGCTGCTTGACGCCCATGCCGCGCAGGTAGACCGTGTCCATGTGCGCGATGAGCAGGATCTTCTTCGTGCCCGTGCCCTTGAAGCTGGCCTTGACCATGCGGCCGATGCGCGCTGGCGTGTCGTGCATGCGGTAGGCATCGGCGCCGGGTTCGATGAATTCGACCTCGCCACCGAGTGCCTTCAGGCGGTCAAAAATCAACTGCGAAATGCGATCCAGGCCTTCGCGGTCACCGCTGCCCGACTCGATGGCCACCAGGTCCTTCAAGGTGTCTAGCAGCGGTTGTTTCTGCGTTTGAACGGTCGACCAGACTGCTGCGTCGGGTGCGGCCCAAGCGGTGCTGGCACCGGCTGCGGCAGCCAGCAGGGCGATGGCGGTCAGGCGCGGCAAGGAACGGTGGAGCAGGTTCATGTCGGGGTCTCTAAGGCGACGGAGGCCCGCATTGTCGGTCCATAGAATCCGCGCTTTCGCCAGGCTTTCCCGCGCTTTCCCGCGCTTTCCTGCGCATTCACCGCCGCGCCTCTTCGTTATTTTTCTGCAGCCCACCGCCACGATGAACACCGCCAGACCTGCCCTTGCGCTTGCACCTGCACCTGCACCTGCACCTGCACCTGCACCTGCACCCACGGATTTCCGTGACCTGGCTGCGCTGATCGCCGAGCACGCAGCCCAGCGGCCCGGTGCCACCGCCGTCATCGTTGACGGTGAACGTTCAAGCTACGCCGCGCTGGATGCGCTGACCGACCGCGTGGCCGCCGCCTTGCAGCGCGACGGCCTGCAGCCGCAGCAGTGCATCGCCATTTGCGGTGCTTCCAGCGCGGCCTACCTGGCTCTTTTCATCGGCGCCTTGCGGGCCGGCTTGGCAGCCGCACCGCTGGCCCCCGGTTCAACGCCCGCGCAACTGGCTGCGATGGTGGCCGACGCCGGTGCGAAACTGGTTTTCATCGACGGCGCGGTGGCCGCGATGGGCGTCGATTGGCCCGCCGGCAGCACGGTGCTGCGCATGGACGTGACTGACAGCGGCCCGACCTTCGCAACCTGGCTGGCGCCCGAAGGCGCACGGCCGCAGCCGGTGGCCATCAACCCGTCCTGGTCCTTCAACCTGATCTATTCGTCGGGCACCACCGGCACGCCCAAAGGCATCGTGCAGCCGCATGCGATGCGCTGGGCGCACATCCAGCGCGCGGGCTTGTCGGGCTACGGTCTGGACACGGTCACGTTGATCGCCACGCCGCTGTACAGCAACACCACGCTGGTCTCGTTGATCCCCACGCTGGCCCACGGCGGCTGCGTGGTGCTGATGCCGAAGTTCGACGCCGGGAGCTATTTGCAACTGGCGCAAACCCACCGCGCCACCCACACCATGCTGGTGCCGGTGCAGTACCAGCGGCTGATGGCGCGCGCCGATTTCGATCACTACGACTTGCGCAGCTTCCGCTACAAATTCAGCACCAGCGCACCCTTCCACGCCGAGCTGAAAGCCGACATCCTGGCGCGCTGGCCGGGCGCGCTGATCGAGTACTACGGCATGACCGAAGGCGGCGGCACCGTCATCCTGCAAGCGCATCTGCACCCGCACAAATTGCACACCGTGGGCCAACCTTCAGAAGGCCACGACATCCGGTTGATCGACGAAGACGGAGTGGAATTGCCGCAGCAAGCGGGCGTGGCCAGCGCCACCAGTGGCGAGGTCGTCGGCCGCTCGCCCGGCATGATGACCGCCTACCACGGCAAACCCGATCTGACCGCCGCTGCCGAGTGGTTCGATGCCGAGGGCCGGCGCTACATCCGCACCGGCGACGTCGGCCACTTCGACGCAGACGGCTTCCTGATCCTGCAGGACAGGCGCAAGGACATGGTCATCAGCGGCGGTTTCAACATCTACCCCAGCGACCTGGAAGCCGTGCTGCGCGCCCACCCGGCCGTGGCAGACGCGGCGGTGGTCGGCGTGCCTTCGGTGCAATGGGGCGAAACGCCGGTGGCCTTCGTCGTGCGCCGCGAAGGCTGTGCTGAAGATGGCGAAACCCTGCGCGCCTGGGCCAATGCACAACTCGGCAAGACGCAGCGTCTGAGCGCGCTGCAACTGGTCGCTGAATTGCCGCGCAGTGCCATCGGCAAAGTGCTGAAACGCGAACTGCGTGATGGCTGGACGAGCGGGCGGACGAACGACCCCACGAACGATCAACCAAACAACGAGGACAAGACATGAATTTCAAGGACAAGGTCGCCATCGTCACTGGCGCTGGCGGCGGCCTGGGCCGTCAACATGCACTGGCCCTGGCCGCGCGCGGTGCCAAGGTTGTAGTCAACGATTTCGGCCGGCCGGTGGCCCAGCCCGACGGCGGCGAGATCAGCGCGGCCGACGCCGTGGTGGCCGAGATCATGGCTGCCGGCGGCACGGCAATGGCCAACCACGCGTCGGTGAGCGACGAAGCCGCCGTGGCCGCGATGGTGCGAGCGGTGCTGGCGGCCTGGGGGCGCATCGACATCCTGGTCAACAACGCCGGCATCCTGCGTGACAAGAGCTTCGCCAAGATGACGATGGACGACTTCCGCCTGGTCGTCGACGTGCACCTGATGGGCGCCGCCGTCTGCACCCACGCGGTGTGGCCGGTGATGCGCGCGCAGAAGTACGGCCGCGTCGTGATGACCACCTCGTCCACCGGCCTTTACGGCAACTTCGGTCAGGCCAATTACGGCGCCGCCAAGATGGCGCTGGTCGGCCTGATGCAGACGCTGGCCCTGGAAGGCGCGAAGGACGGCATCCACGTCAATTGCCTGGCGCCGACCGCCGCCACGCGCATGACCGAGGGCCTGCTGCCGGCCGCCGTGCTGGCGCACCTGCAACCCGAAGCGGTGACGCCGGGCTTGTTGTTCCTGGCATCCGACGAAGCACCGACGCGCACCATCTTGTGCGCCGGCGCCGGCACCTTCGAGCGCGCCCACATCACGCTGACCGAAGGCGTCTTCATCGGCGCTTCGCGTGAAGACGCCGAAGCGGTGGCGGCGCAGTTCGAAACCATCTCCGACCGCAGCGGCGAACAGGTGCCAGGCAGCGGCAGCGCGCAGGGCAGCAACGAGGTGACGAAAGCGCTGGCGGCTTCGGCGTTGAAGGGATGAGCGTGGCGGGGGATTCTGGCGAGGCAACCAGCGCTGCGAACGCGGCGGCGCATGGCGACGAAACCATCGCTGTGATTGACTTCGAGACCACCGGCATGTCGCCCACGATGGGTTCGCGCGCCACCGAAATCGCCGCCGTGCTGGTCTGCGGCGGGCAGATCGTCGGCCGCTTCCAAAGCCTGATGAACAGCGGCGCCTGGGTACCGCCTTTCATCGAGCAGTTCACCGGCATCAGCAACGCCATGCTGGCGACAGCACCGCCCGCGCGCGCCGTGATGCGAGAGGTGTTGCAGTTCACGCGCGGCTGCCCGCTGGTGGCCCACAACGCGGCTTTCGACCGGGGTTTCTGGCAGGCCGAAACCGCACACGCCGAAGCCGATGCCGACCCCGCGCACGACTTCGCCTGCACCTTGCTGCTGGCGCGACGTCTTTACCCGCAGGCGCCCAACCACCGGCTGGGCACCTTGGCCGACTTCCACCACCTGCCCCGCAGCGGCCGCGCGCACCGGGCGCTGGCCGACGCCGAAGTGACCGCGCATTTGCTGGTGCAGGTGCAGCGCGACACCCAGGCGCGCTACGCTGCGGCCTTGGCCGGCACAGCGCTGACCCACCGCCACCTGTGCGAGTTGCAGCGCACCCCGAAGGCCCAGTTGGACCGGTGCTTTCTGGGCGCCCAAGCCGGCCCTTCACGTCAGACCCCACGACACCCCGCGCGCCGCGTTCGCGCGTCAACGCCGGCCTGACGCGGGCCTACGGTTTCGGTGTGCGGAACAGACCCAAGTGAAGTTAGGGGTATTGGTTCCGTTTGGTCGGCTCCGCAGGGTTTTTCACCCCTGCAGCTAATGGTTAGCCCCAGCCGAACATGCGCGGCCGGAGCGCTTAATCGCGCCCTCTCCAGGCACACCCGAAGTGAGGTTCACCATGTCTTCCACACGCTCCGCAGGCGGCGCTCATCGCGGCCTGGCCGCTTTGTCGTTCAGCGCTTTGCTGCTGTCCCTGCCCAGCCATGCAGCGACCAACCTGGTCAGCAACGGCGGCTTCGAAAGCGGTGATTTCACGGGCTGGTCGGGTTCGGCCGTGGTGCCGCTCAACGGCGTGTATTGCCCCGGTGCTGGTGCAGTACCCGAAGGCAATTGCGCGGCTTACTTCGGCAGCCTGGGCAGCGCCCTCACGCTGCAGCAGAGCTTCGCCACCACGGTGGGCACGCCCTACCTGGTGAACTTCTCTTTCCAGGGCGACGGCGATGTGCCCAGCAGCTTTGCGGTGCTATGGGGCGCGCAAACGCTGTACAGCGTCAGCAACCCGGCGGGAGGTGTGTTCGCAACTTTCGCGTTCAGCGCCACCGCTGTATCGACGATCACCACGCTGGCGTTCGTGACCCGCGACGATCCCGGCTTCATGTACCTGGACGCGGTGTCGGTGACCGCCGTTCCCGAGCCGTCCAGCGCGGCGCTGCTGGCCTTGGGCATGGGCTTGACCGGCCTGGGTGCGGGCCTGCGGCGCCGCCGTGTGGCGCGCTCGAACTCGAACTCGAGCTCGCGCTCGCGCATCGGCCTGGCCTGCGCCCTGGCGGCCTCGGCCACCGCGCTGGTCTCGCCGCAAGTGCAGGCTCGCGTCACCAAGATCACCATCGCCGGCACCGAGTCGCCCACCTTCGGCGGCTATGCCTGGCCAGGCGTGGGCCAGTACGAAAAAATCTACGGCAAGGCCTTCGGTGAAATCGACCCGGCCGACCCGAAGAATGCCGTCATCGTGGACATCGCGCTGGCACCGCGCAATACCAGCGGCAAGGTCGCTTACAGCTTCGATTTCTACATCCTCAAGCCCATCGACCTGAGCAAGGGCAACCACAAGTTGGTCTACGAGCCGCCCAACCGGGGCGGCAAAACCATCAGCGCCTTCAACCGCGGCGTGGGCGGTAACGACCCGGGCTCTGTGGTCAACACCACCTTGCTGCAGAACGCCTTCCTGATGCCGCTGGGCTACAGCATGTCGTTCAGCGGCTGGGACGCAGCGGCCGGCACCAGCACCGCCAATTTCAACACCACGATCACGCTGCCGGTGGCGAAGAACCCCGACGGCTCGTCCATTACCGGGCCGGCCTACGAGTACATCGTCAGCTCGGCCACTTCGTTCACGCTGGCTTACCCGGCAGCCACGCTGGACCCCGCCACGGCCACGCTGACCCACCGCGTGCGCCTGGACGATGTGCCGGTCGTCGTGCCGGCTTCAGGCTGGGCCTACAACGCAACCGGCACGGCCATCAACCTGATCAGCGGCGCCTTCGTGGCCAATGACATCTACGAGTTCACTTACACCGCCAAAGACCCGACCGTCAACGGCGTGGGCTTTGCCGCCGTGCGCGACTGGAACGCCTTCCTGCGCTACGAGACGCAAGACGATTTCGGCACCGCCAATCCGCTGGCCGGCGACATCACGCGCATCTACACCGAGGTGGTGTCGCAGCCAGGCCGCCTGCTGAACGACTTCCGCCACCTCGGCTTCAACCAGGCCGAGAACGGCAAGATCGTGCTCGATGGCTTGATGCAGTGGATTGCTGCCGGAAGTGGCATGAGCATGAATTCGCGCTGGTCGCAGCCGGGGCGCACCGAGCGCAACCGCCAGGACCATTTGTTCAACGAGCAACGGTTTCCGTTCGCCAACGTCGTGACCACCGACCCGCTGACCGGAAAGACCGACGGCCGCCTGGTGAAGTGCACGGCGACCAACACCTGCCCTTACGCAATGGAGATTTTCTCGGCCAATGAGTACTGGGTGAAGACGGCGTCGCTGATGACCACCGACCCGACCGGCACCTTGGATTTGCCCGACTCGCCGTTTTCGCGCATCTACCTGATGTCGAGCATGCAGCACGGCACCGGCAGCGCCACCAGCGTGGGCAGTTGCCAGCAGTTCCAGAATCCGCTGGACTCGTCACCGGTGCAGCGCGCACTGTTTGCGGCCATGGACGAATGGGTCACGCTGGGCACGGCACCACCGCCCAGCCAGGTGCCCAAGCTGGCAGATGGCACCCTGGCGGCGCCCTTGCCGCAGGCCGGCATGGGGTTTCCCAACATCCCCGGGGTGACTTACAACGGCTTGAAAACCACGCGGTATCTGTTCAACCAGGGCCCTGGTTTCGACGCGACCGGCATCCCCACCATCAACCCGCCGGTGGTGGTTGCGCCCTACCAGGACAACCCGCTGAATGGGCCGATCTACCCCAGCAAGATCCCCCGCACCGACGGCGACGGCAATGACATTGCCGGCATCCGCCTGCCACGTGTGACGGTGCCGCTGGCCACCTACACCGGCTGGTCCTTGCGCTCGGGTGCGCAGTCGGGCGACGGCTGCGAAAGCGCGGGCCAGTTCATTCCGTTTGCCAACACGCTGGCGGCGCGGCTGGCAACCGGCGACCCCAGGCTTTCGGCGGCCGAGCGCTACGGCAACTACGGCAACTATTCGCTGGCCGTGGCCAAAGCCGTGAAACGCATGATCGCCAACCGCACTCTGCTGCCCGCCGACGCGGCCAGCGTCACCACCGACGCGCTGTCGCTGGGTCGCACCAAACTGCCTTTGCTCAACGAGCCGGCACGCTAATGCCCACAAAAACCGACAGGAGACACCGCATGACATCGCCCATCCATTTCCAGCGAGGCGCACCACGCCTGGCCGCCACCCTGACGGCCATGGCCGCTGCCGTCCTCACACTGGCTGCGACGCCCTCGGCACAAGCGCGCGTCACGAAGATCGTCATCGACAGCTTGACCGACCTCACCACCCTCAGCATGCCCTACAAAGTGGTGCGCGGACGTGCCTTCGGCGAGTTGGACCCGGCAGATGCCCACAACGCCGTCATCAACGACATCGGCCTTGGGCTGGACCCTGACGGCAAGTTGCGCTACGAGACGGCCTTCACGATCTACCGGCCCACCGACCTGACGCAGGCCAGCGGCTTCATGTGGCATGACGTGCCCAACCGCGGCGGCACCATCAACCCGACGGGTGTGGGTTTGAGCAACGGCGACATCTTGCTGGCCAGCGGCTGGCAGGGCGACAACGCGGGCGCCACGGGCATTCCTGCGGACCGCACCACAGGCACCAACCACTGGGTGGCACTGCCCATGGCCAAAGATGGCAATGGCAATCTGATCACCGGCAATGTACTGGCGCGCATCGTCAACCGCAGCGGTGTGGCCTCGCAAGGTCTGCTTGTCGGTGGCAACCCCGTGCCCTATCTGCCCGCCACCTTGGACACCACGCAGGCGGTGCTGACCACGCACACGAAGGAAACCAGCACCGGCGTCGTCACCGTGGGAACGGTCATCCCTTCCGCCGATTGGGCCTACGCCACTTGCAGTGCGGCCAACCCGTTTCCCGGGACGCCGCAGAACATCACCATCGGCAGCCTGCCTGGCAGTTTGCCGGTGCAGATCTGCCTGAAGAACGGTTTCGACTCGAGCCTCTTGTATGAGCTCGTCTATCCGGCCAAGGGCGCGTATGTCCTGGGCGCGGGTATCGCAGCGTTTCGCGATGTCGGATCCTTCTTCAAGTTTTCTGCAACAGATGATTTGGGTAACGCCAATCCCATCGCAGGCAAGGTGACCTGGTCTTCGATGCGCGGCTCGTCGCAGTCGGGCAATTTCACGCGCCAGTTCATCTACATGGGCTTGAACGAGGACGAGGCCAATCGCAAAGTGCACGACGGTGCCTGGCCGCAGATTGCCGGCCGCCGCGTCGTGGCCAACATGCGCTGGGGCCAACCCGATGGCGTGCTGGAGCTTTATCAGCCAGGCAGCGAAGGCGCGCAGTGGTGGACCGACTTCCCCGACCCGCTGCGCGGCAACCCGACCAAGAGCATCTTCTCGCGCTGCAACCTCAACGGCACCTGCCCGAAGATCATGGAGCACTTCGGCAGTGCCGAGGTCTACGCCTTGAAGATGACGATGGAATGGGTGGGCAGCAATGCCGACACCGACATCCCGCTGACGCGCAATGTGCGCCGCTACTACATCAGCAGCACCACGCACGGCGGCAACGGCGGCGCGGTCAGCACCTACTTCGTGCCCAAGCCCACCGCCACTGCCAATTGCCCTGGCAACAACTACAACGCGGGCGCAGCGGCTGCCCTGCTGGCCAACCCGATGCCTTCGACGCAGATGATCAGCGTGATCCGCGCGTCGCTGCGCACTTGGATCATGCAAGGCACGCTGCCACCGCCCAGCCGCTACCCCACGATCACTGGCGGCAATCTCGTTGACCCGTCCTACATCGGCAGCCACTTTCCAGCAGGCGTGCCGGGGGTGGACTACAACGTCTTCAATCCTGAGAACTTCATCTTCCCGGTCTTCGAC
>JBBQAI010000158.1:0-8345 GCA_038316205.1 Burkholderiales bacterium
CGCGCTGCTGAAGCTGTTCACCGGGCAGGCCGGCAAAGTGCACTGGATGGTCTGGATCATCTCGGGCGTGTTCCTGTTCAAGTTCATCTACCTCGGCGGCGGCTGATGATCACGACCGACCCGACGGATGCCTCGGTGGCCCGCCGATTGCCAGCAGCCGTCGCGCAGCGCTTGCGCCGGGTTGGAACGCAGGGCGATATCGGCGGGCAGTCCGGCCGCCCAGCCCGTGGATCGGCCCTGGTCGAAGCGCACCTTCACCCACCGCGATGCCGGGTCGAGCAGCGAGCAACTGACTCGTCTTGACCTTGTCATCGACATCGACCACCGCCCGCAGCACTCAGCCGGCTGCGGTCGGCCCGATCCGATAGGCGCGGCGCGCCACGACCGTGCCGATGCCGAACAGGGCCGGCGCGAGGCTGGCGGCTTCCGCCTTGTGGACCGTCACGCGGGTGGGTGCCATCGGACCCGAACGCATGACGACGAAGGCCAGTGCCGCGATCAGCAAGACGCCGAGCAGGCCCGGACCGAGACGGCGGAGCAGGCCACCGTTCAGGTCACTTGGCCCTGGGACACTGCAAAGCATGGATCGATATTGGCGGGCGTTCGACTCCGGTTCGCGGTTTTTTTGATCTTTCCCAAGTCGGCGCGAGGCCGATCGAACTGTCCCAGTTGGCGTCGCTCCGAGAGTGCAGGATGGCGATGGTCGCCCGCCATGACTGACTGGAGATCGGGAAGATCACATTCACGCCTCAACGCCTGGTCTCTGTGGTGGCTGCGACGGTCATCGCGGCCGCGTTCACCAGCGCGGCCATGGCCCCGGCGCAGGCACAGACGCACAGACGCACAGGCGCACAGCCACGATGCCACCGTGCCCAGCAAGCTGAGCCTGAAGCATGGTCACAAGTGGGCCACGCGGTAGCGGTCTGGACGATTGGCAATAGAGTCGGCGTGAACCGAGCCCGGCAATGGCCAGGACGTTCGGTGGCGAACCGACAACCCGGGCGAGCAGGCGCACCGTAAGCTCTGGGGCACTTGGTTGTGCCGGCGCCAGAATCGGAAAGCTGGGCCTCACGCAACGGTGGCGTCGATGAAGAACTTCCCGGTGGTTTGCGTCGGCGGCTCCGCTGGCGGTCTGGACGCTTACATCCGCCTGCTCCAGCAGTTGCCGGACGACATGGGCGTGGCGGTGGTCATCGTGAACCACATCACCCTGATGCCGACCCAACTGCATGGGGTGCTGCCGCCGTTTTCCCGCATGCCGGTGGAACTCATCACCGAAGACTTGGTCATCCAGCCCAACCACGTCTACATCATCCCGGCCAACCGGGATCTGCACGTCGACGGCGAAGTGTTTCACCTGGCGCCGATCTCGAAGCCGCGTGGCTGGCCCGACGTAATCACCGTTTTCCTGCGCTCGCTGACCCAGTTCTGGGACGGCCCCTTGATCGCCGTGATCGTCTCCGGCTACGACGGCGACGGCGCGGCGGCGCTGTGCGGCATCAAGGAAGTCGGCGGGATCACGATGGCCCAGAAGTTGGACACCGCCGCCCAGCCCGAGATGCCAGAAAGTGCCATCGCCAGCGGTTGCATCGACTTCGTGCTGTCGCCGGAAGAAATTGCCCAGCAGATCGTGCGCATCGCGCGCGCTCATTTGCTTTGACGCCGATGGTTGGCGCACGATGACGGCCGCCGATCTGTCCACCGCAAAGCGCATCGGGGTCGGATTCGTTTCCCTCTGGTTCTTTGTCGGCGGCATGGCGCATTTCGCAGCCACCCACGCCGAGATGCGGATCGTGCCGCCCTACATCCCCTGGCCCCGAACGGCGGTACTGTTGAGCGGCGTGTTCGAACTGCTGGGTGCCCTGGGTCTGTTGTGGCGGCCGACGCGACGCCTTGCTGGTGGTGGCCTGTTCCTGCTGACCCTCGCTGTCACGCCGGCGCACATCTACATGTTGCAGCGGCCTGAACTGTTTACCGTGCCGATCTGGGCGCTGTGGCTGAGGCTGCCGATTCAAGTTGCGTTGCTCGGACTCATTGCCTGGTGCACGGCTGCGCCGCAGGTGCCCGCACACGGCTGCGTGCCCTAATCGTCGGTGGCCGGCGCTGGCTCTGCGTGGCCTTGCGCACAGACGGGCGGCTGCGGGCTGTCCAAGCTTCTGGAGGTGAAGTTGCAGCCCAGCCGGAGTAGTACCAATGATTGAGATTCGCAAGGGTCAGGCGCCTGCGCCGCTGTCGCGGCAGGCCTTCGGCGAGCGCTACCGTGCTGGTTTTGCCGACCCAGCGTTCGACGCTGAAAAGGCCGCTATTGCGCGGCTGGAAGAGATTGCCTGGCAAGCCTACGGCGAGGGCCGCAAGGCGCCGCTGACGCGCCTGGCCGGATCAGGCTATGCCGACCCGGCTTACGCTTTATCCGTGGAATGGCTGGCAACCCGGCAGGCCGTCGACCAGGCGCAACTCGCATGGAGCAAGCCCGCCACGAAGTCGCGCGTGCTGCTGGTGTGCGGCAGTGCCCGCAACGACGGCACCTGCCCCGGCGAAATCTCGAAGACGTGGCGCCTGACTGAAGTCGCACAGCAGATCGTCGAAGGCGCTGGCATTCAGGCCGACGTCCTGGACCTCAGCCACGTCACCTCGGAGTACGGCCGTCACATCCATCCCTGCAAGGGCTGCGTGTCGAGCGCCATGCCGTTGTGCCACTGGCCCTGCAGTTGCTACCCCAACCACGCACTCGCACAAACGCATGACTGGATGGCGGAGATCTATGAACGCTGGGTGGCCGCGCATGCGGTGATCGTGCTGGCGCCGACCTATTGGTACCAGTCGCCGAGCCCGCTGAAACTGATGATCGACCGCCTGGTGTGCGCTGATGGCGGCAACCCCGACCCGACCACCACGCACGGCAAGCGCGTGGCCGAGGCCAAGCAAATCGAAGCGCAAGGTTGGGACTACCCCAAGCACCTCGCAGGCCGCGCGTTCGGCGTCGTCGTCCACGGCGATGTGGCCGGCGTCGAAGACCACCGGCGCAACCTATGCGACTGGCTGGAATGGATGGGCCTGATCGACGCCGGCCCGTCAGCCAAGCTCGACCGCTACATCGGCTACTACCAGCCTTACTTCAACAGCCACGAGGCGCTGGACAAGGATCAGGCCGTGCAGGAAGAGGTACGCAACGTCGCCCGTTCGGTGGTCGGTGCGGTCGAAGCCCTGCGCGCTGGGGGCTTGAGCCAGCCGGGCCAGCGAATCAAGTCGCCGCGAACGAAGTGACGCGGGCGCAGAACGCTTTCCGAGGCGAACCGTGATCTCGTTTTTCGCAGCCCCAGCCGACATCCATTTGAAAGGTTCCACCATGATCGAGAAGACCACCCAGGCGACGCTGGCCAAGGACGAGACATGAAGAACGAACACCAGGTTCTGGTACCCCAGGCCGCGCTGGCCGCTGCCGATCACACGCTGGGAGACACGCACGCGGGCTTGACCCTGCTCGAGTACGGCGACTATGAATGCCCCGCCTGTATCCAGGCCGAGCCGTTGACGCAACACCTCATTGAAGCCTTTGGCAAGCGTCTGTGCTTCGTCTTCCGGCATTTCCCGATGGTGGAGGTGCATCGGCACGCGGAATTGGCTGCCGAGGCCGCCGAAGCGGCTGCCGCGCAAGGCCAGTTCTGGGCGATGCACCGGCTGCTGTTCAGCACGCCGCATCACCTGGCGCTGCCTGCGCTCGCCGCGCATGCGAAATCCATTGGCCTCGACATGATCCGCTTCAACGCCGAGATGGCCGACCGGATCTACACGCAAAGGGTCCAGGAGCACCGCCGCAATGCCGAGCAAAGCGGCGTTCGGTCCACGCCCGCGTTCTACCTGAACGGCACACCGGTGGATGTCTCATTCGGCTTTGAAAAGCTCGACGAGGCGATCCACGCGGCCCTGCATGCGGCTTCGCGCGCCGCTGCGAAGCACGCCTGAGAGGCGCTGAGGCGATGAATAAGCCCATGTCAGACGCGTCGGCCACCGAGAGTCCGCCCCTGGCCACTGCCGAGGCTGAAGCCATCGCGCCTGCGCGGGTCAGCGCACTTGAAGCCGTGACCCGTTCGCGGCTGCTGACGGTTGGCACCGGTGCCCTGCTGGCCGAGGTGGCCGCGCTGCTGTCCGGTGCGCAGATCAGTGTGGTGGTGGTGTGCGATGCCAGCGGCTCACCCATCGGCACCATCACCGAGTCCGTGCTCGTCAGGCGGCTGGGTTTGGGTCAAGCCGACTTCTTCACCACACTGGCCGGCGAAGTGATGACGCGTGAGATCACAAGCTGCGCACCCGACGACCTGCTGTCCGATGTGCTTGCATTGATGCACACACGGGGCCTCATCCATATGTTGGTTGTCGATGCAGCCAAGCAACCATTGGGCGTGCTGAATGCGCGCGACGGACTCCGTGCGCTGCTGGCCGCAGGCAATCAGGAAGCGGAATGGCTGCGCAGTTACGTGATGGGCGTCGGCTACCAGTGAAGGTCTTGCCTACCGCTGCAGGACCTTGATTGCGTCAACGAGGCGGGCTTGGTCAGGCCGGTTCATTTTTCCCTTCGAGACGCTGCAGACATCTCGTCGACCCGTGCGGTCGGTTGCCTGCCACCGGCACTGTCTTCGGCGCGCAGGCGCGCTGCGTCGGTGGGCACTGTGCTGACGCTGCTGGCGTCGTCGGGTTTCAGCATGGCACCCGCGCCAGCAGCGCCCAGCGCGCCGACAACGGCACCCACGGCACCACCCACCACCACGCCCACCGGGCCGCCCACGGCGACGCCGATGGCCGCGCCGCTCGCCGCACCGGCAACCATGCCGCCGCCCACCAGGACCGACTTCGCTTCGCGCTCGGCTTCCTCGGGCTTCAGCGGAAACTGTGCGCCCCCCTCAGGGTCCTGCGAGGGAACGCCGTGGCCGGGATGGGCCTGATCGGCAAGGTCGGTGTCGACAGGGGCGGTCTTCGGCGGTGTGGTCGAGTTATGAGTCATGTCTGTCTTTCTGCAAGAGCACGAAGCCTGCAGATTCCACCCAAGTCTGCGGCGCGTCGGTGCGCCGAGACACATTGCCGGTCTCGTTTGGTGACGCGAGACAGCCCTGAGGTCGGGCCAGAATAGCAGTCTGAGTTCGGCGCAGCCGACGTGCAGACCTGAAGCTGGAGACCCCGCGATGACCCCTTCCTACGTGACTTACCTGGTCGATGGCGACACCGCCGTCATCACGATGAACAAGCCGCCGGTGAACGGTCTGGGCTTCGATTTGCGCGACGGCATCGCCCGCGCACTGGACCAAGCCAATGCCGACGCCGCCGTCAGGGCCATCGTGCTGACCGGGAGCAGCCGCGCTTTTTCCGGCGGCGCCGATGTCACCGAATTTGGCAAGCCCAACCAGTCGCGCGAACCCAATCTGCGGGTGGTCATCGCGCTGCTGGAAAACAACCCCAAACCTGTCATTGCCGCGATTGCGGGTGTGTGCCTGGGCGGCGGCCTGGAACTGGCTATGGGCGCGCACTTTCGCGTGGCGCTGGCCGATGCCTCGCTGGGCTTGCCCGAGGTGAAGCTGGGCCTGTTGCCTGGGGCTGGTGGCACGCAGCGGCTGCCGCGTTTGATCGGCGTCGAGGCGGCGCTGAACGTCATCGTCTACGGCAACCCGGTGGCGGCCTTGCGCTTCAAGGGCACGCTGCTGATCGACGCCATCATCGAAGGCGACTTGCTGCCCGGTGCCATTGCTTACGCGCGCCAGGTGGTGGCCGAAGGCCGGCCGCTGCGCCGCGTGCGCGACTTGAAGGTGAACGACTTCCAGGCCGACGCCTTCTTGCAGTTCGCGCGCAAGACGGTGGCCGCCACATCGCCGAACTTCCCGGCACCGCTGAAGTGCGTCGAGGCCGTGGCCCACGCCGTCCGCAAGCCTTTCGATGAAGGCCTGCGGCTGGAGCGCGAGGCCTTCGTGGCCCTGATGGGCACGCCCGAATCGCGTGCGCTGCGGCATGTCTTTGCGGCCGAGCGTGCGGCAGCCAAGCTGCCCGATGTGCCGGCCGACACCCCGCAGCGCAAGATCGCAAAAGTGGGCGTCATCGGCGCCGGCACCATGGGTGGCGGTATCACCATGAACTTTCTCAACGCCGGCCTGCCTGTCACGTTGCTGGAAACGAAACAGGAAGCGCTCGACAAGGGTCTGGCCACGATCCGCCGCAACTACGAAAACTCGATGAAGAAGGGCAAGTTGACTGCGGCCCAGGTCGAGCAACGCATGGCCCTGGTCACGCCCACGCTGGATTACCCAGCCTTCGCCGATGCCGATCTGGTCATCGAAGCCGTGTTCGAGAACATGGCCGTCAAGCAGCAGGTCTTCGAGGCGCTGGACGCGGTGTGCAAGCCCGGCGCCATCCTGGCCAGCAACACCAGCTACCTCGACATCAACCGCATCGCGTCGTTCACGAAGCGGCCGGCCGACGTGCTGGGCTTGCACTTCTTCAGCCCGGCCAACGTGATGCGCCTGCTGGAAGTGGTGCGCGGCGCAGCCACCGCGCCCGACGTGCTGGCCACCTGCATGGCTTTGGCGCGGCAGATCAAGAAGATGGCCGTGGTCTCAGGGGTCTGCGACGGCTTCATCGGCAACCGCATGCTGGCACGCTACGGTGCGGCAGCCAGCGGCTTGATCAACGCCGGCGCACTGCCGCAGCAGGTGGACGGCGCACTGCAAAAGTTCGGCATGGCGATGGGGCCGTTTCGCATGGGCGATCTGGCGGGTCTGGACATCGGCTGGGCGACGCGCAAGCGCAAGGCGGCCGAGGCTGGCGTCGAGATGAAACCGGTGGTGGCCGACAAGCTCTGCGAGGCCGGCCGCTTGGGGCAAAAGACCGGCGCCGGCTGGTACCGCTACGAAGCCGGCAAACGCGAGCCCGTTCCTGACGCGATCACCGAGGCGCTGATCACGCAATACCGCGCCGGCGCCGGCATCGCGCCACGCGCCATCAGCGACGTGGAGGTGGTGGAACGCTGCATCTACGCGCTGATCAACGAAGGCGCGCGCATCCTGGAAGAAGGCATTGCCGCACGCGCGTCGGACATCGACATCGTCTACCTCAACGGCTACGGTTTCCCGCTGTACCGGGGCGGGCCCATGCTGTACGCCGACATCGTGGGGTTGCCGAACGTGGTGCGCAGCCTGCGGCGCATCGCGGCCGAGCCGGGTTCCGATGCCTCGTGGCAGCCGGCGCCGCTGTTGGTGAAGTTGTCCGAGGCGGGCCAGACTTTCAACTGACGACTGGCGTCGGCAGCAGTCGGCCCTGGGACCCTGCGACTGTCGGAATAGGCCCTGAAAATCAGTAGCCCGCGCTGCGGTCCACGGCCAGCGGCTGCGGCAGTCCGGCACGGGCGCAGCGCAGCGCTTCCAACAGTTGCTGCGCCACCGCCTCGGCCGAGGCTTCGCCGGCGATGTGCGGCGTGGCCAACACGCGCGGGTGTTGCCAGACCCAGTTGTCGGACGGCGGCGGTTCGCGTTCGAAGACGTCCAGCGCTGCGTTCGCCAGGTGGCCGCTGTCCAGCAAAGCGCGCAAGTCGGCCTCCACCAATTGCTCGCCACGGCCGATGTTGATCACGCAGGCTCCCACCGGCAGTTGCGCCAGCGTCTGGTGGTTCAGCAAGCCTTGCGTGGCGGGCGTGAGGGGCAGGGCGCAGACCAGCACGTCGGTCTGCGCCAGCAAAGCGGGCAGGCCGGCGTCACCAACGAAAGCAGTCACACCAGCCGGCAAATCTTGCGGGTTGCGCGGGGTGCGCGCCCAGCCGGCCACCGGAAAGCCCAGCGGCACGAAAGCCCGCGCGATGGCCATGCCCACGGCGCCCAACCCCAGCACGCCGATGCGGCACTGCGCCAGCGGCCGCGCGCGGTGGCGCGCCCACTGCGACGCGTTCTGCTGCGCCCGGTAGCGTGGCAATTCCCGCAGATGGCTGAGCGCACACGCCACCACGTATTGCGCAATCTGCAACTGCTGGGTGGTGTCCACGGTGCGCGTCACCGGCAGGCCGGCCGGCAGGTCGGGAGCGGCCAGCAGCTTGTCCACGCCAGCGCCGGTGGAGCACAGCACGCGCAAGTTCGGGTAGGGCGCCAGCGCGCCGGGTTTCAAGCGCCACGCCAGCACGGCTTCAACGGCCAGCGGGTCGTGCGGCGCGTCGGTGGTCCACGCCGGCACGTCGGGCGCCAGCGCCTTCAGCGCGTCGATCAGGGGCTGCGCCGGAATCGGCGCCGTCATCAACAAAATAGCCATGCGGCGATACTGTCACACGCGCCGACGACGATGGTGCTGCCGGCTTTGCATCTGCCCGGCCCGCACGCCCG
>JBBQAI010000021.1:0-50027 GCA_038316205.1 Burkholderiales bacterium
CGAGAACACCGAGGGCGAGTACAGCAGCGTCGGTGGCCGCATGTTCGCGGGCAGCGAACGCGAATTCGTGGTGCAGGAAACGGTGATGACGCGCATCGGCGTTGACCGCGTGCTGCGCTTTGCTTTTGAAGCCGCCATGAAGCGGCCGCGCAAAAAACTCACCTCAGCCACCAAGAGCAATGGCATCGCCATCACCATGCCCTATTGGGACGAACGCGTGGCCGCGATGGCCCAGCAGTTCCCCGAGGTGGCAGTGGATCAGTTCCACATCGACATCCTCACCGCCCACTTCGTGCAGCGGCCGCAGCACTTTGATGTGGTGGTGGCCAGCAACCTGTTTGGCGACATCCTGTCCGACCTGGGCCCGGCCTGCACCGGCACCATCGGCATTGCGCCCTCGGCCAACCTGAACCCCACGCGGCAGTGGCCCAGTCTGTTCGAGCCGGTGCACGGTTCTGCGCCCGACATTGCCGGCAAGGGCATCGCCAACCCGATCGGGCAGGTCTGGTCGGTGGCCATGTTGCTCGATTTCCTGGGCCACCGTGACGCGCACGACGCGGTGATGGCGGCCATCGAAGCCGTGCTGACCGACCCCGAAGCACCCCGCACGCCCGACCTTGGCGGCAGCGCCAGCACTGGCGACCTGGGCCGTGCTTTGGTCGAGACCCTGGGCCGCAGCTAAGGCCGCGAGACTTCGGTGTCAAGCGTGGAAGCACGCTCGTTGCAGGGCAGCAAGACCCCCGGTTCGCGGGGAAGCTGGGCCTAGAATCCGGCCTCTGCTTGACACCGCCGAAAGCTGCGGGATGTAATGTTTTAGGCCTGGGTTTCAGTCGGGTTTTCAGCCCGGTTTCAAGCAGCAGCCACACCGAATTTTCAAGAAATCCATCGAGGGGACCAGCGACGTGAACAAGAGTGAACTCATCGAGCACATTGCCAAGCAGGCCGACATTTCCAAGGCCGCTGCTTCTCGTTCGCTCGAAGCCTTGATCGGCGCTGTCAAGACCACCTTGAAGAAGGGCAACAACGTCACGATCACCGGCTTCGGTACGTTCACCGCCCCCAAGCGTGCGGCCCGCGTGGGCCGTAACCCACGCACGGGCGCGGCCATCAAGATCAAGGCCGCCAAGGTGCCAAAGTTCCGCCCTGGCAAGGGCCTGCGCGACGCGCTTTAAAAGCACGCTTCGCGCATCCGCACAGCGGGTGCTTAGCTCAGTTGGTAGAGCGTCGCCTTTACACGGCGCAGGTCGGCGGTTCGAGCCCGTCAGCACCCACCATTTCCTCCCCGAAAGTCTCCCCTGATGTTTGATTTCTTTCGCGAACACACCCGCTTGGCGCTGGGCTTCATGCTCTTGCTGATCATCCCGTCGTTCATCTTTTTCGGTGTGCAAGGCTACTCACAGTTCACCGACGGCAGTGCCACCACGGTGGCCAAGGTCGACGGTCAGAGCATCAGCCGCAACGAATGGGACGACGCGCACAAGCGATATGTGGACCAGGTGCGGCGCCAGTCGCCGAACGTTGACATCGCACTGATCGACACGCCGGCGCTGCGCCGCGACACGCTGGACGGATTGGTGCGCGACCGCGTGTTGATCGCTGCTGCCAACCACCTGCAGCTCTACCCCACCGTGGGCCGCATGGCGCGCCTGTTCGACAGCGACCCGCAATTCGCCGGGCTGCGTGGCCCCGACGGCAAGATCAATGTGGAAC
Source organism: Burkholderiales bacterium (assembly GCA_038316205.1). Lineage (GTDB taxonomy): Bacteria > Pseudomonadota > Gammaproteobacteria > Burkholderiales > Burkholderiaceae_C > Rubrivivax. Next base: position 1,711 of record JBBQAI010000021.1, read on the forward strand.
TGCTGGCCATGCAGGGCATGAGCCCGGCGCTCTTCGACCAGCGCCTGCGCCAGGACCTGGCCACCCGCCAGGTGCTGGCTGGCGTCACGCAGACCGCGCCGGTGGCGGCCACCGCCGCATCGGCCGCGCTCGACGCGTTCTTCCAGCGCCGCGAGGTGCAACTGCAGCGTTTCGAACCAGCCGCTTACCGCAGCAAGGTCAACCCGAGCGACGCCGAGGTCGAGGCCTACTACAAGGCCAACGAGGCGCTGTTCAAGGCGCCCGAGCAAGCCACCATCGACTACGTGATGCTGGACCTGGATACTCTGGCCAAGGGCATCACGCTGACCGACGCTGAGGTGCGCAAGGCCTACGACGACGGCATCGCCAAATACACCGTGCCCGAAGAGCGCCGGGCCAGCCACCTCCTGGTCAAGGCTGAAAAAGACGCGCCGGCCGCCGAACGCGAGAAAGCCAAGGCCAAGGCCCAGGCGCTGCTGGCCGAGGTGCGCAAGAACCCCGCGCAATTCGCCGAATTGGCGCGCAAGAATTCCGATGACCCAGGTTCAGCGGCCAAGGGCGGCGACCTCGATTTCTTCGGCCGTGGCGCGATGGTCAAACCTTTCGAGGACACCATCTTCAAGCTCAAGACTGGCGAAATCAGCGACGTGGTCGAGACCGATTTCGGTTTCCACGTGATGACCTTGACGGCGGTGCGCGGCGGCCAGAGCAAGCCCTTCGAAAGCGTGCGCGGCGATATCGAAGCCGAGCTGCGCAAGGCCAAGGCCCAGAGCCGCTGGGCCGAAAGCGCAGAGCTTTTCACCAACACCGTTTACGAACAGAGCGACAGCCTGAAGCCGGTCATCGACAAATTGAAGCTGGAGAAGAAGACGGCCACAGTGATGCGCACCGCGCCGGCCGCTGCGGTGGCCGCCAAAAGCCCGCTGGCTTCGGCGAAGTTCCTGGACGCGGTTTTCGGCACCGACAGCCTGCGCAACAAGCGCAACACCGATGCGCTGGAAGTTGGGCCCAACCAGTTGATCGCGGCCCACGTGCTGCAGCACCAGCCGGCTCGCACCGTGCCCTATGCCGATGTGAAAGACGCGGCGCGCGAACGTGTCATCGACATCCAGGCAGCCGCGCTGGCCCGCAAGGATGGTGAGGCCCGTGTGGCCGCGCTGCGCAGCAATGCCGGCGAGACGCTGCCGAACACGCTGACGGTTTCGCGCAGCAACGCGCAAGGCATGCCCAAGATCTTGCTCGACCCGCTGATGGGCGCCAACGCCAGCAAGCTGCCGGCGGTGCTGGGGATGGACCTGCCGGGTCAGGGCTTTGTGGTGATGCGTGTGACCCAGGTGCTGCCGCGCGAAGCCATGCCGGGTGGCGACGAGCCGTTGCGCGTGCAGTACACGCAAGCCTGGGCGGCGGCCGAGGCCGATGCCTACGTGTCGGCCTTGAAAAAGCGCTACAAGGTCGAAATCAAGTCGGCGGCCAATCTGCCTGCTGAAGCGGCTTCAGCGCCGGCGCGCTGAGCCGGCCGCAGAACAGCAGCGACGGCGCGGTTATACTCACACGTCCCGGTGGTGGCTGTAGCTCAGTTGGTAGAGTCCAGGATTGTGATTCCTGTTGTCGTGGGTTCGAGCCCCATCAGCCACCCCAACGAACTTGTTTGTGCGACGGCCCTTCGGGGCCGTTTTGTATGGCGTTTGCCAACCCGTGGCCCACCCCGGTGCTGAACCCGGGCGCAAAGCTTGTGCTTCGTCGCCCTGAAATCCCACGAACATGGACCGCATTGACGCCCTGGTGATTGGTGCCGGCGCCGTGGGTCTGGCGGTCGGCCGGGCGCTGGCGCAAGCCGGGCGCGAGACCATCGTGCTGGAATCGGAAGCGGCCATCGGCCAGGGCGTCAGTTCGCGCAACAGCGAGGTCATCCACGCCGGCCTGTACTACGCGCCCGGTTCGCTGAAAGCCCGCCTGTGCGTGCGCGGCAAGACCTTGCTGTACGACTTCTGCGCCACCCACGGAGTGCCCTACAAAGCCTGCGGCAAGCTGGTTGTGGCCACCGACGCCGCCCAGCACGCGTCGCTGCACGCGCTGCAAGCCCGGGCACTGGAAAACGGTGTGCACGTCGAGCGCTGGACCGCTGCTGCCGCACTTGCGCTGGAACCTGAACTGCATTGCACCGCCGCGCTGTGGTCGCCCAGCACCGGCATTGTGGACAGCCACGCCTACATGCTGGCGCTGCAGGGCGATCTGGAGCGGGCCGGTGGCGCGGTGGCGCTGAGGTCGCCGGTGCGCTCGTGGACGGCGCTGCCAGGCGGCGGCGCGCAACTGCTGGTGGGCGCCGCCGACGGACCGTTCGAGATCGAGGCCGGTCTGGTCGTGAATGCCGCCGGCCTGGGCGCTTGTGCGCTGACGCAGACTTTGGCAGGGCTGGCGCCTGCGCATCAAGTTTCGCCGCACTACGCGAAGGGCAGCTACTTCACGTTGGCCGGGCGCTCACCGTTTCGCCACCTCGTCTACCCGGCGCCCGTCGATGCCTGGCTGGGCGTGCACGTGACCCTCGATCTCGGCGGCCAGACCAGGTTCGGGCCCGACTTCGAATGGCTGGACATCACAGACCCGCGCGAGATCAACTACGCCGTCGATCCAGCCCGCGCAGCGGTCTTCGAAGCCGCCATCCGCCGCTATTGGCCTGACATGCCCGATGGCGCCTTGCAGCCCGGTTACAGCGGTGTACGGCCCAAGATTCACGGTCCTGGCGAGGCGGCTCCCGACTTTCGCATCGACGGCCCAGAGCAGCACGGTCTGCCGGGCATCGTGATCCTCTTGGGCATCGAATCGCCGGGGCTGACGGCGTCGCTGGCCATAGCAGAAGAAGTCACGGCTCGCTTGCAGGCCGTCTGAACGCGGCTGGCGCGCGGGGTGCATGTGCTCATGAAAAACGGCCCCGCAGGGCCGTTGTTTCGTTGTGCAGCAGGTAGCTGGCCTGCTGTCACGACACGCAGGGCTTCAGCCTTTCTTGGCCCAGGCGCTGCACCAGGCGCCAGCCAGAACTTGCTTGCCAGCGAAAAGTGGGCAGCCGCCGGCAGCATCGCCCGCCTTGCCTTGGTAGAGCGCGCAGTTGCTGCATTTCTGGTCCTTGGCGTGCTTGGGGTACTTCTTGGCGTCGACCTTGGCGGTGTCGGCGGCGTAACCCAGACCGACGGCAGCCGGATCTTTCTCGTCAACCTTGGCGCCTTGGGCCTGGGCTTGAGCGGCGGCGAGTGCGCCACCACAGGCGGCCACTTGAATCAGAAACGTACGGCGGTTGCTTTGTGACATGGGTCTTTACTCCGAGTGATAAGTTGAAGTGAACGAAGAAAAAGTTTGAGAGGAATCAGCGCTGAACAAGCGCAGGCCAGAGCCTGTGCTTTTCAAGCTGCGGGAACGCTGACGCCCAGGCAGGTGTTGCAACGGCCCAGACCGCGCAAGCGCGGATCGGGCTTGCCATCGCCAGTCTTGAAATTGGCGTGGCAACGGATGCAAACGTACATCTTCGAGCTGGACATCATCGGCCGAACACCGGGCTCGGCGTTGGGCCGGGCTGCCGTGTATTCGGCCTGCGTCTGGCGCAGTTTCGGACCGGCAGCGGTGTCGGTCGGGGGCGGCGTGCGGCGAGTGGTCATAGCAGATGGAGGCCGGGTGGCGAAGCCCGGATCGTCGCGAAGTGCGTATTGTCCCCGAAATGTGACGTCCTGGTACTCAGGTCTGACGTGGATACCGGGATGCGCGCGCAGGCCGGCGCTCAGGCTGACTCAGCTGCGCCCCGAGAAGTCGGGCACGCGCACCGCGCAGACGATGCCGCGGGGCGCGTTCTCGCGCCAGGCCACCTGACCGCCCAGCAGCTTGACCCGCTTGCGCACACCGCCAAGGCCGAGGCCGTGAGCCCAGGACTGCGGGTCGGCGCCCTCGCCGTCATCGGCCACTTGTAGCGTCAACACGCCGTTTTCCAGCACGAAGTTCACATCGATGCGCGCGGCGTGGCCGTGGTACATCGCGTTGCTGACCAGCTCCCGCAGCACCCGCGTCAGCGCCGACCACTGGACCACCGAGAGCAGCAAATCCCGGTCGTGGTCGAAGGACCAGCCCAGCGTGGCATGTGCCGCCCCGAGTCTCTGCGTGAGGTCGGTCTTCCACTCGGCGGCAGCGTGCGAGAGCCGGTGCTCGGACGCTGCCAGCCCGCGCGTCAGCGTCTTCAGGTCTTGCAGCGTGTGGCGGATGTAGTCCTCCATCTCGCGGGTCTGCGCCTGGTACATCAGCGTCAACAGGCGCGCGCCGATGTCGTCGTGCAAGTCTTGGGCGATGCGCAGGCGCTCTTCCGCGCGGCCGCGTTCCACCGCCTGGTCGTAAGCCACGGCACGGCGCAATTGGTCGACCACACGGTCGGCCAGCCGCGCATCGTCCACGGTGAAAAGACGCTGCCCTCTGCCGGCGAAACGCAGGGCCAGCGCGCCGGCCTGCGACGCGTCGTCATCGGTGCTGCGCAGCGGCACCACCAGGACTGCGCCATTGCCGACGATGCGCGCGCGGGCCGGCACCCGGTCCACCCGCAGCACCTCCAGCGGCTCGAAGAGATCGCGCAGCAGCGCGCCCAGCACGGCGGGGTAGCGCGCGGGCCCGGCCTGCACCGCGCGGGCGGCGCGGTAGAGCTGGTCGAAGGTGCGTTCTGTGGTCAGCATGTTGCGGCCCAACAGGTGGCTGACGACCCACTGCCGTGCGCCGGCGTACAGGGCCAGCGCGATGAACACGGTGATGGTCAGCGAGGTGGTCGTACCCAGCGAGAAGACGGCCACGAACAGCAGGTCCAGCGCCGTGGCCACGGTGCTGATGCCGGCCAGCAACGCGAATTCATGCAGCAACTGCCGGCTGCGGCCCAGCGATGGCACCGTCAGCAGCACGGCAGTGAAGAACACCGCCCAGCCCACCGATGTGCCCTCGGCCACGCGCGGGCCGGGCCCGGGCAGACCGGCCGTCCAGGCGACGGCCACCGTGGCGGCCGCGAAGGCCAACACCGCCACCGCAGCGAAGCGGCGGATCACCAGCGCGTAAGGGTTGGGTTCCAGGCGGTAGGAATGGGCAATGGCCCCCAGTGCGGCAGTGGCCAGCACCAAGCAGGCACCCTGTGCCCACCACCAAAGCGGCCCGACCGCCCCGAGCTCGCCCGCTGGCCCGGGGGCACCGGCCTGGGCCAGCGCCAACCAGGCCAGCAACACCGCCCAGCCGCCCACGCTGGCCAGCTTTGCGTGGGGCAGGCGGCGCGGGCCCTGCGCCAAGGCTTGCAAGGCGGCCGCCGCCGCGCCAAGGTCCAGCGCCACACGCCAGGGCAGGTTGGCGACCCAAGCGGCGGCGTGCAGGCCCAGGCCCGGCGAGGTCTCTACGGCCACGGCCATCAGGTTCAGAGCCTGGCACAGCGCCATCACCACAAACAGCAGGCTGCCCGATTGTGGTCGTGCCAGCACCAGCACCACGCCCAGCAGGTAAACCAGCAGCGCCAGCCCGACCAGCGGCCAGAAGAGCAGCCCCAGACCGGCATAGCCGCGCGGCGCGGGCGACAGCGCCACGGGGCCGTCGTTGAACAGCAACTGCACGCTGCCCTGCTCCAGCGCCTGCGACCAGGCTTGCTGCTGCGTAATCTGTGCGGCGCGCGCCACCTCGTCGGGTTGCCAGCGCAGGGCGCGGTGCAGGATGCGCGCGTCAACCGCCGCAGCCGGGCCGCCGTCGGCCTGGATCGTCCGCAGCGTCTGGCCGTGGTGGCTTTCCAGTGTGGGCATGGTGCTGCTGGTCAGCACCAGTTGGCCGTTGGGTCCGGCTTGCCAAGTGCCGTCCAATTGCGGCATGGCGGCCAGCCAGCGGGCCAGCGAGAACACGGCCAGACAGCCCAGCAGGGCAGCCAGGACGAGTGCCCTGCGGCGCCAACCGATCCAGGTGCTGGCCCGGCGCCGGTCGAGCCCGGATTCGAAGGCGCTGGGGTCGAATGCCGATTCGTCCAGCGGACGGTCCAGACTCGGGCTGCACGTTGGCGCGTCGCGACTGCCTTGCGACGCTGCTTTGGCGCTCATCGCCCGTGCCGGAAGTGGCCTCTCAGACCAGACCTTGCTTGCTGGCCAGCACCGCCGCTTCAGCGCGGCTGGACACGTTCAGCTTCTTGTAGATGGATTTGATGTGGTCGTTGACCGTGAACCACTTGATGCCCATCAGGCTGGCGATTTCCTTGATCGTGAAACCCTTGCTCAGGTAGGTCAGAACTTCGCTTTCACGCGGCGTGAGGCGTTCGTGGTCAGGGGCTTTTTCCAGCGGGATGGGTTTGCTGGTGGTCAGCGTGCTGGCCGGCATGAAGCCGGATTCACCGGCATGGTTGTCACCCGGCGCGCCGTGGCGGAAGTGGGTCAACAGGCGCCGCGCGATGGCCGGCGACAGCGGCGGCTGGCCGCGCACGATCTTCTGCAGCTCTTCCACGAGCACCTCGAAACGGTCTTCCTTCAGCAGGTAGCCGTCGGCGCCACATTGCAGTGCCGGGAACAGGTGGTCGTCGTCGGAATACAGCGTGGTGACGATTTTGGTGGCCGGGTAGTGGCCCAGTTCGGTCAGCAGTTCCATGCCGTTGCCGTCGGGCAGTTCCAGGTCGACCAGGATCAGCTTGAACGGGTCCACGCCGTGCAGCCCTTGGGCGCCACCCGTCAGTGAAATGTGGCGGCGCGCAGCTTCCAGGTCGCCGGCCTCGGTGATGGTGATCGAGTCGCTGAAACTTTCGCGCACGACGCGGCAGAGAAAACTGCGCGCCACCGGGTTGTCTTCGAGGATCAGCACCTTGACGGCCATGGTCTTGCTCTCCTGGGGCGCGATCATGCTAGCGCCAAAAGCGTGCATACCGCTTCCTGCTGAAGGGGGCAACTGCAACAGTTCAGCGATTGACCAGTAACAACTTTCCCATCACCTGGCGTGACCCCATGCGGGCGTAAGCGGCCTTGAGTTCGTTCATCGGCATTTCACAGTCGATGACTGGTTTGATCAGGCCCTGCGCGTACCACTGTGCCAATTGCTGCATGGCCGCCGCACTGGCCTTCGGTTCGCGTTTGACGTAGTCGCCCCAGAACACACCGACCACTGACGCACCCTTCAGCAGCGCCAGGTTCCACGGCAGCGCCGGGATGCCGCCGCCAGCGAAGCCCACCACCAGGTAGCGGCCGCGCCAGGCGATGGAGCGGAACACCGGCTCGGCCAGATCGCCGCCCACCGGGTCGTAGACCACGTCGGGACCTTTGCCGCCGGTCAGATCTTTCAGCGTGGCGCGCAGGTCTTGCGTGGTGTAGTTCAGCGTCGCGTCGGCACCCATGGTTTTGCACAGCGCGCACTTCTCGTCGGTGGACGCGGCAGCGATCACGCGCGCACCGGCGGCCTTGGCAATCTGCACCGCTGCCGAGCCCACACCGCCGGCCGCGCCCAGCACCAGCACGGTTTCGCCGGCCTTCAAGGTGGCCCTGTCGATCAAAGCGTGGTGTGAGGTGCCGTAGGTGAACGCGAAGGCCGCGCCGTCGCTGATGGCGAAGCCCGGCGGCAGCGGCAAGACGCGGGTGGCATCGACGATGGCGTGGGTGCCGAAGCCGCCCACACCGGCGATAGCGGCCACCGCGTCGCCCACTTTCAGGTGCTGCACGCCGTCGCCGACGGCGTCGACGCGGCCGGCGAATTCAGCGCCCGGCACGAAGGGCAGCGGCGGCTTGACCTGGTACTTGCCCTGGACGATCAGCAAGTCGGGGAAGTTCAGGCTGGCCGCTTCGATGGCGATGCGCACCTCGCCTGCCTTGGGTTCGGGCGTCGGAATCTCCTTCCACTGCAGGGCATCGACGCCGTCCAGGGTTTCGCATAGCCAAGCGTGCATGGTGATGTCTCCGGGTTCAGTTGCATCGGATCATAGGCAGCGCCTCGGAGCCCAGGCGACGCCTGTGCGACACCGGGACGGCCACCACCGCAGCGGCGCGCCCGGCGGCTACAGCGCCTGCCGTTGGATCGACGCCGCCAGCGATTGCTTCAGCGTGTCGATGGTGTCGGCCAGATGGGCGCGGGTTTGTGCATCGACGGGCGTGGCGTTGCCGCTCTTGCCATTCTTGCCGGGCCTTTCGGTCTGGCGCTGCGCGATTTCCAGACGTGCCAACAGCGTTCGGGCCTGCACACGGGCGTAGCCCCGTGCGTCCGTGCGAGCGGCCGGTGAGGGACGGATCAGTGCGAAGGCCAGGCGGTTGACGTAGTCGCGCTGCAGTTCGCGCCGTGCCGGGCTGATGTCGCCGCCTGGCTTCAGTTCGCTCCACACGTCGTCGGCCAGGCGTTGGTGGATTTCGGACAGGTGGAAGGCCAGGCTGGCCTTGTCGACCTTCGCCGCACTGTCCAGCACGCGCGCGGCCAGGGCGTCGCTCATCAGGTAAGCCAGCACGGCGCGCTGCAAATCGAGCAAGCGTTGCGGCACCGCGAAGTCGGTAGGGCCGCCGGCCGATTCGGCGCGGTCCAGGTAGTCGGGCGCCAGACGGCGCTGCAGCGCTGGCGTGATCTGCAGGCCCTCGGGCGCCAACGCCGCGCGCACCATCAGGTCCAGCGCTTCGCGCTGCACGGCGGCCGACACCGGCTGCAGCGGGTCGCGTCCGCTGCCGGGGAAGTCGCGCAGCGTCGCCACGCCGCCGATCTGACGCGCCAGCACGGCCATCGCCCGCGTCACATCGGCCAGCGCAAAGGACAGCGAACGGCGCAACACGGCGTAGTCACGCTGCGGCGACAAGGCCCGCGTTTCCTGGCGCTTGAACAGGTCACGCGCGATGGCCAGGCGTTTCGCCGCGAAAGCCACCGGGTCGTTGCCCAGGTCGAGCTGGATGGTCTCGGGGTCGAGGCCGAAATAGGTGTCTTCGTCGGTACCGAAGGCCAGCAGCGGTTCGCTGCTGCGCGCGGCAATGCGCTGCAGTTCGGCCTTCTCAGCATCGGGTGTGGTGCCGGCGGTCATCGGCTTGTAGGCGTATTCGATGGCCCAGTAGTCGTAGGGCCCTAGCGTGGTCTGGAAAGGCACGCCGCCGGTCTTGCCAGGGCTGGGCAGATTGACGGCGTTGTATTCCATTACCGAGCCCGTAGTGCCGTTGGCCCGCGTGAATTCGGGGTCTGCCAATTGCGCTTCGGTGTAGACCCGCGAGGCGCGGAAGTTGTGCCGCAGGCCCAGCGCGTGGCCCACCTCATGCATGATGGAATCCTTGACGTAGTCCTGCACGAACTGTTGGGCCATCGGGCTGTCGGGGTCGAGTTCACCGCGCGCTTCCATGACGTCCAGCGCATAGCCCAGTTGCTCGGCCGCCACCTCGCCGTGCATGCACACCGCCAGCGCGTTCGGCAGTGCGTCACCGGGCTTGCGGGTGGGCAGCAATTCGAAGGGTGCGGTCGGCGCCATCGCCCCAGCGGCAGCGGTCGACGATGGCGGCAGTACCTGTGCGCGCAAGCCGCGCAGGTTGCGCGCCGACATGCCTTCGAAAGCGATGTCGGCGTCCAGGATTTCACCGGTGCGCGGGTCGACATGGCTGGGGCCGATGGCGGCGAAAACAGGGTCGGCGTTCATCATCCAGCGCACGCTGGCGTGGCCGAAATCCAGCGTGTCGAAGGTGGCGTCCTCGGCCTGCTGTTCCACCGTGATGGCGTTGCGGATGCCGACCTTCTCGAACGCCTTGTTCCATTCCAGGATGGCGCTGCGCACGGTCTCGCGGTAGGCGTGCGGCACGTTGCGGTCGATCCAGAACTTGATGGGCTTGGCCGGTTCCGACAGGGCCTCGGCCGGGTCTTTCTTCTCCAGCCGCCAGCGGTTCACGTAGCGGTGGCGCGGTGTCAGTTGCAAGTCGTCGGAAAAGTCGAGCACGGTGCTGGTGAACAGGCCGATGCGCGGGTCGGCGCGGCGCGGCGCCATCGGCACGTCGGGCAGCGGCGCCAGCGAGTAATGCAGGCTGACCATCATGCTGCGGCTGTCGGGCAGGAAGCGCGGCAGCATGGGTACCGGCGCTCCGGGTGGCGCTCCGAAGACCGTCATGGCCGGGTTGCTGGTGTAGTAGTGGACCTGAGTCTCGACGATGCTGGCCTGCGGCGTTGCGCGCACAGCGGTGATCAGCGAGTTGTTGCGGTCGGCGCCGTAGCCCTGGCGCAGGCCGCGCTGCAGCATCATGCCCACGCCCATCAGGTCATTCAGAAAGAGCGCGCTGGCGTCGATCAGCACGCTCTTGCGGTCGGGGTGGGGCGCGCTGATCACGGGCGTCGAGCCGAGCAGGCTGTTCGAGTAGGCATCGGCCACTGCACGGGCTTCGGGCGTGCCGGCTTTGGCGATGACATCGGTGTTGCGCGCCACCAGCCGCACCTGGTTGTGCACGCGCTGGAATTCGACGATCTGCGCACCGCCGACGCCGTTGACGGGCATGCCCATCAGGCCGCCCAGCACCCAGGCTTCACCGATGCCCGACTTGATTTTCGGTGACAGCAGCAGCGCCTGGCCGAAGTTGGACGGCATCAACTCGATCCAGACCTTGTCGTCCTTCTGCCAAAAGGTCAACGGGCCATCGACGCGCCGGGCGTCCTTGATGACGGTGGCGAAGGGTGGCGGCCCGCCGGGCGGAGGCGTTGGCACGGCGGCGGCAGTGACCGCGCTGCCGGTGCCGGCCCGGGCGCCGCTGGCCGCACCGGCCGCAGAAGTTGCGGCCGACGCTGCACTTGAAGTTGCGAAGACCGACGGCGCTGTGGGTGTTGCCGGTGCTGCTGCCGAGGTTGCTGCTGCAGAAGCGGCCACAGCCTTGCCCGGCGGCAGGGGTGCGCAGGCGCTGAGTGCGCCCATCGCGGCCAGTGCGGCAGCCAGGGCCGTCAAGGTGATCGAGCGGGGCAAGGCGGTGCAGGTGCGCATGGTGCGTGCCAGGGCGCCAGGCGCCTTGAAGGCTCAGAAAAGACTGAACAAATATTGTCGGCCAAAGCGGGTAGCCCCGCCTGCGGCGTGTGCGCACCCCGGCACGCAAAGTGGATGAGGCATGAAATAGCGGCCCGCAGGCCGCTGGTGTTCGGTGCCGACGCGCCGCTCAGTGAATCGGCTTGAAGCGCATGCGTTTCGGACGTGCGCCTTCTTCACCGAGGCGGCGCTTCTTGTCGGCCTCGTATTCCTGGTAATTGCCGTTGTAGAAGACCCATTGCGAATCGCCTTCGGCGGCCAGGATGTGGGTGCAGATGCGGTCCAGGAACCAGCGGTCGTGGCTGATGACCATGGCGCTGCCTGCGAATTCCAGCAGCGCCTCTTCCAGCGCGCGCAAGGTTTCCACGTCCAGGTCGTTGGACGGCTCGTCCAGCATCAGCACGTTGCCGCCCTTGGCGAGCGTTTTGGCCAAATGCAGCCGGCCGCGCTCACCGCCTGACAGGTTGCCGACGAGCTTTTGCTGGTCGTTGCCCTTGAAGTTGAAGCGGCCCAAATAGGCGCGGCTGGGCATGACGAATTTGCCGACGATGATGTTGTCCAAACCGCCTGAGACGTCTTCCCACACCGTCTTCTGGCCGTCCAGACTTTCGCGGCTCTGATCGACGAAGGCCAGCTGCGCCGTCTTGCCGATTTTCACCGCGCCGCCGTCGGGCTGCTCTTTGCCCTGCAGCATGCGGAACAGCGTGGACTTGCCCGCGCCGTTGGGGCCGATGATGCCGACGATGGCACCCGGTGGCACTTTGAAGCTGAGCTTGTCGATGAGCAAGCGGTCGCCGAAGCTCTTGCTGACGTTCTCGAATTCGATGACTTCATTGCCCAGGCGCTCGGCTACCGGAATGAAAATTTCATTCGTCTCGTTGCGCTTCTGGTATTCGACGTCGCTCAGTTCCTCGAAACGCGCCAAGCGGGCCTTGCTCTTGGTCTGGCGCGCCTTGGCATTGCTGCGCACCCACTTCAGTTCTTCCTTCATGGCCTTGCTGCGGGCGTCTTCGGTCTTCTGCTCCAGCTCCAGGCGCTTTTCCTTCTGGTCCAGCCAGTCGGAGTAATTGCCCTTCCAGGGGATGCCGGCACCACGGTCCAATTCCAAAATCCACTCGGCGGCGTTGTCCAGGAAATAGCGATCGTGGGTGATGGCCACCACGGTGCCGCTGTAGCGCTGCAGAAAGTGCTCCAGCCACTCCACGCTCTCGGCGTCCAAGTGGTTGGTCGGCTCGTCGAGCAGCAGCATGTCGGGCTTGCTCAGCAGCAAACGGCACAACGCCACGCGGCGCTTTTCGCCGCCCGACAGCAGGCCGATCTTGGCGTCCCAGGGCGGCAGGCGCAAAGCGTCGGCGGCCAGTTCCAGTTGCAGGTCGGTGTTCTCGGACCCGGCCGCTGCGATGATGGCTTCCAGCTCGGCTTGCTCGGCGGCCAGCTTGTCGAAGTCGGCGTTCTCGTCGGCGTATTCGGCGTAGACCTCATCCAGCCGCTTCTTCGCCGCCAGCACGCCGCCGATGCCTTGCTCGACGGCTTCGCGCACCGTTTGTTCGGCGTCCAGCTGCGGTTCCTGCGGCAGGTAACCGATGTTCAGGCCGGGCATCGGCACGGCCTCGCCCTCGTATTCCTTGTCCACGCCGGCCATGATCTTCAGCAGCGTGCTCTTGCCCGAGCCGTTGACGCCGAGCACGCCGATCTTGGCGCCGGGGAAGAAGGACAGCGAAACGTTCTTGAGAATCTGCCGCTTCGGCGGCACGATCTTGCCGAGGCGGTTCATGGTGAAGACGTACTGAGCCATGGAGGCAACCTGAACTTGTAGTGGTGGACGGTGGGCGCCGCAGCTTGGCGGGCGTGCCCGAACGGGCAGAGCCATATTGTCGCCGTAGATGCGGGCGGCCAGCGCCAATGCTGCGCCGCCGCATAGAATGCAGCTTGCGCAGCGGCTTCCAGTCATCGCGGCGCGGTCGATTTCCCGACTTCTCCTGTCCATCACTCGCGCCTTCCGACTGGTGCACCCGCAACGGGTGACAGCAGGCTGCGAACCACGGCTCCCCTGTGAGCCTGAGCACACACCCCATGCTATTCACCGAACTCGGCCTGTCCGAGCCGCTCCTGCGTGCCGTTGCGGACCAGGGCTACGACACCCCCACTCCCATCCAGGCGCAAGCCATTCCGCAGGTTCTGAAAGGCGGCGACCTGCTGGCCGGCGCGCAGACTGGAACCGGCAAGACCGCCGGTTTTGTGCTGCCGATGCTGCAGCGCCTGATGGCCGAGGCTCCCCGCAAGGACGCCCGCGGCCGCGTCCCGATCCGCTGCCTGATCCTGACGCCCACCCGCGAACTCGCGGCGCAGGTCGAAGAAAGCGTGCGCACCTACGGCAAGTATTTGCCGCTGACCAGCATGGTCATGTTCGGCGGTGTCGGCATGTCGCCCCAGGTGGACAAGCTGCGCCGGGGCGTCGACATCCTGGTGGCCACGCCCGGCCGCCTGCTCGACCACCACCAGCAGCGCACGCTTGACCTGAGCCAGGTCGAAATCTTCGTGCTCGACGAAGCCGACCGGATGCTGGACATGGGCTTCGTCCACGACATCAAGAAGGTGCTGGCCATCATCCCGGTGAAAAAGCAGAGCCTGCTGTTCAGCGCCACCTTCAGCGACGAGATCAAGGCCCTGGCCGACAAGCTGCTGAACGCCCCGGCGTTGATCGAAGTGGCGCGACGCAACCAGACCGCCGAGAACATCGCGCAACTGGTGCACCCGGTGGGCCGCGAACGCAAGAAAGACCTGCTGGCGCACCTGATCAAGACCGGTGACTGGCACCAGGTGCTGGTCTTCACGCGCATGAAGCACGGCGCCAACCGGTTGACCGACTTCCTGAACGACAGCGGCATCACTGCCATGGCCATCCACGGCAACAAGAGCCAGACGGCACGCACCAAGGCGCTGGCCGACTTCAAGGCCGGCAGTCTGCAGGTGCTGGTGGCCACCGACATCGCGGCACGCGGCATCGACATCGACCAACTGCCGCACGTCGTGAACTTCGAACTGCCCAACGTGCCGGAAGACTATGTGCACCGCATCGGCCGCACTGGCCGCGCTGGCGCGCAGGGCGAGGCGGTCAGCCTGGTCTGCCTGGACGAAGAGATTTTCCTGCGTGACATCGAAAAACTGATCAAGCGCAGCATCCCGCGCCAGGACGTGCCGGGCTTCGAGCCACCGGCCAACGAGCGGGCCGAGCCCATCGTGCTGGGCCGCATGACCATCGGCATCGGTGGCACGCAGCGCAACGGCGCTGGCGGTGGTGGTGGCGGGCGAGGTGGACGTCCGGGTGGTGGCGGCGGCGCAAGCCGTGGCGGCCCGCCGCGTTCGAGCAGCGGTGGCCGACCTGGTGGCCCGTCGTCGGGTGGCGGTGGCCGCCCGGGTGGCTCGCGTCCGCCTGCGGGTCGGGGCGGTCCGCCGAAGCGCTGAGTTCACGCTGAGGCAGCGCTGGACGCACAATGAAACAGCCGCCTTCGGGCGGCTGTTGGCTTTTAGGCGCTGCTAACCTCATGACCATTTTGAGTGTGGACCTGAGCATGAATCACGACGTGGACCGCAGCCCCGTCAACCGCCGCCACTGCCTGCGCTGGGCGGCCGGCGCGGTAGCCGCAGCCGCAGCCGCAGCCGGACTGCCGGCGCGCGCGCAGACGGCTGGCGCCGCGATCCGGCGCCTGGGCATCTTTTCGCTGCTGGGCGACTCCGTGCGCATCGTGGCGCGTGAGACCCAGGAGGCGCTGTTCAAAGACGTTGGCATGGACGCCGCCGCTTTCGACGTCGTCGGCCGCACCGTGCTGGCCACCCAGCCGCAGGCCGAATTGCGCCATTTCCATGCGCCGTCGGAGGTGGACGTGCAGGACCAGTTGCGCATCGGCACCGTCGCCGCGAGGCGCGCCGAGCTGCCGGCCTGGGTGTCGGTCGCAGCCACCGAAGCGGCCTTGAGCCACGTGCTGCTGGTCACCAGCAGCACCGGCGTGATGGAGTTCCGAACCGGGCTGAACGAAGTGGTGGGCAACGACAACGTCACCGGCATCGGCTTCGTCGTCAGTGGCGCGGGCAGAACCAAGAACCTGCAAACCGGCGCAGTGGCCACCGGCTACCTGGCACCCTTCGTTCAACTTCGTTTGACGCTGATCGACCTGGCCGGGCCGCGCCTGGTGCACAGCACGAGTCTCAGCGAGGGCTACATCATCGGCGCGCCGACGGCCGAGGCGCCTGACCCCTGGCGCTTCCTGACGCGCCCGGAAAAGGCCAAGGCGCTGGACAAACTGCTGCGGCGCGTTTTAGCCCGTGGGATGCAAGAAGTGCTGGAAAAGGTGTGACCCGCCGCGTGGCAGCGTCTCAGGCTGCCAGCCTCAACGGCCCGCGGCCGTCCACCCGCCACCCAGCACCCGGTACAGCGCCACGGCGTTCTGCTGCACCTGCGCCTGCACCTGCACGCGGGCCAGTTGTGCGGCGTAGAGCGAGCGTTGGGCGTCCAGCAGGTCCAGCGCGCTGCTGGCGCCGTTGCGAAAGCGCAGGTCGGTCAGGTCGAGTCGGCCTTGTTCGGCTTGCGCCAGCGCGGTCTGCGCACGCAATTGCTCTTGCAGCGTGGCGCGGCCGGCCAGGGCGTCGGCCACTTCGCGGAAAGCAGTCTGGATGGCCTTTTCGTACTGCGCCACGGCCGTGTCGCGCGCGGCCACGCTGAACGCCAGGTTGGCCTGGTTGCGGCCGGCGTCGAAGATCGGTTGCAGCAGTTGCGGCGCGAAGCTCCAGGCACCGGTGCCGGCCTTGAACAGGCCGCTCAGCGCGCCGCTGACGCTGCCGATACTGCCGGTCAAGGTGATGCGCGGAAAGAAGGCCGCGCGGGCGGCGGCGATGTTGGCGTTGGCCGCGATCAACTGCAGTTCGGCCTGGCGCACATCGGGACGGCGCGTCAGTACTTCAGACGGGATGCCGGCCGGCACATCGGGCAGGGCCGGGTCGTCGGACAGGCTGGTCGCGGCTGGCGACTTGGCAGCATCGTCGGGCAGGGCCTGACCCAACAGCAGCACCAGCGCGTTCTCGTCCAGCGCGCGCTGGCGCGTTTGCTGCGCCAGGCCGACACCTGCCGCTGCCAGCAGCGATTCGGCGCCGCGCAGGTCCAGCATCGACGAGGCGCCGTTGTCGAAACGCAGCTTCGTCAGTCTTGCTGTGTCTTGCCGCGTCTGCAGGGTCTGCTGCGTCACGCGCAGTGCGTCGTCGTCGGCCTGCAGCGCCAGGTGGACCGTGGCCACACTCGCGATCAGGCCGATCTGCACCGCCTTGCGTGCCTCGCCGCTGGCCAGCACCTGCTGGGCCGCCGCATCGCCCAGGCTGCGCACGCGGTTGAACAGGTCCAACTCGTAAGCCGTGACTTGCAGGCCGGCGCTGTAAATGCTGCTGACACCGCCGCTGGCCGTGGGCTGGCGTGACCCGCTGATGCCGGCGTTGACGGTGGGCCACAGGTCGGCTTCGCGCACGCGCGCCGTGGCGCGGGCCTGTTCGATGTTCAACACCGCCACGCGCAGGTCGCGGTTGTTCTGCAGCGCGATGTCGATGAGCCGGCGCAAGCGCGCGTCGGTGAAGAAGGTCTGCCACGGGATGTCGGATGCCGGCGTGGATGTTGACGCTGAAGCGACTGAAGTCGCTGAAGCTGCTTGCGGGAAGCGATCAGGCACCGGTGGGGCCGGGCGTTCGTAGGCTGGCGTCAGCGCCCCGCAGGCGCTGAGCAGGATCGCACTGAGCAGCGCCGGGGTGACCGGGCGCGGGCTCATCGCTGGTCCTCGGAAACCGGCGCGCCGCCCAGCGATTCGCTCTCGTGTGCGTCGTGGCGGCGCTGTCGTTCGCTGCCTTTGAACACGCGCCGCACCACAACGAAAAAGATGGGCACGAAGAAGACCGCCAGCGACGTGGCGGAGATCATGCCGCCCATCACGCCGGTGCCGATGGCGCGCTGGCTGGCCGAGCCGGCGCCGCTGGCCAGCACCAGCGGCAGCACCCCCAGGATAAAGGCCAGCGAGGTCATCAGGATGGGCCGGAAGCGCAGGTGCACGGCTTCCAGCACCGATTCGACCAGCCCCTTGCCGTGGGCGTGCGCGTCTTTCGCGAACTCGATGATCAGCACCGCGTTCTTGGCCGACAGGCCGATGATCGTGATCAGCCCGACTTTGAAGAAGACGTCGTTTTCCAGCCCGCGCGCACCGGCCCCCAGCACCACGCCCAGCACGCCCAGCGGCACGACCAGGATGACGGCCAAAGGGATCGACCAGCTCTCGTACAACGCGGCCAAGCAGAGGAAGACCGCCAGCAGCGAGAAGCCAAACAGGATCATCGCTGTCGCACCCGACAGCTTTTCTTCGCGCGACACGCCCGTCCATTCGGTGGCGAAGCCGGCTGGCAGGCTGGCGGCCAGTCGCTCCATCTCAGCGATGGCCGCGCCGGTGCTGACACCCTTGGCCGGCTCGCCGGCAATGCGCATGGTCGGGTAGCCGTTGTAGCGCACCGTTTGCATGGGCCCTGTGACCCATTCGGTACTGGCGAAAGCCGACATCGGTACTGGCTGCCCGGCGCTGTTCAACGCGTTCAGCCGCAGCAGGTCGTCGGGCTGCATGCGGGCCCTGGCCTCGGCCTGCACCAACACGCGCTGCAGCCGGCCTGCGTTGGGGAAGTCGTTGACATAGCTGCTGCCCAGCGCCGTGGACAGCGCGCCGTTGATGGCCGCGAAGCTGACGCCCAGCGCGTTGGCCTTGGCGCGGTCGATGTTCAGCTGCAACTGCGCCGCGTCTTCCAGCCCGTCGGCTCGCACAGCGACCAGCAACGGGCTCTTGCCAGCCAGGCCCACCAACTGGTTGCGTGCGGCCAGCAGGGCGTCATGGCCCGCCCCGCTGCGGTCTTGCAGCCGCATGGCGAAACCGTTGGACCGCCCCAGCTCGCGGATCGAAGGCGGGCTGAGCGGGAAGATGAAGGCGTCACGTATCTTGGCCAGTGCGCTGGAGGCTCGGCTCACCAAGCCTTGCGCCGAATGCTCGGGGCCGCTGCGTTGGTTCCAATCTTTCAGCGTGATGAAGCCCAGCGCGGCGTTCTGCCCGCTGCCCGAAAAGCTGAAGCCCAGCACCGAGACCATGCTTTCCACCTCGGGCTGCTTCAACATGTAGCGTTCCACCTGCTCCATCACCTCGCGGGTGCGGCCTTGTGCGGCGCCGGGTGGCAGTTGCACATTGACGAGGATGTTGCCCTGGTCTTCGTTGGGGATGAAAGACGTGGGCAGTCGGCTGAACAGCACGACCACGGCCGCCACGATGGCGGCGTAGATGAACAGGTAGCGCGCCGCCCGCTTCAGGACCCGCGCGACCAGGCCCTCGTAGGCCTTGGCGGTGCGTGAAAAACCCCGGTTGAACCAGCCGAAGAAGCCGCGCTTGGCGTGGTGGTGGCCGGCTTCCACCGGCTTCAGCAGCGTGGCGCACAGAGCCGGCGTGAGTGACAGCGCCAGGAAGGCCGAGAAAGCAATCGAGCTGACCATCACGGCCGCGAATTGGCGGTAGATATTGCCCACCGCGCCGCTGAAGAAAGCCAGCGGCACGAAGACCGAGATCAGCACCACGGTCACGCCGACGATGGCGCTGCTGATCTGCCCCATCGCCTTGCGCGTGGCCTGCAGCGGCGGCAGGCCTTCTTCGCTCATGATGCGTTCAACGTTTTCCACCACCACGATGGCGTCGTCCACCACGATGCCGATCACCAGCACCATGCCGAACATGGTCAACACATTGATTGAAAAGCCCAGCGCGAAGAGGGTGGCAAAGCTGCCCAGCAGGGCCACCGGCACGACCATGGTGGGGATCAGCGTGTAGCGGATGTTCTGCAGGAACAGGAACATCACCAGGAACACCAACGCCACGGCTTCGAGCAGGGTTTCAACGACCTGGCGGATCGAGATCTTGATGAACTTCGAGCTGTCGTAAGGAATGGTCGCCTTCACGCCAGCGGGGAAGTAGGGCTGCAGTTCAGCCAATCTTTTCTTGATCGCGTCGGCTGTGGCCAGCGCATTGCCAGTGGGCGACAACTGGATGCCCACGCCGGTCGATGGTTGGCCGTTCAGCCGCGTGCTGGTGCCGTAGTTCTGCGCACCCAATTCAATGCGCGCCACGTCTTTCAGGCGCACCGCCGAACCGTCGGGGTTGGCGCGCAGCACGATCTCGCCGAACTGGCGCGTGGCGCTGAGTTGGCCCTTCACCACCACCGTCGCGAAGATGGACTGGTCGGGCGTGTTGGGCAGGTCGCCCAGCGTGCCCGACGAGACCTGCGCGTTCTGCGTGGCGATGGCCGCTGTGACGTCGGCCGACGACAGCCGGTAGCCGACCAGTTTGGCCGGGTCGATCCAGATGCGCATGGCGCGTTCGGTGCCGAAAAGCTGGGCCTGCCCGACGCCGGGCACGCGCTGCAATTCGGGCAGCACATTGCGCGAGGCGTAGTCGCCCAGGGCCACCGGGTCGAGCGTGCCGCCTTCGCTGGACAAGATCACAAAAAGCAGGAAGTTGGCGTTGGCCTTGTCCACCCGAACGCCCTGCTGCACCACGGCCTGCGGCAAGCGCGGCGTGGCGCGGCCCAGGCGGTTCTGCACGTCCACCTGAGCCAGGTCGGGGTTGGTGCCGGGCTCGAAGCTGAGCGTGATGCTGCCGCTGCCGTCGGCCTGGGCCACCGATTCGAAATAAATCAAACCGGGCGAGCCATTCATCTCGCGTTCGATGACCGACAGCACGCTGTCTTCCAGCGTCTGTGCGGCCGCACCCGGGTAGGCCACGTTGATGACGATGGACGGCGGCGCCACCGGCGGGTATTGCGCGATCGGCAACTGCACGATGGACACGCCACCGGCGACCATGATGAAGAGCGCGATGACCCACGCGAAGATGGGCCTGGCGATGAAGAACTGGGCCATGTCCTAACCTTCAGCGGCTGGCCGCTGAAGCGGGCGGCGGGGCTGAGCCCGCAGGCTGCCACGGCACGGCCTTCACCGGTGCGCTGCCGCGCAGCTTCTGGAAGCCGTCCACCATCACCTGCTCGCCGGCCTGCAGGCCGCTCAGCACCACCCACTGCCCGGCCTGCGCCGCGCCCAGCTTCACTAGGCGTGGCGCAACCTTGCCGTCGGCGGCCACCACCATCACGCTGTCACCGCCATTGCCGCGTGACACCGCCTGTTGGGGCAGCAAGATGGCCGCAGGTGCCTGCGCTTGTTCCAGCCGTACGCGCACGAAAAGGCCGGGCAGCAGCGCGCCCTTGGGGTTGGGCACTTCGGCGCGCAGTGTGATCTGGTCGGAACTGGCGTCCACCGTCAGTTCCGAGAACAGCAGCTTGCCGCGCAGCGGGTAAAGGCTGCCGTCTTCCATCACCACATTCACCGCCACTTGTTCGCCGTCGTTGCCCTTGAGCTGGCCGCTCGCGATGGCCGCGCGCAGGCGCAGCACCTCGGCCGCTGACTGCGTGAAGTTGACGTAGAGCGGGTCGATCTGCTGGACCACCGCCAACGGCGTGGCTTCGCCCTGGCCGACCAGCGCGCCTTCGGTAACCAGCGCACGGCCGATGCGCCCGCTGATGGGCGAGGTGACGGCCGCGTAGCCCACGTTGAGCTTGGCGGTCTGCACGGCGGCCTTGGCCACGGCCACGTCGGCTTCGGCGGATTTCTGCGCGGCCACGGCGCTGATGTAGTCCTGCTGGCTGATGGCGTTGGCGGCCAGCAGCGGCTTGTACCGTTCGGCCTGGGCCTGGGCCTGCGTTAGGTTGGCTTCGGCGCGGGCTTGCGTGGCTTGCGTGCTGGCCAGCGTGGCGCGGTAGGGCGCGTCGTCGATGGCGAACAGCGCCTGCCCGGCCTTGACTTCGCTGCCCTCGCGGAATAGCCGTTTTTGCAGGATGCCGGCCACCCGGGCCCGCACCTGCGCGATGCGTGAGGCTTCGGTGCGGCCCGGCAGCTCACTGACCAGGCCCAGCACCCCAGGTGTCACCGTGACAACGCCCACTTCGGCGGGCGGCGGCGCGGCTGATGTCGGTGCGGCGCCGGGTGGCGCGGCGGCGGGTCCGCAGGCGGACAGCGCAAAGCTCAGCCACAGCGGCAGGGTGACGAGCGCGACCCGTGCAGTGCGTGTGCAGGTGCTGCGCAAAGCGAGGAGGGTTGGGTAGGCAGGAACAGGAACCCCTTCGAGATCGAGGCAGACGGCGTGCATGCGGGCTCCGTGGGCAGGGCCCGCATGCTAATCGGCCGGTTTGGTTTTCCTCTCGGCCCGGTCCGCTTGACCCCTGGCCTTCAGGCTGCGACCAGTTCGACGGCCTGCCCGCTGAGCACGGCGTTGCCCGAGAGCGGGTCGCGCGCGTCGACGTCCAGCAACACGTTCAGGTTGGCGCCCGGGCGCTCGGCGGCCAGCGTCAGCTGGGCACCCGGCAGATCGTGGCCCCAGCCGTGCGGCAGGCTGACCACGCCGGGCATCAGCGTGGCGCTGACTTCCACCGTCACCGTCAGGCTGCCGTGCGCGCTGCGCAGCACCGCGCTGGCGCCGTGGGCCACGCCGCAGCGCGCGGCGTCGGCAGGGTGGACGAGCAGCGTGCCGCGAAACGGGCCTTTGGCCAGCAGCGGCAGGTTGTGCATCCAGCTGTTGTTGCTGCGCACGTCGCGCCGGCCGATGACGACCAGGCTGGGCGTGGCCGTTGACACGGCAGCCAGTTCGGCCGCCGCGCGCGGCAGGTCGGCCAGCAGCTGCGGCGGTGCCAATTCAATCTTTCCGCTGGATGTGCGCAGCGCCTCGGGGATGCGCGGCTGCAGCGCGCCCAGGTCGATGCCACCAGGCGTGTTTTCGATGCGCGCCAGCGTCAGGCCATCGGGTTTGCGGCCGAAGCCGTCACCGTAGGGGCCGCTGCGCAAAGCCAGGTCCAGCAGGCGTTCGGGGCCGGTACGGCCCGCCAGGGCTTGCAAGATCGCCGGGGCGTTGTCGCCGGCGGTCTTGTGCAGTTCGGCGGCCAGCAACTCGTCGTCCAGCGCCTGCACATCGGCCTGGGCGCCACGGCCCATCGCGATGGCCGCAATGCGCAGCAGCGTCTGCCATTCCGGCGGGTGGTCGGCCGGCGGTGCGAACACCGCGCCGCTGTAGCGCGCGTGGTTGCGGAAGCTCAACTGCGGGAAGGCCACGTCGTAATGGGTGTCCTGCAGCGGGCTCCAGCCGGGCAGGACGACATCGGCGTGGCGCGTGGTTTCGTTGAGGTAGATGTCCAGGCTGACCATGAAGTCCAGGCTGTCCAGGGCCGCCGACAAGCGTGGCCCGCCAGGTGCCGACAACACCGGGTTGCTGGCCACGGTGATCAACGCCCGCACCTGGCCCGCGCCGGGTGTTTCGATTTCTTCGGCCAGGCAGGTCAGCGGCAGTTCGCCGAAGACCTCGGGCGCGCCGCTGACCCGGCTGGCGTGGCGACCGGTGCTGATGCCGCGCCCGCTGCCGGGCTTGCCGTAAGTGTTCTGCGCGAAGGCCGGGGCCTTGGGGAACATCGCGCCGCCGGGCTCGTCGAGCTTGCCGGTCAGCACGTTCAGCACGTCCACCAGCCACGAGCACAGGGTGCCGTAGCTTTGCGTGCAGGTGCCGATGCGGCCGTAGACGCAGCCGCTCTCGGCGCCGGCCAGATCACGCGCCAGTTGGCGGATGGCGTCGGCCGCGATGCCGCAGCGTTCGGCCACGCGTTCGGGCGCGAAGCCTTGCACGGCGGCGCGCACGTCGTCCACGCCGTTCAAGTGTTCGGCGAGACGACCCAAACGCACCAAGCCTTCGTCGAACAGCGTGTGCGTCATGGCTGCCAGCAGGAACACATCGGCGCCGGGGCGGATGAAATGGTGGGCGTCGGCCACGGCCGCCGTCTCGGTGCGGCGCGGGTCGATAACGACCAGCTTGCCACCGCGTTCACGCAGCGCCTTGGCCTTGCCGCGAAAGTCGGGCACGGTCCACAGGCTGCCGTTGCTGGCCATCGGGTTGGCGCCGATGACCAACAGGCACTGGCTGCGTTCGATGTCGGGAACGGGGATGCTCAACCAGTGGCCGAACAGCCAGCCGCTGCTCAGCTGCTTGGGCATTTGGTCCAGCGTGCTGGCCGACATCACGTTCTTCGTGCCGAGTGCTTTGGCCAGGCGCGCGAAGTAAAGAAGCAGGCCGAATTTGTGGGCCGACGGATTGCCCACGCTGACCGCCACCGCGTCGCGCCCGTGGGCCTGCATCAGCGGCGGCAGGCGGCGTTCGATTTCAGCAAAGGCCTCGTCCCAGGTGGCCGGCTGCAGCACGCCGTCACGGCGCACCAAGGGCGTGCGCAGGCGGTCAGGGTCTTCGTGCAGATCTTTCAGCGCCACGCCTTTGGGGCAGATGTAGCCGTGGCTGAAGACGTCATTCTCGGCACCGCGGATGTGGGTGACCTTATCGCCCTGGGTGCGCACCTCCAGGCCGCAGCAGGCCTCGCACAAGGGGCAGATGCGGTAGGTGCTGGTTTCGGTGTCAGACATGGCAGGTCCCTTGAGCGACAAAGCGGGTTTATCGCCGCAGTTTCGATGTTCGCCTGTCGCCCGCGCGACTCGTGCGTCGGCAAACGAAAAGGGCCGCTTGCGCGGCCCTCAGAGCGTGCGGGGCTAACCCGCAGCTTGTGCTCTAGCGGGTGCTTCAGCGGTTGTCCACCAGCACCTTGGTCGCGCCGATCTGCGCGCCCGTGCCGTCCTGGAACTGCACCAGACCCATGTAGCGCTGGCCCGCCGGAACGTTCCAGCTCAGGGCCACCGATGAGCTGCCGCCGGTGTACACCGACGTCGGGCCGCGGGCTTGCAGGGTGGGCGTGCCAGCAGCCGGGCCGACGATCCAGGCATTCAGCTTGTAGCTGGCGCCCGTGGCCGGGGTGGCGTAGCCGGTGATGGCCACCGAGTAGCTGCCAGCCGCCGGGTTCGTCAGGGTCACGACTTCGTCAGACGAGCCGCCCGCGCTGGTGCCGACACTGGTGCCGGTGCAGTTGGCCGAAAGGAAGACGCCCATGTCGAGGTCGGTGGTCGCGCCCAGGGTGTCGACCTGGAAGGTCTGGAAGCGCGCGTAGGACGCGCCGGCTGGCACCACAAAGCTGTAGCACTGGACAGCCGGTGCGGTCACCGTGTTGGCGTTGACGATGGCCGGCACCAGACCCAGCGTGGTGATGCCCATCGCGCCGGTGTAGCTGGACTCCACCGAGATCACCTTCGAGCCCTTGCCCGAGGCGCGCACGTCGGACGCCTGGTCGGGCGCCGCGAACGACAGGGCTTGCGCGTTCAGCGCGCTGCTGGTCGACACCACGCCATCGCTCCAGGCCAGGCTGCCGAAGGTCCAGGTGCCCACCGTGGCAGTGGTCCGCGTCAGCTTGGCATCGAAGCTGGCGCTGGCGCCCGGTGCCAGCGTCAGGCTGGCCGGCGTCACTGCCACGTCCCAACCGGCCAGGCTGGCCGTTGGCACGAAGGTGCGCGTGGCCGCGCTGACGTTGGTGACCTTGCGGGTCAGCGTGCGCGTGACCACCACACCGGCCGCTTGCAGCGACGGCAGGTTCAGGTTCCACGGCTTGATGCTGCCCAGGGTGGCGCAGCTACCGATACCGACCGGTGGTGTCAAGCTCTGCCCGCAGATGAAGCGGCCGTAGTCGGCGATATCGGTGTTGTAGACCAGGCTGGGAATGGCCGCAGGGTTGGGGGCGAGGTGCCCGGCGCCGGTGTTCCAGCGGTTGGTGTCGGCCGCCCCTGTGGACAGCTTGACCGCCGTCGTCGAGGTCATCAGCGCCGACTTGATGGCCGCCGGCGACCAGGACGGGTAGAGCTGGCGCAACACGGCGGCCGCGCCAGCGATGTGCGGGGTGGCCATCGAGGTGCCCGAAATCGCGCCCGTCGCCCCAGGCGGCGTGAAGGTGCCGGCGATCAGCGAGGCGCGCTGCGCCACCGTCAAGGTGGCGCGCAGGCCGGCCGTGATGGACGACCCCGGGGCCGTCAGGTCGGGCTTCATCACGTTCTGGTTGGCCAGGCCGGGGCCCCGTGACGAGAAGCCAGAGATCACCGGGGCGTTGACGCCAGGGCGGTTGTAGCTCAGGCCGATGGTGCCGGTGGCACCCGCCGTGGCTGCGTAGGCCTGCACGCCCGCGCGCAGGGTGCTGGACAGTTGCACGGTGGGGATGGTGTGGGCGTCGGCGACTGGCGTGGAGGCGTCGGGGTTCAGCAGCACCATGCCGATGCCGCCGACGCGCTTGACCTCGGCGCTGGCGATCAACCGGTTGGCGGCCGAGTTCGTGGTCTGGCGGTCGCAGACGACGATCTTGCCGATGGCTGCCGTGGCGTCCAGGCTGTTCGCCAGGCAGGTGTTGGCGCTGGCCACCGTTTGACCGGCGGCCGGAATGGTGTTGGACAGCAGCAGGCTGCCGGTCGTCACACCAAAGAAGTTCAGCGAGAAACCGCTGTTGACGGTGCCACTGCCCAGCGTCAGGTCACCGCCGCCCGCAGCGCGGTCGACCGTGCCTGAAGCGGCCGTCATCAACCAGGGGCCAATGTGGGCCACGGTGTTGGCCGCGGGGCCGTCGTTGCCGGCAGCGGCCACGACGAAAACGCCTGCCGCCGTGGCGTTCAGGTAGGCCGTCTCGACCGGGTCCACGTAGTTGTTCTGCGTGCCGCTGACCGAAAAGTTGATCACGTCCACGCCATCGGCCACGGCGTCGTCGATGGCGCGCAGCGTGTCGG
The DNA here is from genome assembly GCA_038316205.1 of Burkholderiales bacterium. Classification (GTDB taxonomy): domain Bacteria; phylum Pseudomonadota; class Gammaproteobacteria; order Burkholderiales; family Burkholderiaceae_C; genus Rubrivivax. The sequence goes on from JBBQAI010000021.1 coordinate 27,459, forward strand.
CGGTGTAGCAACCCGTTTGCGCGCTGACGGTGGCCGTCCAGCACACCTTGTAGATGGCCAGACGGGCGCGCGGGGCCACGCCAGACATGATGGCCGTGGTCACGCCGGTGGCGCTGATGATCTCAACGCCGCTGTTGCCCGACGAGGTGGACGCGGTGTGCGAACCGTGGCCGTCGCCGTCACGCGGCGACTTGTATTCGAGGGCCGCAGCGACAGCGCCCGAGGCCAGGAAGTCGGCGTCGTAGTAGCGCGCGCCGATGACCTTGTTGTTGCACATCGCGGCGGTCAGGCCTTCGCCGGTGACGCAGGTGCCGGCCCATTTGGCGGGCGGCGGGCCGTAGACCTGGGTGCCCGCAGAGAAGTAGGCCACCGGCTTGCCGGCGGCGTTCTGCTTGTCACCGAAGCTGGGGTCTTCCGGCCAGAAGCCGGTGTCGATGTGGGCGACGATGATGTCTTCGCCCTTGACATTGCGCGACAGGGCGTCCAGTTGCGACCAGACACCGCCAGGAGCGGATTCGCCCAGCATGTCGGGCGTGCGCGTGGTGTCGAGATGGCGCAATTCAGATTCGACCACCGAGATCACGGCCGAGGTGGTCATCAACTGCGCGGCCTGGGCCGGCGTCAGCACGGCGGCGAAGCCGTTGAAGGTGGTGTTGTAGGTGTGCAGCACGTTGACCTTGGTGCCCAGGCGGGCCAGCACGGCGTCGCGCTGGGTGGCCAGGTGGCTGACGTAGGCCTGTGCGGCCACCGACCGGCTGTTCAGGCGGCTGCCCGCAACCGGCTTGGTGGCGGCCAGGCCGCGCACGTTGCCGGTGTAGGTGGCCACTGGGGCACCCGCCAGTTGAACGATATAGACCTTGGCCACTTTGCGCACGTCGCGCGTGTCGCCGGTGCCGGGCAGGGGGGTGGTTTGCGCTTGCGCGGTGCAGGCGGCGGCGAGCAAGGCCACCGCAAATCCGATGCGGGTCAATTTCATGGTGTGGTCCTGGTGTTCGTGGATGTCAGCGGGCGCTGATGTGGGCGTTCCGGCGGGCACGCAGGCCCAGGCCGAGCAAGCCAAGCGTCATCAACACGGTGGTGGTGGGTTCAGGCACGGCCGAGACGAGGATGTCGTCGATGGCGAACTGGCCGTTGTTCAGCGTCGGCTGCGTGCAAGCGACACCGCCGACCCAGGAACAGGCGCGGAATTCAACGGTCGCCAGGCCGGTGAAGGCCGCGAAAGCGGCCGGGCTGGCGTAGCTGCTGAACGCGAAGTGGCTGGTCAGGCTGGACGCGAAAGTCCAGCTGGCCGTGACCACGGAAGTGTCCAGCTTGGTGCCGGTGGCGAAGATGACCGTGAGCTGCGTCGAGGCTGGGTCCAGCGGCACGAAGGCGGCCGAGAAGCCTTCCAGGTTGAAACCTGTGGCGTCGGTGCGCGCCAGGGCCAGGCTGCCGTCGTTGGAATTGAAATAGAACTGCGTGGCGTTGCCGGTGGGTGAAACACCGCCCAGAGCCGCTGCCGTGTCGATGATGCCGAAGTCGTTCTTCGTCGTGAAGGTGTAGTCACCCTGCACGAAGGCGTCGGCTGGCAGGTAAAGGCCCGTCAGCGCGGCGGGTTCGAAGTCGATCACCGTGGCGGCTTGCGCCAGGGGGAAGGCGAAGGCGCTGGCGACTGCGGCGCTGCGCAGCAACTGCCCGAAAAGCTGGGACATGGAAACTCCTGATTTGAAATGATCAGCGCCCTGGGGTACGGGGCGCTGTCGGTGGGCTCTGGTGGCTGCCCTGCCGGTCGGACAAGGGTTATTTGACGGTATGGGACATGCGCCCTGCGCCACACCCCTCATTTGCGGGGTTTGGTGCTTGGTAAACCCTGCCCTATAGCCCCGCTTTTGGCCTTGGGTGAAGACTTCAGCAGCAGCGAGAATGCGCGCCTGTCCTGCCGCTGGCCCGCCGCCATGAATTCACCGGATTTCATCGAGGTTTACGACGACGTTCTGGACGCTGCCACCTGCCAGGCGCTGATCGCCCGTTTCAACGCCAGTCACCTAGCGGTGCGCGGGGCCACCGGCGGGGGGGTGGACGTGAAGCTGAAGGACAGCTGGGACATCCGGCTGGACGACCACCCGGCCTGGGCCGACGCGCGCCAGTTGCTGAACCGCGCGGCTTTCAGCGGTTTGCGCCGCTATGTGCGCCGCTACCCGCACGCGGTGCTGGCGCCGCTGCAACTGAAGATGCCCGACCCGGTCACCGGCCAGTTGGTGATGGTGGCCCCTGAACGCCTGGTGGACATGGACGACAACCTGCTGAACCAGTTGCTGAACCAGGTGCTGCGGCCGGGCGGCATCAACCTGCAGAAATACCTGGCCGACCAGGGCGGGTATCCGTATTGGCACAGCGAGCACTATCCGTCGCAACACGGGCCCCGCGATGCGGCCGGCGATTCGCTGCACCGCGTGCTGCTGTGGTCGGTCTACCTGAACGACGACTTCGAGGCCGGCGAGACCGAGTTTCTCTACCAGCAACGCCTGATCCGCCCGCGCACCGGCACGCTGCTGATCGCCCCGGCTGCTTTCACCCACACCCACCGTGGCAACCGGGCGCGTGGGGGCGACAAATACATCGCCACCAGCTGGTCGCTGTTCCAGCGCGCCGAAGCCCTGTATGGCGCGCCGACACGCTGAACCCAGCGCTGAAACCAGCCCTGATGCGGATGGCCACCCTGACGATGAACTTGAAGGAGACCGCCATGCCCGAATTCGAAACGCTGTTGTGCACCCAGGCCGAACACGTGTTCACCATCACGCTGAACCGGCCCGACAAGCTGAACGCCTTCAATCGCACGATGATGGAAGAGCTCATCCGCGCCTTCGACCACGCCGACGCCGATGACGACGTGCGCGCCGTCATCGTCACCGGTGCCGGCCGAGCCTTCTGCGCCGGCGCCGATTTGTCGCAAGGTGCCAAGACCTTCGACTACGCCGCGCGCGGCGACCGGCTGGGTGTGGGCGCCGCCACACAGGGCGGCGAGGTGGACTGGGCTGACGAATCGGTGCGCGACGGTGGCGGCCGCGTCACGCTGCGCATCTTCAACAGCCTGAAGCCGGTGATCGCCGCCATCAACGGCGCAGCGGTGGGCATCGGCGCGACGATGCTGCTGCCGATGGACATCCGCCTGGCCAGCGACAGCGCCCGCGTGGGCTTCGTCTTCAACCGGCGCGGCATCACACCCGAGGCCTGCTCCAGCTTTTTCCTGCCACGCATCGTGGGCATCAGCCGGGCGCTGGAATGGACCTACTCGGGGCGCGTCTTCGACGCCGCCGAAGCACTGGCCGGCGGCCTGGTGCGCCAAGTGCTGCCAGCCGACCAATTGCTGCCCGCCGCGCAGGCCATCGCCCGCGAGATCGTCGAGAACGCAGCGCCTGTTTCCATCGCACTGACGCGCCAGATGATGTGGCGCATGTTGGGCGCTGCCGACCCGATGGACGCCCACCGCGTGGACAGCCGCGCCATCTTTTCGCGCGGTGCCTCGCCCGACGCGAAAGAGGGCGTGATGGCCTTTCTGGAAAAGCGGCCGGCGCAGTTCACCGGTCGCGTGTCGGCCGACATGCCGCCCTGGTTTCCGTGGTGGGACGAACCCACCTACCAATGAAGCGGCGACGCTGTTGCCGTGGCATCGGCCGCGTTTTCAGGCGGCTTGCGCCTCAAAGCGCAGCGCCACGCCGTTGTTGCAGTAGCGCTGGCCCGTGGGCCGGGGCCCGTCGTTGAAGACGTGGCCTTGGTGGCCGCCGCAGCGGGCGCAGTGGTATTCGGTGCGCGGCAGGATCAGCTTGTAGTCGGTGCGTGTGACGACTGCATCGGGCAGCGGCTGGAAGAAGCTGGGCCAACCGGTGCCGCTGTCGAACTTGGCGCTGGAAGCGAACAGCGCCAGCCCGCAGCCCGCGCAGGCGTACTGCCCCGCTCGCTTCTCGGCGTTGAGCGCGCTGGTGTAGGGCCGCTCGGTGCCTTCGTGGCGCAGCACGTCGTAGGCGGCGGCCGGCAATTGCTGGCGCCATTCGGCGTCGGTCTTCTGCACGCGGTCGCTGCGCGGTGTGAGGTTCTCCGCGGCCGTGCTGGCGGAAGCCGCGCTGGCGCCGATGCCGAACAGCGAGAGCAGATTCATCAGTTTGCGGCGCGTCATGGTGGTTTTCCGGGCTGGTGTGTTCATCTGGGGTGGTCGTGGGTACCGACGGAATCTTTCAATCGGCTGCGCTGAAGGTTGCCAAAAAAGCCTCGGCAAAGCGGGTTGAACCGGCCAATGTCAACGTCACGGCATGCCAGCGGTCATCTTCCAACTGCACCTGCAGGTCGTGGTGCCAGTCCATGCCCATGCCGTCCTCGATAGGCCCGTGGCTGTGCGGGAACTGCTGCTGCGCCCAGTCCAGCACCTGCTGCACCTCGGCCATCACGGCAGCGTGCTGCTCGGTGGCGGTGGACGCAAAGGCCTCGAGTGTCCACACGCCGTCGGCGTTTTCGCTGGGGTCGAAGTTGAGGTAGTGCATGCGCATGGGTTGGCCGTTTGTGGTGGCCGTTGGGCATCGTACAGAGCCGCTTGTCGTTTGTGGTGCAGCATTCAGGCCTCCTCAACACCGGCCATCGCACCATGAGCAATTCCAAGAACGGCAACAAAGAAGCCAAGAAGCCGAAGAAGGTGCACACGCCCAACCCGCCAGGCCTGCCCGCCGGCTTGGCGCCGCTGGCGGCCAACCCGATGAAGCCGAAGAAGCGCTGAACCCTCAGCGCTGAACGCTCAGCGGTCAACCGTTAGCGTTCAGGCCGCAGCGGCCGTCCGCAGGCCGAGGCGTGCACGTGCTTCGTCCGGGGTGGCCACCTCGCGGCCAGCTTGTCGGGCGCAGGCAGCCAGCGCTTCGATGAGCACGCCGTTCCCCGTGGCGCGCCCGCCGCCTGGCAGGTAGAAGGTGTCTTCCAGGCCGCTGCGCAGCATGCCACCCAACTCAGCGGTCTTCTGGTGCACGGGCCAGATTTCGGCGCGGCCGATCAGCGTGGTCTGCCACACGGCATCTGGCGGTGCGTAGCGCGGCAGCAGTGCCAGCAAGTCGGCGTCGCAGGGCATGCCGCTGGCCACGCCCATCACGAAGTTGAGTTCGGGCACGCCACTGAACATCCCTGCCTTCAGGTACATGCCCACACTGCGGACGATGCCCACGTCGAAGCATTCGAATTCCGGGTGGATGCCGACTTCGTTCATCACGTCCAGCATCTGCTGCACCTTGGCCACCGGGTTGTCGAAAACCATCGGCGGCCAGGCCCACTCGCCGTTGTCCTTGATCTTCAGGTAGTTCCGCGTGCCGGCGTTGCAGGCGGCGGCCTCGGGCTTGACGCGGCGCAGGCAGGCCGCAGGGCCGCTGATGTCCTTGCCGACCACGCCGGTGGTCAGGTTGATGATGACGCCGGGGCAGGCGGCGCGGATGGCGCTGACCACCGCATCGGCCACGTCCGGGTCCCAGCTGGGCATGTGGCCGTATCCGGGCTCCTGGCTGCGCAGGTGCACATGCATGATGCTGGCACCGGCGTTGAAGGCATCGCGCGCCTCGGCCGCCATCTGCGCGGGCGTCACGGGCACCGGGTGCTGCTGCGGATTGGTCAGCACGCCGGTCAGGGCGCAGGTGAGGATGGCTTTGTCGTTGTTCATGTCGGGCTTCAGGCTGGGTTGCTATTCGGTCACGTCGATCTCGACCAGCACGGCGCCGCTGGCCACACTGTCTTTGGGCTCAACGTGGACGGTGCGCACCGTGCCGGCAACGGCCGCGTTCAGCCACATTTCCATCTTCATCGCCTCGACACAGACCAGCGGCTGGCCCGCGACAACGGCATCGCCCACTGCCACGGCCACCTGCGCCACCACGCCGGCCACTGGCGCACGGGCGCGGCCGGGGTCGCTGGCCTTGTCGCCGGCAGGGTAGGGCGACGGTTCGCTGAAACTGAAAGTCGCAGCTTGTCTAGACAAGTGCAGCGTGGTGCCGTCTTGAACAGCAATGGCCTGGCGTTGCACGCCGTCGCTGCGCCAGCGCACGGTCGCGCCATCGCGTGACAGCAATGTCACGTCGTCAGGCGGCGCGCGCAAGGTGCGCGTCTGGCCGTTGCAGACGAGCGTCAGGTCGTACCGCGCCACGCTGGCAGGCCGGGTGACTGCGCGTGGGCCAGCGGGGCTGCTCAGCAGCGCGGCAGCCACGGCCCAGGTTTCGTCATCGGGTTGCGGGCGGCGCATCAGCGCGTGCGCGTCACCGCCGTCGGTCGTATCCGCAGACGCAGACGCAGACGCAGACGCAGACGCAGACCCAGCCCATTCGTCCAGCCGCGTCGTGCTCATCTGCGCGGCGGTGAACTGCGGGTGCAGCAGCAGGTCCCGCAGGAAGCGGCCGTTGTTGCGCAGGCCCAGCAGAGGCACGTCTTCCAGGGCCCGCGTCAGGCGGCGCACGGCGTCTGCGCGGTCGTGGCCGTGGGCGACGAACTTGGCGACCATCGCGTCGTAATGCGGTGTCACCTCGCCGCCTTCGGCGATGCCGTGGTCGATGCGGACGCTCGAAGCCTCGGGCCACCAGCCGGCGATACGCCCCGTCTGCGGCGCCCAGCCGTCGTACGGATCTTCGGCGTACAGCCGGGCCTCGATGGCGTGGCCGCTGAACGTGATCTGGTCTTGCGTCAGCGGCAGCGGTTCGCCCTGCGCCACGCGCAATTGCCATTCCACCAGGTCCAGGCCGGTGATGGATTCGGTCACCGTGTGCTCGACCTGCAGCCGCGTGTTCATTTCCAGAAAGTAATGCTGCATTTGCGCATCGACGATGAATTCCACCGTGCCCGCGCCGCAATAACCCACGGCCAGCGCAGCGGCCACGGCGTCGCGGCCCAGCGTCTCGCGCATCGCGGGTGTGACCACCGGCGACGGCGCCTCCTCGATGACTTTCTGCCGCCGCCGTTGTGCCGTGCAGTCGCGTTCACCCAGGTGGATGGCCTGGCCGTGGGCGTCGGCGAAGACCTGCACTTCAATGTGCCGGCCGTTGGCGATCAGCCGTTCCAGCATCAGGGTGCCGTCACCAAAAGCGCTCAGCGCTTCACGCCGCGCACCGGCCAGCGCGGCCGGCATTTCAGCCGTCTCGTGCACCAGCCGCATGCCGCGCCCACCGCCGCCCGCCACCGCCTTGACCAGCAGCGGCAAACCCAGCTTCGCGGCCTCGGCGATCAGCGTCGCGTCATCTTGCGCTTCGCCCAAATAACCTGGCGCACACGGCACGCCGGCGGCCCGCATGCGGCGCTTGGCCTGCGCCTTGTCGCCCATCGCGCGGATGGCCTCGGGCGGCGGGCCGATGAACACCAGGCCGGCCTCAGCGCAGGCTTGCGCGAAGTCGGCGCGTTCAGACAGGAAGCCGTAGCCGGGGTGCACGGCGTCGGCGCCGGTGGCCTTGGCAGCAGCCAGCAGTGCCGCGATGTTCAGGTAGGAATCGGCGGCTGGCGACGCGCCGATGTGCACCGCTTCGTCGGCCTGCTGCACGTGCGGGGCTTGCGCGTCGGCGTCGCTGAACACGGCCACGGTGCGGTAGCCCAGGCGGCGCGCGGTGCGCATCACGCGGCACGCAATCTCGCCCCGGTTGGCGATCAGGATCTTGCCGAAGGTCATCGCAAAAAACTCACTGCGGCACCCAGCGTGCCTTGCGTTTTTGCAGGAAGGCGGTCGTGCCTTCGGTGCCTTCTTCGCCCAGCGCGGCGGCTGAGAAAACTTCAGCCGCGTGCTGCACTTGCGAAGCCGGCGTGTGGAAGCGCGCCTGGCTGATCAGTGCCTTGGTGGCTGCCACCGCGCCCGGTGCGCATTGCAGGATGTCAGCCAGCACCGCCGCCAGCGCGTGGTCCAGCGCGCCGGCCGCATGCACGGCGTGCACCAGGCGCAAACGCAGCGCGGCTTCGGCGTCCAGCTTGCCGCCGGTCACGGCCAGGCGTTTGGCTTCGGCATAGCCCAGGCGTTCGACCAGGAAGGGCGCGATCTGTGCCGGCACCACGCCCAGGCTGGTCTCGGGCAAGCGGAACACCGCGCTGGTGCCGGCCAGGGCCACGTCGGCCACGCAGGCGAGCCCGAAGCCGCCGCCCATCACCGTGCCTTCCAGCACGGCGACGGTTGCCAGGCCGGTGTCGGCGAAGGCCACACACAGTTCACCGAAAGCCGCGTTGACCTTGACCACGGCCTGGTCGTCGGCCGCCAGTTGCAAGCGCGCGCTGGCCATGTCGCGCAGGTCAGCGCCGGCGCAAAAATGCCCGCCTGCGCCGCGCAGCACCAGCACGCGCGTCACGCCATCGGCTTCGGCCGCAGCCAGAACCTGGCGCAGCTCCAGCACCATCGCCATCGACATCGCGTTGCGCACTTCGGGCCGGTTCAGCGTGACGTAAAGCACGCCCGCGTCACGGCGCAGCAGCAGCGTTTCCAAGTGCAGGGCGCTCACAGCGACTTCCCCGGCAGCGTGCCTTCGAGCTTGCAGATGATGCCCAGCATCACCTCGTCGGCACCGCCGCCGATGCTGATCAAACGGCTGTCGCGGTAGGCCTGGCTGATCGGGTTGTCGCGCGTGTAGCCCATGCCGCCCCAGTACTGCGGGCAGGCGTCTGTCACCTCTCGGCTCAGCCGGCCGCACTTCAGCTTGGCCATGCTGGCCAGCTTGGTGACGTCTTTGCCGCTGATGTAGAGCTCCACCGCCCGGTAAGTCAGCGCGCGCAGCGCTTCGACTTCGGTGCGCAATTCGGCCAGGCGGTAATGCACGACCTGGTTGTCGAGAATGCTTTTGCCGAAAGCCTTGCGTTGGCGCGTGTATTCGATGGTCTGGTCGATCAAGCGGTCCAGGCTGCGCAGCGAACCGGCCGCGCCCCACAGACGCTCTTCCTGAAACTGCAGCATCTGGAAGGTGAAGCCCAGGCCTTCCTGGCCGATCAGGTTGCGCTTGGGCACGCGCACGTTGTCGAAGAAGATTTGCGCGGTGTCGCTGCTGTCCATGCCGATCTTGTGGATCTTCTGCTTGGTGATGCCGGGCGCGTCCATCGGCACCACGATCAGGCTCTTGTTCTTGTGCGCCGGGGTGTCTTTGGAAACGTCGCTGGTGTTGGCCAACAAGCAGCACCAGTCCGCCTTCATGCCATTGGTGATCCACATCTTGCTGCCGTTGATGACGTAGTCGGCGCCGTCCGCCTTGGCTGTGGTTTTCAATGCTGCCACGTCCGAGCCGCCGCCCGGTTCGCTGACGCCCAGGCAAGCCACGTAGTCCCCGCTGATGGTGGGTGTGAGGAATTCCTTGCGCAACTCATCGCTGCCGAAACGCGCCAGGGCTGGCGTGGCCATGTCGGTCTGCACGCCAATGGCCATCGGCACACCGCCGCAATTGCACTGGCCGAGTGCTTCGGCCATCACCATGCTGTAGCTGAAGTCAAGGCCGGCACCGCCGAATTCCTCGGGGTACTTCAAACCCAGCAGGCCCAGGTTGCCCAACTTCTTGAACAGTTCGTGGCTGGGGAATTGCTCGGCCTTTTCCCATTCTGCGACATGGGGGTTGATTTCCTTGTCACAGAACTTGATGACGGTGTCTTCCAGTTGGCGGTGTTCGGCGGTGAATTTCATGTCGTGTCTCCGTTCTTCTCGTGTTTCAGAAGCGCGCCACACCGAAGGTGTTAGGCCGCAGGGTTCGTTGTTCGGCTTCGCGCGCCAACGCCAGGCACAGGCCCAATACGCGGCGCGTGTCGCAGGGGTTGATGACGCCGTCGTCCCACAGCCGCGCGGTGCCGAAGAGCACGTCGCTCTCGGCATCCAGCCGGTTGCGCAGCGCGTCGCTCATCGCGGCCAGGGCTTCGTCGTTGGCTGGCAGGCCCATGCGTTCCAGCTTGTTGCGGTTCAGGATGTCCATCACCTTGGCGGCCTGCGCGCCACCCATCACGGCGGTGCGCGCGCTGGGCCAGCTGAAGATGAAGCGCGGGTCGAAGCCGCGGCCGCACATGCCGTAATTGCCGGCGCCGAAACTGCCGCCCAGCACGACGGTGAACTTGGCCACGCGGGCATTCGCCACGGCCTGGATCATCTTGCTGCCGTGCTTGATGGCGCCGCCATGTTCGGCCGCCTTGCCGACCATGTAGCCGGTGGTGTTCTGCAAGAAAACCAGCGGCACACCGGCCTGGTCGCAGGCTTGGATGAATTGCGCGGCCTTGGTCGAACCGGTGGGTTGGATGGGGCCGTTGTTGCCGATCAGCCCGACGGCGTGGCCGTGCAGGCGCGCATGGCCGCATACGGTGTCGGCCGCGTAATTGGCTTTGAATTCCAGGAAGTCGCTGCCATCGACCAGGCGTGCGATGACCTCGCGCACGTCGTAAGGCTCGCGATCGTCCGCCGGCACCACGCCCATCAATTCATCCGCGCTGAACAAAGGCTCGGAAACGCTGGTCGGTGCAGGGACAACGTCCCACGGCAGCTTGTCCATCAGTTCGCGCACCAGTGCGATGGCGTGGCCGTCGTTGTCGCTGAGGTATTCGCCCAGGCCGGTGACTTCGGCGTGCATCTGCGCGCCGCCCAGTTCTTCGTCGGTCGCGTCTTCACCGATGGCCGCTTTCACCAGCGGTGGCCCGGCCAGGTAGATGTGGCTGCGGCCTTTGACCAGCACCACGTAGTCGCTCAAACCCGGCAGGTAGGCGCCGCCGGCGGTGGACGAACCGTGCACCACGGCGATCTGCGGTATGCCTGCTGCCGACAGCCGCGCCTGGTTCGCGAAGGTGCGGCCGCCATCGACAAAAATCTCGGCCTGGTACATCAAATTGGCGCCGCCCGATTCCACCAGCGCAATCAGCGGCAGCTTGTTCTGCGCCGCCAATTCCTGCGCGCGCAGCGCTTTTTTAAGCCCCATCGGCGCGATGGTGCCGCCCTTCACCGCGCTGTCGCTGGCGCTGATCAGCACGCGCTTGCCGGCGACCGTGCCGATGCCGACGATGCTGCCGCCGCCCAGCACGCTCTTCTTGCCGTCGTCGTCGTGCATGCCCAGGCCCGCCAGCGGGCTGAGTTCCAGGAAATCGCTGCCCCTGTCGATCAGCCGCGCCACGCGTTCACGCGGCAGCAACTGGCCGCGCTCGTCGAACTTCTTGCGCTTGCTGTTCGATTCGGCAATGACTTTCGCCTGCAGCGCTTGCACCTGCGCCAGGCGCTCTTGCATGCGTGCAGCATTGGCCTTGAAGGCCGCCGAGCGCGTGTCGATCAACGATCCCAAAGCCGGCATTACTTCAGCACCTCGGGCGTGACGGCTCGGTGGAAGCCATCGAAAGGCAGCGACGTGGACGTTGTACCCAAAGGAAAGATGTCGCTGCCCAAGGAAGCGGCGCCGTCGATCTGCAAGGTCACGCCGGTGATGAAGCTGGCGCCCGGAGACAGCAGGAAGACGATGGCCGCGCTGACTTCGGCCTCCACGCCCATGCGCCGCAGCGGCACGTGCTGTTTCAACTTCGGGATGATGGATTTCATCGCGCCGCCATAGGTGTCCATGCCGCTGCTGGCGATCCAGCCCGGTGCCACCGCGTTGACGCGCACACCGGCGTGCGCCCATTCGAACGCGGCGGTGGCGGTGAGGTTGCTCATGCCCGCTCGCGCCGCACCGCTGTGGCCCATGCCGGGCATGCCATTGCGGAAGTCGGCCGTCATGTTGACGATGCTGCCACCGTGCGCCTGCATGCACTGGTTGAACAGCTCGCGCATCATCAAAAAGCCGCCGGTGAGGTTGTTGGCCACCACCGCGTCGAAGCCCTTCTTGCTGATGGCCAGCAGTGGTGCCGGGAACTGCCCGCCGGCGTTGTTCACCAGGCCGGCCACAGCGCCGTGTTGCGCGACGACCGCCGCCACGCCGGCCTTCACGGCCTCTTCGTCGCGGATGTCGAAGGCCGTGGTCACGCACAAACCGCCATCTTCAACAATCTCGGTGGCCACCGTGTCCAGTTTGGCCTGCGTGCGCCCGCTGATCACGACTTGGGCACCCAGCGATGCCAGTTCGTGCGCCACGCAGCGCCCGATGCCGCTGCCGCCGCCGGTCACCCAGATGGTTTGCCCGGCAAAGAGGCCGGGGCGGAAGACGCTGAGGTAGCGCGAAGTTGCGTTCATGGGCAGGAGCGGATGCTGCTAAGGTTGCGAGAGGGGTACCGCATTAGGCTGCAGGGTGACGTTAACGTCAACCTAGTGACCGATAGGTGAATACGCGGATGTCTGCGGCAGTCGCCCCCGATACGATGCCTGGTAGTCGCAATCCCGACCCTGTCTTCCATTTTCAAAGTCACCCGAGGTAATCCATGGACATGCAAGCCTGCACCGAAACCCTGCGCACCAAAATGGCCACTGCCAGCGGCCTGAACGCCACGCTGAAGTTCGACTGCGGCGCCGATGGCGTGGTCTTCCTCGACGGCAAGAGCGTGCCGGGCACCGTCAGCAACGACAACCTGGACGCCGACTGCACGGTGGCCATCACGCTGGACAACCTGGGTGCGCTGCTGACCGGCGAACTGGAGCCGGCCACCGGCTTCATGATGGGCAAGTTCAAGGTCAGCGGCGACATGAGCGTGGCGATGAAGCTGCAGCGTTTCGTCTGAGCATGCTGGCGCCGCAAGTGCTGCGCAAGCAAGCGGCTGCCGCCCGGAACGCGGCGATCGTGGCGGTCGATTCACACCGCGACGAAGACACCGGCTCACTCTTTGGCATCACCGAGTTGTGCGCCGAATTCGGCATCACGCTGCGCACCATCCGCTTCTACGAAGACAAGGATTTGCTGAAGCCGCAGCGCATCAACGGCACGCGGGTCTACACACGGCGCGACCGCGCGCGGCTGGCCTTGATTCTGCGCAGCAAGGCCATCGGCGCCAGCCTGGACGAAATCAAGCATTACCTGGACCTGTACGGTGCCGACGGCGAAGGTCGCGTGCAGCAATTGAAGTTTGTTTTGGAACGCACCGACCAAGCCATCACCGAGCTGCAAGTCAAGCGGGCGCACATCGAGGCTTCCTTGGCCGAATTGCGGGTCATCAACGCAACGGTGCGCAAACAACTGGAATCGAAATGAGCCTGCCGAATTTTCCGTCGTCGTGGATGACCGAAGAGCACCGCATGCTGCAAGACAGCGTGGCGCGCTACATCGCCGACAAATGGGTGCCGCGGGCGGCTGAATTCCGCGCTGCCGGCAAGCTGGGCCCCGAGGTGTGGCGCGAGGCCGGTGCGAACGGCTTGTTGTGCGTCAGCACGCCGGTTGAATACGGTGGCGGCGGTGGTGATTTCGGACACGAGGCCGTGATCTTGTTGGAACAGGCACGCGCCAATGTCTCGGGCTGGGGCGGCGGCTTGCATTCGGCCATCGTCGCGCCCTATCTGCTGCATTACGGCACCGAGGCGCAAAAGCAGCGTTGGTTGCCCAAGATGGTGACAGGCGAATTCATCACCGCCATTGCGATGACCGAGCCCGGCACCGGCAGCGATTTGCAGGCAGTGCGCACGCGGGCTGTGCGTGACGGCCATGATTACGTGTTGAACGGCGCCAAGACCTTCATCACCAACGGGCAGAACGCCAACCTGATCGTTGTCGTCTGCAAGACGGGCAGTGAGGCCGGCGCGGATGGCAAGCGCGCCGAAGGCGCGCGGGCCGTTTCATTGCTGATGGTCGAGACCGATGCGGCGCCGGGCTTCCGCCGTGGCCGGCAACTGGACAAGGTCGGCATGCACGCGCAGGACACGTCAGAGCTGTTCTTCGACGACGTGAGTGTGCCGGTGGACAACCTCATCGGCGGCCAGGAAGGGCAGGGCTTTTTCCAATTGATGGCGCAACTGCCGCAAGAGCGCTTGATCATCGCGGTCAGCGGCGTCGGTGCGATGGAGCGTGCGCTGGACGAGACGCTGAAGTACGTCAAGGAACGCAAGGCTTTCGGCAAGAGCCTGTGGGACTTTCAAAACACCCGCTTCAAGCTGGCCGAAGTGCAGGCCACGGTGCTGGCCGCGCGCGCTTTCGTCGACGCCTGCATGGCCGCCCACCTGAAGGGCGCACTCGACGCCGCGCGCGCCGCACTGGCCAAGGCCTGGGTCAGTGAGCAGCAATGCAAGGTAATGGACGAATGCCTGCAGCTGTTCGGCGGTTACGGCTACATGATGGACTACCCCATCGCCGAGCTGTATGTCGATGCCCGCGTGCAGCGCATCTACGGCGGCACCAACGAGATCATGAAAGAGCTGGCCTCACGCTTCATGTGAGCTGGCGAAGGAGAACCTGATGAGTGAAGCGTTTATCTACGACCACCTGCGTACGCCGCGCGGCAAGGGCAAGAAAGACGGTGGCCTGCACCAGGCTTCGCCTGTCTGGCTGCTGAGCACCCTGCTGCGCGCCATGCAGCAGCGCAATGACTTGAACACCGCACTGGTCGATGACCTGGTGCTGGGCTGCGTGACACCGGTGGGCGAACAGGGCGCCGACATCGCGCGCACGGCGGTGCTTGACGCCGATTGGGCGCAAACGGTGGCCGGCGTGACGCAAAGCCGTTTCTGCGCCAGCGGGCTGGAGAGCATCAACCTGGCGGCCGCCAAAGTGGCGAGTGGCTATGAAGATCTCGTGGTGGCCGGTGGCGTGGAAAGCATGAGCCGCTGGGCCATGGGCAGCGACGGTGGCGCCTGGTTCATGGACCCCCGCATCAACCAGAAGCTGGGCTTTGTGCCGCAGGGCGTGGGCGCCGATTTGATCGCCACGCTGGAAGGTTGGGGGCGCGCTGATGTCGATGGCTACGCCTTGAATTCGCACCGCAAAGCCGCTGCTGCGCGGGCCGAAGGCCGCTTCGCGCGCAGCGTGGTGGCGGTGCAAGACATCGCCGGCCTGTTGATGCTGGACCGTGACGAAACCATCCGCGAAGGCGCGACCTTGGAAGCCCTGGCCAAGCTGGAACCCAGCTTCGCGGCAATGGGCGCGATGGGCTTCGACGCCACCGCGCTGCGCAAATACACCACGGTGGAGCGCATCACCCACATGCACCACGCGGGCAACAGCAGTGGCATCGTCGACGGCGCCGCGCTGATGCTGGTGGGTTCGAAGATCGGCGGTGACAAGACAGGCTTGAAGCCGCGTGCGCGCATCCTTGCCGCTGCCGTCATCGGCAGTGAGCCGACCATCATGCTGACCGGGCCCACGCCGGCCTGCCGCAAGGCGCTGGCCAAGGCCGGCATGCAGTCCAGCGACATCGACCTGTGGGAAATCAACGAGGCCTTTGCCGTGGTGCCGATGAAGACCGCACGCGACTTGGGCGTCAGCCTGGACCGCGTCAACGTCAACGGCGGCGCCATCGCGATGGGCCACCCGCTGGGCGCCACCGGTTGCATCATCCTGGGCACCTTGCTGGACGAGCTGGAGCGCAGGAATTTGAGCACCGGCTGCGCCACGCTGTGCGTGGGCGGCGGCATGGGCATTGCAACCATCATCGAGCGGGTCTGACCATGGCAACAGCGATTCAATTGACGATGGGCGACGACGGTATCGTGGTCGCCTCGATGGACCTGCCGGGTCGGCCGATGAATGTGGTCGGCGACGACTTGATGGCCGGTATTGCCGTTGCCATCGAGAAGCTGGCCGACCCTGCGGCCAAGGGCCTCATCCTGACGTCGGCCAAGGCCGACTTCTGTGCCGGCGGCGACCTGGACCGGATGTCGAAATGGACCACGCCGCAGCAGCCTTTTGACGCCAGCTTGGCGATGAAGAAAGTGCTGCGCGAACTCGAATTGCAAGGCAAACCGGTGGTGGCTGCCATCAACGGCCATGCACTCGGCGGCGGGCTGGAACTGGCGCTGGCCTGCCATGCGCGCATTGCCATCAACAACCCGCGTTTGAAGATCGGCCAGCCCGAGGTGAAGCTGGGCCTGCTGCCTGGCGGTGGCGGCACGGTGCGACTGCCGCGCTTGGTCGGCATTCAGCAGGCGATGCAGATTTGCGGTGAGGGCGGCGACCTCAGCCCGGCCAAGGCGCTGGCCATGGGGCTGCTGACGGCAGTCGCGCAAGACCGCGACGATTTGATGGTGCAGGCCAAGGCCTGGATCGCAGCCAACCCCAAGGCCAAACAGCCTTGGGATGTAGCCAAATTCAAGATGCCCGGCGGTGACTCGCGCTCGCCGGCCATGGCGCAGTTGTTCGCCATCGCGCCATCCATCGCGGCGGCCAAGAGCCAGGGCAATTACCCGGCGGTGCAACACATCATGTCCAGCCTGTTCGAAGGCGGTTTGATGGACTTCGACAACGCCTGCGTGGTGGAAAGCCGCTACTTCGCGGCCTGCGCGATGTCGCAGGCTTCGCGCAACATGATCAACACGCTGTGGTACCAGCTGAACGCGATCAAAAAAGGGGCATCACGCCCTGCCGGCATCGCGCCTTCGAAGGTGCAGAAGCTGGGCGTGCTGGGCGCCGGGATGATGGGTGCGGGCATCGCCTATGTGTCGGCCAAGGCCGGCATCAACGTCGTGCTGCTGGACGGCACCCTGGAGGCCGCCGAGCGCGGCAAGGGCTACAGCCAGGGCTTGCTGGACAAGGCCGTCAAGCGCGGCCGCAGCACGCCTGAAAAGAGCGCTACGTTGCTGGCGCTGATCACCCCGACGGCCGATTACTCGGCGCTGGCCGGCTGCGACCTGGTCATCGAAGCCGTGTTCGAAGACCGCGCCGTGAAGGCCGACGTGACGCGCAAGGTGCAGGCGGTGCTGGGTGCCGATGTCGTCTTTGCGTCCAACACATCCACGTTGCCCATCACCGGCCTGGCGCAGGCCAGCGCCAAGCCTGCCAACTTCATCGGCCTGCATTTCTTCAGCCCGGTGGACAAGATGCCACTGGTGGAAATCATCGTCGGCAAAGAGACCAGCAACGAGACGCTGGCCAAAGGCTTCGACTACGTGCTGCAGATCGGCCAGACGCCCATCGTCGTCAGCGACAGCCGCGGTTTCTACACCAGCCGCGTCTTCGGCACCTATGTGATGGAAGGCATCGCGATGCTGAAGGAAGGCGTGCACCCGCGCAGCATCGAGGTGGCGGGCCTGCAAGCCGGCATGCCGATGCCGCCGCTGGCGCTGCAAGATGAGGTCAGCCTGAGCCTGGGCCTGCATGTCGCCGATCAGGCTAAAAAGGACCTGGCGACCGAAGGAAGCACGTACGCCGAACACCCCGGCATGGGCGCGGTGCGGCAGTTGTGCGAAATCGGCCGCATCGGCAAGAAGGCTGGCAAGGGCTTCTACGATTGGTCGGCCGACGGCAAGCAACTGTGGCCCGGCTTGGCTGAGATGTTTCCGGTGGCCGCGCAACAACCCGAGCAGCGCGAACTGATCGACCGCTTGATGTTTGCCCAGGCCAACGAGGCTGCGCGCTGCTTCGAAGAAGGCGTCTTGCGCTCCACCGCCGACGGCAACATCGGCAGCATCTTCGGCTGGGGTTTTGCGCCTTTTCACGGCGGCGCGCTGCAGTTCATCAACGCGATGGGCGCAGCGACGTTTGTGGCGCGGGCGCGGGAACTGGCGGCCGCTCACGGCCCTCGCTTCGAGCCGGCGGCCGTGGTGGTGCGCCAGGCCGAAAGCGGCGGGCGCTTCGCGGACGTTTGAGGGGCGAGCCAGCCTGATGGTGGGCTGGTCATTAATCTTGTTCTGGACTAAACTTAGCGGCATGTCCAGATCAGGATGTTTACGATGAGCGCTGTTCTCGCCCCCGCTGCCCCGCCTGAGATCAGCCCCGAACGCATGGCCGCCGCCGGCCTGCGCGCCTTCAGCCGCATCGTAGAAGCCTGGGGCTTGACCGTCGATGAGCAATTGAAGCTGCTGGGCCAGCCGCCCCGCTCCACCTACTTCGCGTGGCGCAAGCAGCCTGAAAAAGCTGCCTTGCCACGCGACACGCTGGAGCGGCTGTCCAACATCCTGGGCATTTACAAGAACCTGCAGATCTTGCTGCCTGACGCGGTAGCTGCCGACGCCTGGGTGCGCCAGCCGAACACGGCCGCGCCTTTCGGTGGCGGCACCGCGATGGACCGCATGCTGGCCGGCAACGTCAGCGACCTGAACATGGTGCGGCGTTACCTGGACGGCGTGCGTGGCGGGGGCTGGTCCTGATGGCTGTAGCCCCGGCGGCGCTGTTGAGCGCAGCAGGTGAACTGGCCGTGCGGCGCGTGCGCTGGCAGCAGGCCTGCCGCATCGTGCCCACGCGCTACCCGGCCATCAATCTCTTCGACCGCGTGGCCGACGCCGACGACTTCGACGCGCTCTACGCTCTGGAGGCGATGACCAACGAACGCCTGCGCGACGACACCGGGCAGATCGAACGCGTGCCGCGCGAACACCGCGTATTCGGGCCCGGCAGCGGGCCCATCATGGCCGCCTTCACGCCTGTGAATGTGCTGGGCAGCCGCTTCGCCGACGGCAGCCGGGGCGTGTTCTACGCGGCCCACGAACGCGCCACGGCGGTGGCCGAAACGCGCCACCACCACGCTGCTTTCCTGGGCGCCACGCAGCAGCGAGCCCAACATTTGCCAATGCGGCTGTACCACGTGGCCATCGACGCGCGTCTGCATGACTTGCGGCCTGCTGGCGCGGTGCCGGCTGCCGTCTACGACCCGGCCGACTACAGCGCCAGCCGCGCTCTGGGCGCGCAACTGCAGGCCGCTGGCTCGGGCGGCGTGGTCTACCGCAGCGTGCGCGATGCCAAGGGTGCCTGCGTGGGCCTGTTCCGGCCGCAAGGTGCCAGCCATTGTGTGCACGCTGCATTCTTGCTGTATGCCTGGGACGGTGCGCGCTTCACCGACATTTACGAGAAGGCGGCATGAATCCGCTGCTGAAGTTGAAGTTGCGCGGTGGTCACCGCGATCGATTTGATCGCCTGGACGCGCTGCGCGGCATGGCCATCGCCTGGATGGCGGTTTTCCATTTTTGTTTCGACCTGAACTATTTCCGCCTGCTGACGCCGATACAGGCCTTCACGCGCGACCCGTTCTGGATGACGCAGCGCGCGAGCATCGTCACGCTCTTCGTGTTCTGTGCCGGCTTGTCGCAGGCGGTGGCGCTGCAGGCCGGCCAGCGCTGGCCGCGCTTCTGGAAACGCTGGGCCCAGGTGGCTGCCTGCGCGCTGCTGGTCAGTGCGGGCTCGGCCTGGATGTTCCCGCAAAGCTTCATCTATTTCGGCGTGCTGCACGGGCTGGCGGTGATGTTGGTGATGACGCGGCTGGCGGCCTCGCTGCAGGACCGGCTGTGGCCGTTGTGGGCGTTCGGCGCGCTGTGCATCGCGCTGCCGTTTTTCTTTCAGCATCCGGTCTTCGACACGCGCGCCACCAACTGGGTCGGGCTGGTCACGCACAAGCCCGTTACCGAGGACTATGTGCCCGTGCTGCCCTGGCTGGGTGTGATGCTGTGGGGGCTGGCGGCAGGGCAGTGGCTGCTGCACCACCACCGCAGCGTGCTGACGGGCGGCGTGCCGCGCGCGTTGAAGCCGCTGGCGGTGCTGGGCCGTTGGTCGCTCAGCTTTTACATGCTGCACCAGCCGGTGTTGCTGGGTGGTTTGATGGCGGGGCGTGCCTTGGGTTGGTGGTGAAACGCTAGATGCTGGGTCGTGCGAACCGAAGCCCGATGCCCACGGAGCTTTGCGACTGTGTGTAGTTCGACAAGGTGTTCATGGGACCGTGGTTGTAGCGAACGTACAGCGGGATACCTGGCCAGGGTGCTTGGTATGACAAGGTCCACGAGTCGGTTTTCAGCCCCAGGTCACCCAAGCGCCAGCCGGCGTCGAGCCAGCCCCAGCGCGTTCGGTAGGACGCGGCCAGTTGCAGGCGGTCGTAGTCACTGACGCGCCGCCCGGAACCGGCGAGCGGACCCCAGGTGATGGCCGAATCTTGATTGATGTACAGGCGCAACTTCACCCGCAAGTCGAGGTCGGGGTTGCCGAAGGCATTGGCCAACTCCAGGGCCGCGCCGAAGTAGTTGGCACCGCGACTCACAGCGTCGAAGTAGTGGCGGTCACCGGTGTCGTAGGCGTTGCGTGCGCGCTCGGCGCCCAGCGATGAAGTCACGTCGGTGGTTTGTCCATTGGAGCGGTGTTCCAGGCTCAAGTAGAAGTTGTCTTCTTCGCCGCCGATCTTCAGGTACCGCCGCAGGGGCAAGCGCACGTAGCCAGCCGGGTTGCTGATGCGGTTGATGACCGGACCCGAGTCACGCGTGCCCAGGTAGAAGTCGAACTCGCCCGTGTAAGCCAGGAAAACTTCCCACTTCTGGCTGCCCGCCGAGATCTTGTCGCGCACGCGGCTGCGCAGCGGCACATAGGGCGCGCCGAAGACCGTGTACTTGAACGAATAGTGGCCGCGCAGCGCATGCTCGTCGGGGGTGGACCAGCCGCTGGGCTTCATGCGGTTCCACAGGGCGTAGCTTTCGCCGAAGGGCGCGAAATACGACTCCGTGAGGTCCTGCGTCTGTGCTTGTGCTGCTGCGGCAAACAGGCTGCACAAGGCGCCGAGGCAGGCCAGATCCGTGGGTGGTTTCATGGCGGTTTGCCTGCGTCAGGTTGATGGGACCGCGTCAGCGTAGGCAGGCCGCGTCGAACTGGCATCACCAACCCAAGCGATGCCCGCAAGCTACGATCCGCCGATGAGCACCAAAGTCCTGTTCGGCTTCCATGCCGTCACTGTCCGGCTGAAGACCGCCCCGGACTCCATCACCGAAATCCACGTCGACGCCACGCGGCGCGACGCGCGCATGCGGCAGTTTGTCGAGCGCGCGAACGAGGCCGGCGCCAAGGTGGTGGACAGCGACGGTGAGCGTCTGGCGGCGCTGGCCGGCACCAGCCGCCACCAGGGCGTGGTGGCCCGTGTGACGCCGCTGGCCGCCAAGCATTCGCTGGACGACGTGCTGGACGGTGTCGACGGCCCGCCGCTGGTGCTGGTGCTGGACGGCGTGACCGACCCGCACAACCTGGGGGCCTGCCTGCGCGTAGCCGACGGTGCGGGCGTCAGTGCCGTGGTCGCGCCCAAAGACCACGCGGTGGGCTTGAACGCCACCGTGGCCAAGGTGGCCAGCGGCGCGGCCGAGACCGTGCCCTACCTGATGGTGACCAACCTGGCGCGGTCGCTGGGTGACCTGAAGGACCGCGACATCCGCATCATCGGCCTCAGCGACACCGCCGAGAAAACCATCTACGACGTGGATTTGACCGGCCATGTGGCGCTGGTGATGGGCGCCGAAGGTTCGGGCATGCGGCAGTTGACGCGCAAGCATTGCGACGAGTTGGTCAGCATCCCGATGATGGGTGCGGTGGAAAGCCTGAACGTCTCTGTGGCGGCCGGCATCTGTTTGTACGAAGCCGTGCGCCAACGGCGCGGCTGAATCTGAAGGAGCCCCACATGGGCAGCGCTATCGTTTTTCACGGCGAGCGCATCGCCCCTGAGGTTTTTGACGACGACATCGCCCGCGCCGCGGCGGTGTTGCAGGGCGCCGGCATAACGCCCGGCGACGTGGTGGCGCTGATGATGCGCAACCGTCCCGACACGTTGGCCTTGCTGCTGGCCGTACGCCGCCTGGGCGCGCAATGGTGCCCGGTGAACTGGCACTTCAAGACCGAGGAAGTGGCCTACATCCTGGGCGACAGCGGGGCGAAGGTGTTCGTCATCGACGGCGATTTGCTGGCCGCGATGCCGGACCTGTCGCTGGCAGGCTTGCAGGCCTGGGTGGTTCCGCCAGCGGCATCGCAAACGACAGCGAAAACGACAGCGCAAACGGCAGCGCAAATAGGCACCGATGGCGCTGCCGGAATGCCTTCGTGGACGGCAGTATGCGAGGCCACTGCGCCCACACGAGACCCAGCGCAAGCCCCGCGCGGCGCGATGTTCTACACCTCGGGCACCACTGGCCGGCCCAAAGGCATACGCCGTGCTGCAGCCACGCCCGAGCAGGCTGCGCGCGGTCTGGCCGTGTTGCGCCACGTGCTGGGCTTCGAGGGCGGCATGCGGGCTTTGGTCAGCGCGCCGATGTACCACTCGGCGCCGAACTCCTTCGCCATCGGCGCGGCCCAGGAGGGCACCGAGCTGTACATCGAAGAACGCTTCGACGCCGAGCGCACGCTCCAGTTGATCGCCGAACACCGCCTGACCCATGCCTACCTGGTGCCGACGATGTACGTGCGCCTGCTGCGCCTGCCAGCCGAGGTGCGCAGCCGCTACGACCTGAGCAGCATGCGCTTCGTTTCGTCCACCGGTTCACCTTGCCCGCCGGACGTGAAGCGGGCGATGATTGCTTGGTGGGGCCCGGTCATCCACGAGGCTTACGGCAGCAGCGAACTGGGCTACATGACGCGGCTGTCCAGCGAAGAAGCGCTGCGCAAACCGGGGTCGGCCGGCATGCCCTTGCCGGGCGTGCAACTGGCCATCCTGGACGACGATGGCAAGGCGTTGCCACAAGGCCAGGCCGGCAGCATCTACGTGCACCAACCTGCCTACGCCGACTTCAGCTACATCGGCAACGATGCGGCGCGCCAGCGCATGGAGCGCCACGGTCTGAAGACACTGGGCGACGTGGGCTAT
>JBBQAI010000229.1:0-1681 GCA_038316205.1 Burkholderiales bacterium
CCTGGCTGATGACCTCGCCGCGGACCCGGCGCAAGACGGCGGGCACTGGCTGCTGAACCTGCACACCCCCGCCGGTGCGCTGGCTTGCAAGCTCTACGCCGCCGGCGCGCACAACCTGCGCAATGCGCTGGCCGCAGCCACCGCCGCGCTGGCCGCAGGCGCGCCGCTGGCCGCGATCGCTGACGGGCTGCAGGCCTTCCGGCCGGTCGCCGGCCGCTCGCAAACCAGCCGCCTGCTGCTGGACGGCCGGCCGCTGACCCTGGTCAACGACAGCTACAACGCTAACCCCGACTCGGTGCGCGCGGCGATCTCGCTGCTGCTCACGTTGCCAGGGCCGCGCGGTCTGATGCTGGGCGACATGGGCGAGGTCGGCGATCAGGGTCTGGCCTTTCACGCCGAAGTGGGTGCTTTCGCCCGTGATGCTGGCGTCGATTTGTTCTGGACCGCCGGCGTGCAGTGTGCCGATGCGGCCCGCGCCTACGGCGCCGGTGCGCGCCACTTCGACCAAACTGCCGACCTGATAGCCGCATTGCCCGGGCTGCCGGCCTGCGGCTCGCTGCTGGTCAAAGGCTCACGCTTCATGCGCATGGAGTCGGTGGTGGCTGCGTTGCAACAGCGCAGCGCCGCACAAAAGGCGGGGGTGCCGCATGCTGCTTAGCCTGTCGCAGTGGTTACTGGTCCAGTTCCCCGAGTGGGGCTTTCTGCGGGTCTTCCAGTACCTGACCTTCCGTGCGGTGATGTCGGCGATGACGGCGCTGCTGATCGGCCTGTCGATGGGGCCGTGGGTCATCAAGAAGCTGACCGAGCTCAAGATCGGCCAGCCTATCCGCGACTACGGCCTGCAATCGCACCTGGTCAAGCGCGGCACGCCGACCATGGGCGGGGTGCTGATCCTGCTCGGCATCGGTGTGGCCACGCTGCTGTGGTTCGACTGGAGCAACCGCTTCGTCTGGGTCGTGATGCTGGTGACCTTCGGCTTCGGCGCGGTGGGCTGGGTCGACGACTGGCGCAAGGTGGTCAACAAGGATCCGGAGGGCATGCGCTCGCGCGAGAAGTTCTTCTGGCAGTCGCTGATCGGCCTGGTGGCCGCGCTCTACCTGGCGTTCTCGGTGTCCGAGACCACCAACCTGCGGGTGCTGGAGCTGTTCGTGCGCTGGGTGCAGAGCGGGTTCTCGAACGACCTGCCGCCCAAGGCCGACCTGATGCTGCCGTTCTTCAAAACGGTGAGCTATCCGCTGGGCGTGTTCGGTTTCATCACGCTGAGCTACTTCGTCATCGTCGGCGCCAGCAATGCCGTCAACTTCACCGACGGGCTGGACGGCCTGGCGATCATGCCGGTGGTGCTGGTCGGCTCGGCGCTCGGCATCTTTGCCTATGTCGTCGGCAGTTCGGTCTACAGCAAGTACCTGCTGTTCCCGCACATCCCGGGCGCCGGCGAGGTGCTGATCTTCTGCGGCGCGCTGGCCGGTGCGGGGCTGGCGTTCTTGTGGTTCAACGCCCACCCGGCGCAGGTCTTCATGGGCGACGTCGGCGCGCTGGCGCTGGGTGGCGGCCTGGGCACGATAGCGGTGATCACCCGGCAGGAGATCGTGCTCGGCATCATGGGCGGCGTGTTTGTGGCCGAGGTGCTGTCGGTGATGTTGCAGGTGAGCTGGTTCAAATACACCAAGATGAAGACCGG
>JBBQAI010000198.1:0-4280 GCA_038316205.1 Burkholderiales bacterium
TCTCGCCGCGCACCACTTCCAGCAGCTTCATCACGTTGGCCGGGCTGAAGAAGTGCGTGCCGATGACGTCTTGCGGACGCTGGGTGAAAGCGGCGATGGCATTCAGGTCCAGCGTGCTGGTGTTGCTGGCCAGGATGGCACCGGGCTTCATCACCTCGTCCAGCGTGCGGAAGACCTTTTCCTTCACGCCCATCTCTTCGAACACCGCTTCGATGACCATGTCGGCGCTGCCGATGTCGGCGTAGTTCAACGTGGTGCTGAGCAGCGCCATGCGGGCGTCCAACTTGTCTTGCTTGAGCTTGCCGCGCTTGACCTGGGCTTCGTAATTCTTGCGGATGGTGGCCACGCCACGGTCCAGCGCGTCTTGCTTCATTTCCAGCATCACCACCGGAATGCCGGCGTTGAGGAAGTTCATGCTGATGCCGCCGCCCATGGTGCCGGCGCCGATGACGGCAATCTTCTCGATCTTGCGTTGCGGTGTGCCTTCGGGCACATCGGGGATCTTGCTGGCCGCGCGTTCGCCGAAGAAGGCGTGGCGCAGGGCCTTGCTTTCGGGCGTGGTCATCAGGCCCTGGAAGATGGCCAGTTCGTTGGCCATACCGTCGTCGAACTTGCGCTTCAGCGCGCCTTCGATGGCGTCCACGCACTTCACCGGCGCGGGGAAATTCTTGGCCATGCCTTTGACCATGTTGCGGGCGAAGCCGATGTAGGCGTCGGGGTTCGGGTGCGACAGCTTCAGGTCGCGCACACGGGGAAGCGGCCGCACCGCAGCCACCTCTTGCGCGTAGGCCACGGCGCCGTCGAGCAGGTCGCCCGGGTTTGCGGATTCAATGATCTTGTTGAACAGCTTCTGGCTCGGCAAAGCGGCCAGCACTTCGCTCTTCACAGGGTCGCCGCTGACGATCATGTTCAGCGCGGTTTCCACACCCAGCACGCGCGGCAAACGTTGGGTGCCGCCGGCACCCGGTATCAGGCCGATCTTCACTTCCGGCAAGGCCACTTGCGTGCCCGGCGCGGCGACGCGGTAATGCGCGCCGAGCGCCAATTCCAAGCCACCGCCCATGACCACGCTGTGCAGGGCGGCCACCACCGGCTTGGTGGCGTCGTCGAGCTGCTTGATCAGGGTCAGCAAGCTGGGTTCGGCGCCCGCCTTGGGGCTGCCGAATTCCTTGATGTCGGCACCGCCCGAGAAGGCCTTGCCGGCGCCGGTGAGCACGATCGCGGTGACGGCGGCATCGGCCAGCGCACGCTCGACACCGGCGGCGATGCCGACCCGGGTGTCATAGCCCAAACCGTTCACCGGCGGGTTGTCCAGCGTGATGACGGCAACGTTGCTGCGGACTTCGTAGTGGGCGCCCATGGCGATTCCTTCCGGGTGAAAGTCGAGGTGAAATTCGGGTGAAATAGAACGATCGTTCGATTCTAGAGTCGGCCTTACAGCGATCCTGTCACAGCAGCGACAGCGGTTCGGACCGTAGATACGAGCCCCAGGCCAGCCCGCTAAGAGAGCGCGCTGCCGGGCCGGGCGCGGCGAGCGGCGTTGGCGGCTGCGGTTCGGTTTTCGACACCCAGCTTTTCATAGATGCGGCCGAGGTGCTTCTTCACCGACGAGATGCTGGTGCCCAGGATGACGGTGACGTCGTCGTTGGTCTTGCCCTGGGTGACCCAGAACAGCACCTCGGCCTCACGCGGGGTCAGGCCCAGGGCCTGCAGGTCCTCGGCCCGCGTGGGCCCGGATCCGCTGACCACCGTGCTGTCAGACCGACCCCGGCTTTCGCCGCCTTGCAGCCGCGCGGCGATGGCCGCCAGTGCTTCCGTCAAGCGGGCGTTTTCCAGGCGCTGGCGCTGGGCTTCACCGCGCGCCAAGTCGACCTCGTGGCGCACCGCCAGCAGGCGCGCCTTGCGGGCCGATTCTTCGTTGAAGCAATGTTCGTAGCCGGCGTGAAAAGCCTCGTGGTGGCGCAGCGCCGCCGCCAGGTCGCCCTGCGCCTTGGCCACCGCGCTGAGCAGGCTGTGGGCCTGCATCAAGTCGCGCTGTGCTTCGCTGGGCGCCAGCAAATCAAGCGCGGCTGTGGCCTGTTCACCGGCGGTGGCCAGGCTGCCCGCTGCCAGGTCCAGCCTCGCCAGTTCCAAGCGGGCGCGGGCCTGGCCGACGCGGTCGTCCAAGGGGCCTGCGCTGACCGCCAGCGCCTGCAGAAAGGCCTGACGCGCGACGTCGGGCCGGCCCTGTGCTGTGGC
This sequence comes from Burkholderiales bacterium, assembly GCA_038316205.1. GTDB lineage: Bacteria > Pseudomonadota > Gammaproteobacteria > Burkholderiales > Burkholderiaceae_C > Rubrivivax. The sequence continues at coordinate 2,239 of JBBQAI010000198.1, forward strand.
GATGCGGCCCTGCAGGTAGGCGGCGTAAGCCACGTACTGGTGGTTGACGAAGCTGAGCGCGCGCTGTTCGCGGTCATGCAGCGCGGCCTCGGCTTCGGCCAGGCGGCCCATCTCCAGCAGGCGCTCGGCCACGGCCACCAACGCGTAGCTTTCCTTCTGCGGCAGCTTCAGCGCGGCGTAGGCGGCCAGCGCGCGGCGGTTGGACGCCAGGCCGGCCTCGGCGTCGCCGCTGCCGGCCAGTGCGTTACCGATGTTGTGGTGGATGTCACCCACCAGTTCGTCCATCGCCAGGTCTTGCGCAAGATGCAGCGCCTGCTCCGAATGTTCCAGCGCTTCGGCGGGCAGGCCGCACTCCTCAAAGGTGTTGGACAGGTTGACCAGCACATGCGCCTGGTAGCGGCGGTCGCCGATGGCCACGGCCAGGTCCAGCGCCCGCAGGTAGCAGCGCAGCGCGCCGGCGAAGTCGCCCAGCGCATGGGTCAGCACGGCCTGGGCGTTGGCGCCGGCAATGCCACAACGCTGCGCCTGGTGCTGCAGGTCGGGCGCCGCTGTTTGCAGGGCAGACACGGCCAGTTCCTGGTCCAGTTGCTGCAGTTCGCGCCGGGCCTGGGCATGCTGGCCCAGCAACAGAAAGGCCGCCCCGACTTGCAAGGTGCAGCGGGCGCGCAGCAAGGCGTCTTCGGCTGCCGGCAGTGGCGCCCACATCCCGCGCTTGGCCTGCACCTGCGCCAGCGCTTGCGCCGGGTCACGGAAACGCAGGGCCTGCAGCGCGTCGAGCTCGGCCATCCAGGCGGCGAATTCGACGCTGGGATCGGCCAGGGTGGCGGCGTTCGTGTCAGGCAAGGGGTTCAACGCAGGTTGCGACGCTCGGGCAATTGTGCCGAACCCCCAACCGGGGGTGGCCGAATGGGCACTGTCGGGCTGGGCAGGCCGTGGCTACGCTTGCGGCATTCCCACTCAAGTTACTCAGGAGACGCGATGTCCATCACTTCAGTCACCCCTCGCTCACCCTTGCTCGCCTTGGCTTTGCTGGCCGGTTCATTGGGTGCCACTGGCGCGCTGGCTTCGGGCAATCTGCTGGTCAACGGCAATGCCGAAGCCGGCGTCGGCTCGGACACCGGTGACGTGGTCACCGTTCCTGGCTGGACCACCACAGCCGGCAACTTCACGGTCAACACCTACAACCCCAGCTTCGGCGGCCCAGATGTCGATGCACCCGGCCCGCTCGACCGAGGCTTGAACTACTTCGCTGGCGGTCCGAGCGTTGACGTGTCGTCGGCCACACAGACTGTCGACCTCACGCCCTACCAGGCCTACTTCAGCAGCAACCCCTTCAGCTTCACCCTATAGGGCTGGTTCGGTGGCTACAGCAGCCAGGACGACAACGCCAGCCTGACGGTCAGCTTCCGCGACAGCGCCAACAACGAAGTCGAATTCGCGAACACGAACCCCATCTACGCCAGCGACCGAACCAGCATTACCGGTTTGCTGTTCGTCACCACCGGCTGGACGCCCAGCAACAACATCCAAATCAACCCGGCCTCAGCCGTGATCACGCTGACGATGAATCGAACCGACGGCAGCTACAACGACGGCTATGCCGACAACCTGTGGTTCTCGGTAGAAGCAGTGCCCGAACCTGGCAGCCTGGGCTTGATGTTGGGCGGTCTCGGGTGCATGGGCCTGGTGCTGCGCCGCCGCGCCCGATAAAGCAGCGATAGACCAGCGACAGACCAGCGATAAGCCGGCGTGAGCGGAACGCCTAGACCTCCAGCCATTCCTTGCGCACTTCGGCGTTGGCGCGCAACTCAGTGGGCGTGCCTTCGAAGACGATCTGGCCGTGGCCCATCACCAGGCAGCGGTCGGCCACCTGCAGCGCGATGGTCAGCTTCTGCTCGACCAGCAACACGCCGATGCCGCGCCGCTTCAGTTCACGCAGGTACTCGCCCACCAGTTCGACGATCTTGGGCGCCAGCCCCTCAGTGGGCTCGTCGATCATGATCAGTTCGGGGTCGCCCATCAGCGTGCGGCACAGCGTCAGC
>JBBQAI010000051.1:0-29380 GCA_038316205.1 Burkholderiales bacterium
ACCCAGCCTGCTGGTTACCTCGATGGCAAGGACACCGCCGGCAACCTGGCCACGGTCTTCGCCAACGACGTGATCAAGGTCACCCTGGGTCAGGGCCAGTCCAGCGTCGAGAACAACTTCGGTGAAGTCAAGGCCGCCAGCCTGGCAGGCTTCGTTTACGTTGACGCCGGCAACGACGGCGTCAAGGGTGCCACCGAAGTCGGCATCGCCGGCGTTACCGTCAAGTTGTCGGGCACAGACGACCTCGGCGCTGCCGTGACCGGCACAGCAACGACTGATGCGAACGGCGCCTACAGCTTCACAGGCCTGCGTCCGGGCAGCTACACGGTCACCGAGACCCAACCCGTCACGTACCTCGACGGCAAGGACACCGCCGGCTCCACCGGTGGCACGGTCACCAACGACGCAATCAGCACGATCACGCTGGGCGCAGGCGTGGCCAGCGTCAACAACAACTTCGGTGAACTGCAGCCAGCCAGCCTGGCGGGCTTTGTGTACGTCGATGCGGGCAACGACGGCGTCAAGGGCGCTGGTGAAGCCGGCATCGGTGGCGTCACTGTCAAGCTCACGGGTACCAACGACCTGGGCGCGGTCAGCCTGACCACAACGACGGCCGCTGACGGCAGCTACAACTTCGCCAACCTGCGGCCTGGCACCTACTCGGTGGTGGAGACGCAACCCGCGGCCTACCTCGACGGCAAGGACACCGCCGGCTCCACCGGTGGCACGGTCACCAACGACGCAATCAGCACGATCACGCTGGGCGCAGGCGTGGCCAGCGTCAACAACAACTTCGGTGAACTGGTTCCCGTCGTCAAGGCCCATCTCGGCGACCGCGTCTGGCTCGATGACAACGCCAATGGCGTGCAAGACGCCGGTGAGTTGGGTGTGGCCAACGTCACGGTCAACCTGAAGAATGCGACCGGCACCGTCATCGCCACCGCGGTGACCAATGCCACGGGTATCTACGGTTTCGACGTCGACCCGGGTACCTACTCGGTGCAATTCGTCAAGCCGGCCAACTACGTCATCACGACCAAGGATGCCTCGGGCAATACGCTGGACGCCACCGACAGCGATGCCGATGCGACCACCGGCAACACGGGCACCTACACCGTCGCCGCCGGCCAGAGCAACTTGACGATCGATGCCGGCCTGTACCAGACCGCGGCGATCGGCGACCGCGTGTGGTTCGACCTCAACGAGAACGGCATTCAGGATGCCGGCGAGGCCAATGTCCCCAACGTCACCGTCAACCTGTTGAACGCCGCCGGTACGGTCATCAGCACGACGACCACCGACGCCACGGGCAACTACCTTTTCAGCGGCCTTCGCCCCGACACCTACTCGGTCGAGTTCAAGGCCCCGACCGGCTACACCTTCACGACCAAAGACGCCGGTGGCAACACCGCCGCCAGTGACCTGACCGACAGCGACGCCGACGTGGTCACCGGCCGAACCATCCAGACCGTGCTGACCTCGGGCGAGATCGATCGCACCTGGGATGCCGGCATCGCGCCGATTTGCGTCGACAAGACCTTCACCTTCAGCGGCAACTCCGCCCTGTATGGCGCGGCGGGGAACAGCCTGAGCTGGACCGTTGACGGTGTCACCGTGACAGCTCTCGCATTCAGCCGCGACCGTACGACTGGTATCTGGGAAAAAGCCTACCTGGGCGCCTATGGCGGCGGCTTGGGCGTCACCGACAGCAGCGAAGGCACGGGCGCCAACAACACGCACACCATCGACAACACGGGCGGCAAGGACAACTACGTCGTCTTGCAGTTCTCGCAGACCGTGCACATCGAGAATGTGGGCCTGGGCTATGTCGTCAACGACAGCGATTTCACGCTGTGGGCCGGCTCGTCGGCCAGCCCGCTGACCTCGCTGAGCGACGCGAAGCTCAGCAGCTTGGGCTACTTCGAAGAGAACACGACCACGCTGACGACCACGCGCACAGCAGATGTCAATCCGGGTGGCTTCGCCGGCAACGTCGTGGTGCTGGCCGCCGATACGCTGGACACCACACCGGAAGACTTCTTCAAGCTGCAAAGCGTCACCGTCTGCGCGCCGAACACGGTCGTCCCCAACACCTTGGCCTCGATCGGCGACCGCATCTGGTACGACAAGAACGCCAACGGCATTCAGGATGCCGGTGAAGGCGGCGTGGCGGGCGTGACCATCGAGTTGCGTGACAACGGTGCCAACTACGGTACGGTCTTGGCCACCACGGTCACCGATGCCAACGGCAACTACCTGTTCTCGAATCTGACCCCTGGCGGTTACCACATCGACGTTCAGGAATCGACGCTGCCGACGGGCTTCATCTTCACGAAGGCCAACCAGGGCGCGAACGATGCGGTGGATTCCGACGTCGAAACCTTGGGCGCCACCGTGCCCTTGATCTGGGGGATCATGGCCAACACCACCCTCACGGCCGGCGAAAAAGACCTGACCTGGGACGCAGGTGTCTACAAAGTGGGCATCGACGTCGAGAAATACGTTTCTAGCACCACCACGACCACCACCACCAGCTGCGGCGGCGAAGGTGCCAACGTCAACTATTGGAAGAACAACTGCGCGTGGCAGACGTCGCTGGGCACCTACGGCTGGTCCGGCACTGGCGTCAAGTACAGCGATTCGTTCAACTCGGTCTTCGGTGTGAATTGCACCAACGGTACCAAGTCGATCTACGACGTGCTGAGCGGCACGAGCACGCTGGGACTGGATGTGCTGATGCGCGAAAGCGTAGCGGCCTACCTGAATGCAAGTCACACGAACGTCGACTACGCGTACACCAAGGCTCAAGTTGTATCTGAAGTGCAGTACGCCATCGGCAGCGGAAGCGGCAGCTACGGCGAGGCAAGCAACTCCTTCGCCCGTGAGAACGGTCTGGGGTCGAACTGGACGGACAGCAAAGTCACGCAGAACTCCACCGTTGAAACGCAGCTCTACGACGCCGATGCGCCCCCCGGGCTGGAAGTCAAGACCGGTTCGGTCGTGACCTTCACTTACCTCGTGAAGAACACCGGCGACACCGCGCTGAAGAATGTGGTGCTGACCGATGACCGCATCGCCACCGTCAGCTATGTCAGCGGCGACACCAACAGCAACGGTCTGCTCGACACGACGGAAACCTGGACCTACAAAGCCACCGAAGTGGCAGCTTCGGGTGTCATCAAGAACACCGGCACGGTCACGGCAATCGACAACGTGGGTGGCGTGGCTTCGGTGACCGACAAGGACGACGCTTACTACACCGGCAACGGCGCCACCAAGGGCTCCATCGGTGACCGCGTCTGGCTGGACAAGGACGGCGACGGCATCCAGGAAGCCGGCGAAGTCGGCATCACCGGTGTCAAGGTCACGCTGACGGGCGCAGGCAAGGACGGCGTCTTCGGCACCACCGACGACCTCACCGCCACCACAACCACCGGCACCAACGGCTACTACCTGTTCTCGAATCTGGATGCAGGCAAGTACAAGCTGAACTTCGCCGACACGACCGGCGCGGGCTACAGCGTCACCAAGCAGAACCAGGGCACCAACGACACCGTCGATTCCGATATCGATGCCAACGGCAACACCGCCGTTCTCACCCTGGCTGCCGGCCAGCAAAACCTGACGGTGGACGCTGGCGTCTTCCTGAAGGCCAGCGTGGGCGACAAGGTCTGGCAGGACGTCAACCACAACAACCTGCAGGACGCCGGTGAAGCCGGTATCGGCGGCATCACGGTGAAGCTGCTCGGCAGCACTGGCGCTGTGTTGGCCACCACGCTGACCAACTCCAGCGGCAACTACCTGTTCAGCAACCTCGACCCCGGTGCCTACACGTTGCAGTTTGACAAGACCAACGTGATCTACCAGTCGATCAACATGAACCTGTGGAAGTGGGCGGTCAAGGACGTGGGCACCAACGACGCCATCGACTCCGACGTCACCGGCGATGCGACCGCAACGACCAACGTCACGGTGACCTCGCAGTTCACGCTGACGTCGGGTCAGAACGACTTGACCAAGGACGCCGGCCTCACGCCCATCGTGATCAACCTCGACGGGCACGGCATCCAGACCATCAGCCGTGCTGATTCGGCTGGCACCTTCGACTTGTTCGGCACCGGTCATGCGGTCAGTTCGGGCTGGATCGCCAACGGCAGTGGCTTCCTGGCGGTCGACAAGAACGGCAATGGGTCCATCGACGACATCAACGAACTGTTCGGCGGCAGTGCCAAGGGCGCAGGCTTCTCACAATTGGCCAGCTACGACAGCAACGGCGATGGCGTGCTGGATGCGAAGGACGCCGATTTCGACAAGCTGCTCATCTGGCAAGACCTGAACGGCGACCACAAGACCGATGCCGGGGAGTTGATGACGCTGGCGCAAGCCGGTATCGCCAGCCTGACGGTGGCCTACACCGAGCTGCCCTTCATCGACGCCCAGGGCAATCTGCACCTGGAACGCAGCTCGGCCACGCTGAGCAGCGGCACCTCAGTGTCGATGACCGACGTGTACTTCAATGTCTCGGCTGACGACGCCAAGGCTGCGGGTGTGGCGCTGCCGTCGATGGCCGACCTGCTGGGTTCGACCACGCTGGACACGGTGGTGGGTGCGGGCACCGCTTGCACGCTCGGCCCGGTCAGCACCGAACAGGTGTGCGAAACCGCCGGTGATGCCGGCGAGGCGCTGCGCCGCATCGCCATGCTGACCCGCGAAGAAAGCCACCACACGGCGGCTTGATGCGATGGGCGTGTCCTGCGGGGTCGGCAGCTCGCTGACTCTGCAGGATCCGCAAGAGGGGCGCCACGCGGTCCGATACGGGCTTCGTGGCGTCTGTTTTTGTGCCTTCAGTCTCACCCGCCCCAGCACCGCGCCACAGACAATTGCAGGGTGCTGGGCCAGTTCATTCACCGACCGATCCTGCCCCCGTTGAACCAGACTGCGTTGTGCTGACACCCGCACCGGGTGCCCGTTGGAGCGTAGCCCACCCATGAACGACTCGAGTTCACCTCACACCGACATGCCAGCCGCACAGGCCGAGGCCCAGGCCGATCAGTTGGCCTCGTGCGTCATCTTCCTGGCGCGCTTCCATGGCGTGCAGGTTCCCGTGGACACGCTGCGCGAAACCATGGCCGCGCAAGGTCAGGACAGCACCCAGCCGCTTTTCGAAACCATGCAGGCGCTGCTGCGCCAGGCCAGCCTCGTGGGCACGCCCTTGCCGCTGAACCAGGCCCGCCGCCCGACCGAATTGCCAGCCCTGTTGCTGGGCCCTGACGGCCACGCCGCGGTAGCCATTGCGCTGAAGGACGGCCGCTACGAATGCCACTTGCCTGACATCGAAGGCAGTTGCTGGCTGGCCGCCGACGAGCTGGACCTGGAAGTGCCGCGCGCCTTGTGGATCGCGGTGCGGCCCACACTGCATTTCGACCAGCGCAGCCTGCTTTACGCGCTGCCGCAAACCGGCCGCTGGTTCTGGACCACCTTCAACCGCAACCGCTGGATCTTCGGCTGGGCCCTGATCGGCACACTGGCGCTGAACATCTTCGGCGTGCTGATTCCCTTCTACAGCATGGCGGTATATGACCGCGTGATTCCCAACAACGCGATGGGCAGCCTGGGTGTGCTGACCGCAGCGGCCAGCATCCTGATCGGCTTTGAGCTGGTGATGCGCATGTTGCGCAGCCACCTGCTGGAAGCCGCTGCGCGGCGCATGGACGTGGCGCTGTCGGCCAAGGTCTACGCGCAGTGCTTGCGCCTGCGCGCGGCCGACCGCCCGGCTTCCGGCGGCGTGTTGGCCAACACCGTGCGCGATTTCGAAGCCGTGCGTGAATTCTTCGCCACCAGCACCCTCACGGTACTGGGCGATCTGCCTTTCATGGTCTTGTACCTGGCGGCCATCGCCCTGGTGGGCGGCATGCTGGCCTTCGTGCCGCTGGCGGCCATCCCCATCCTCATCGGCGTGGCCTGGGCTTCGCGCGCGCCGCTGGCGCGCAAGGTCAATGAGTCGATGCAGGCCAGCTCGCAGCGCACCGCCCACCTGTTCGAAACCATGAACGGCCTGGACACGGTGAAGGCGCTGGGCGCCGAAGCCTGGAGCCGGCGCAAGTGGGAAAGCCTGACCCAGAAGATCGCCCACAACAGCCTGGAAACGCGCGAGATCACCACCAAGGTGAACTACATCAACACGGCCGTGCTGGCGCTGGTCGGCGTGGCCGTGGTGGCCATCGGCGCGATGATGATGAACGAGCAGTCGATGACGCTGGGCCAGATCATCGCGGTCAGCATGCTGACCGGCCGCGCGCTGTCGCCGATCAGCCAGATTGCCAACCTGGTGGTGCGCTGGCAGCAGACCAAGTACAGCTACCTGGCGCTGGAAAAAATCATGACGGCGCCAACCGATGAAGCCAGCAACAGCCTGCAGGCACCGCCGCTGACGGGCGCCGTCGAATTCCGCGACCTCGGCTTCGCCTACCCCAAAGGCCCGCCGGTCATCGAGCGGCTGAACCTGAAGATCAGGCCCGGCGAGCGGGTGGCCATCATCGGCAAGCTGGGCTCGGGCAAGAGCACGCTGCTGAAGCTGCTGGTCAACCAGTACGCACCGTCCAGTGGCAGTGTGCTGGTCGATGACCTGGTGACCACGCAGCTGCAGCCGCTGAGCCTGCGCCGCCAGATCGGCTACGTGCCGCAAGACGTGACGCTGTTCCACGGCAGCATGCGCGAAAACATCGAACTCGGCCGCGTGCAGGCCAACGACGAAGCCTTGCTCAGCGCGATGCGCAACGCCTGCCTCGACGAGGTGGTGTCGCAACTGCCAGAAGGCATCGGCACGCAGGTGGGTGAACGCGGCGACCGCCTGAGTGGCGGGCAGCGGCAAATCGTGGCCATCGCCCGCGCGCTGCTGATGCAACCCAAACTGCTGCTGCTGGATGAACCCAGCAGCATGATCGACCCGGCCACCGAACAGAAATTGATCAGCCGCCTGCGCACGCTGCAGGACACCACCATCATCGTCGTCACCCACCGCATGGCCATGCTGGCGCTGGTAGACCGCCTGGTGGTCATGGACGGCGGCCGCATGGTCGCCGACGGCCCGCGCGACGAGGTGCTGAGGGCCCTGTCGCAGCGGCCGACGCATGAAGGCGGCATGCCGCAACAAGTGCCACGCCCGGGCCCAGGTCTGACCGCTGTGAGGCCTGCAGCATGAGCACGGTCTTGAGCAGTTGGGCCGGTAACGCATCGAGCCACGACCCCGACGAGGGCCCACGCAAAACCATCGTGGTGATGGTGCTGGTGATGGTGCTGTTCCTTTTCACCGCTCTGGCCTGGAGCTTGATTGCCGAATTGGACGTGGCGGTCAATGCGCGCGGCAGCGTGGTGCCGCCCAGCCGCATCCAGGAGGTGCAGAGCCTGGATGGCGGCATCGTGCAAGAGATGCTGGTGACGGCCGGCCAGAGCGTCAAGAAAGGCCAGCTGCTGGCCCGCCTGGACTCGGCCCAAGTCAACGCCGACCTGGGCGAGAGCCGCCAGCAGCGCCTGGGTGCCCTGGCCAGCCGGGCGCGCGTGGAAGCGCTGCTGTCAGGCGGCGCACCGCGCTTTGAAGACGCCTGGCGGCGTGAGGCACCCGAGCTGGTGATGAAGGAAACCCAGCTCTGGCGCGATGCGTTGCGCGAATACCAGTCCAACGGCCGCGTGACCCGTGAAACCATCCAGCGCAAGCGTGGTGAACTGGCCGAAGCCCAGGCCCGCATCGGCCAGTTGCAAGGCGCGGTGAAGGTGGGCGAGGAAAGTTTCGCCATCGAAGAGCGGCTGTTCAAGGAGGGCGCCGGTGCGCGCGCCGACTACCTCAGCGCGCAGCAGCGCCTGCTCACCCAGAAAAGCGAACTCGACAGCCTGAAGCAGTCGCTGCCCCGCCTGGTGGCCGGCTTGGCTGAAGCCGAAGCGGCATCGGCCGAGGCCGATTCCAAAGCGCGTGCACAGTGGGGCGCGCAGCGCAGCGACTACGAAACCAAAGCAGCTTCGCTGAACAGCACGCTGTCGGGCCGCGAAGACAAAGTGGCACGGCGCGATGTGTTCTCGCCGGTGGACGGCGTGGTCAACCGTGTGCTGGTCACCACGCTGGGCGGCGTGGCTGCGCCCGGCAAACCGATCATCGAAGTGGTGCCCGACGAATCGGAACTGCTGATGAATGTGCGCGTCAGGCCGGCCGATATCGGCTTCATCCGCGTCGGCCAACAGGCCCACGTGCGCGTGCTGGCCTACGACGCCGCCACCTTCGGAAAAATGGACGCCAGCGTGTCGCGCGTGGGGGCCGACGCCGTGCTTGACGAAAAGGGCGAACCCTATTTCGAGGTGCAGCTGAAGGCCGCGCGCGACCAGCTCAAACAACACGACAAGCCGCTGGCCATCACGCCCGGCATGCCCATCGACGTGGGCGTGCTGACCGGCCGCCGAAGCGTCATGCAATACATGCTCAAGCCAGTGCTTCGCGGCATCCAAGGCGCCATGCAAGAACGATGACAACTCAAAACTCTGCCCACTGTCAGCCCACGCGCGCCGGCACCCATCCGCGCAAGCACCGTCCCCTGGCCTTGGTGCTGCTGCTGGCGGCCGCCTTTGGCCCCGGGCTGGCACCTGCGTGGGCCCAGACCCCGGCGACCAAGCCGCTGATGGCCACGGCGGGTGCCGCATCTGCCTTCGCGTTCGCACCCGAAACCCTGCCTCAATTGCTGCAGCGCGTGTTGCCCAGCGACCCGCAGGTGCGCAGTGCGCGCTCGCAGCTGGAAGTCAGCGGCGAGCGGCGCACCCAGGCGCGTTCCCGCTTGCTTCCCAACATCGGTCTGCAGGCCACGCAAGGCCGCTCGGCCGAACAGGAATTCGGCCTGCCGATCGACCGCCGCAGCCAGCGCGCAGAAACCGCGCTGCGCTGGAATCTGTACAACGTCGGCAACGACGCGGCCGAAGTGCGCGCCACCGGCATCGATGAAACCGCGGCGGAACAGGATTTGCGCCGGGCCCAGGAAGACGCCGCGCAGCGCGTGGGCGAGGCTTACCTGGAAGTGCTGCGCCTGCAAAGCGTGGTGCCGCGCGCGGCCGACCGTCTGCAGGCCGTGCAGCGCTTGGTTGAACAGACGCGCCGCCAAGCCGACCTGGGCAAGATGTCCGACTCCGACGCGCAGCAGGCCGAAGCCGCTTTGCTGGATGCCGAAATCGCGCACGAAGAAACCATCGCCGACCACGAAAGCGCTCGGCGCAAGCTGGCGCGGCTGATCGGCGCGGCGTCGGTGGACGAACTGCGGCCCGCCGTGGCCGTGGTGCTGCCCGCACCGGCCGCAGGCGCCCGAGCCGACAATTGGGGCGACTCACCCCCTGGCGTGCTCGCCGCGGCCCAGCAACGGGCCATAGCGGCCCGGGAACGGGTGCGACCGCAGGTCTCGCTGCTGGCCCCGCGCATTGACCTGGAAGTGCGCAAGCAATTGGGCGACAACACCACGCCGGCCTTGACGTCGCAGACCAAGCATTCCTGGCAAGTGACCGCACGCTGGGACTTCCCGGTAGGCGGTGAACTGCAGTCGCGCCGTAACGAAATCGAACGCCGGGCCGAGGCCGCCGAAGCCGAAGCCGAGCGCGTGTCACGCAACCTGCAGGCCGAACTGACGACGCTGGCCCCGCAAGTGGCGCAGGCCGAACGCGCGTTGACGCTGATCGTGAAGCAGATCGAGCAGTACGGCACTCTGGTGCGCGCCGGTGAACTGCAATTCGAAGCCGGCCGCCGCACCCTGGCCCAGTTGATTGCGCTGCGCGACAGCCGCTACAACGCCGAAAAGCGCCTGGCCGAGCAGGTCACCCGCCTGCAGAAGGCGCGCCTGTCGCAGCTGTACTACAGCGGTGAACTGCTGCAGGCGATGGGCGTCACCACTCTGCCCCGCGTCGCGCCGCTGGCTGCGCCGGTGGGCACACTGCCGCCGACCGTCGACGGCAGGGCACCGGGCGGCTGAAGCTTCAGTTCCGCCCTGAACCGGCGTCAGACCCGCTCGATCACCATAGCGATGCCTTGCCCCACGCCGATGCACATGGTGCACAGCGCGTAGCGGCCCTGAATGCGGTGCAACTGATTGACGGCCGTGGTCGCCAGCCGCGCGCCGCTGGCGCCCCGTGGGTGGCCGAGCGCGATGGCGCCGCCGTTGGGGTTGACGCGGGCGTCGTCATCGGCCAGGCCCAAGTCGCGCAGCACCGCCAGGCCCTGCGCGGCGAAGGCTTCGTTCAGCTCGATCACGTCCAGTTGCGCCAGGCTGATGCCGGTCAATTCCAGCACCTTGCGCGTGGCCGGCGCCGGGCCGAAACCCATGATGCGCGGCGCCACCCCGGCCGTGGCCATGCCGACGATGCGGGCCCGTGGCGTCAGGCCGTGGCGGGCCGCTGCGGCTTCGCTGGCGACCAGCAGCGCACAAGCGCCATCGTTGACACCGCTGGCGTTGCCGGCCGTCACGCTGCCATCCGGCCGCACCACGCCCTTCAGCTTGGCCAGCGCTTCCAGCGACGTGGCACGCGGGTGCTCGTCGCGGCTGACGACGATGGCATCGCCCTTCTTCTGGGCCAGCGTCACCGGCACGATCTCGCTGTCGAAAAAACCGCTTTGTTGCGCGGCCAGCGCCTTGGTCTGGCTGGCCAGCGCCATGCGGTCTTGCGCGGCGCGCTCGATGCCGAAGTCGGCGGCCACGTTCTCGGCGGTCTCAGGCATCGAGTCCACGCCGTACAGCTCTTTCATCAGCTTGTTGACGAAGCGCCAGCCGATGGTGGTGTCGTAGACCGCGTTGCTGCGCGAGAACGCGCCCTCGGACTTGGGCATCACGAAGGGCGCGCGGCTCATGCTTTCCACACCGCCGGCAATCATCAATTGCGCTTCGCCCGACTTGATGGCGCGCGCTGCGGTACCCAGCGCGTCCAGGCCCGAGCCGCACAGGCGGTTGAGGGTGGCGCCGGGCACGCCCACCGGCAAACCGGCCAGCAGCGCGGCCATGCGGGCGACGTTGCGGTTGTCTTCACCGGCCTGGTTGGCGCAGCCGTAGATCACGTCGCCGATGGCTTCCCAGTCCACGCCCCGGTTGCGCGCCATCAAGGCCTTGATGGGCAGCGCGCCCAGGTCGTCGGTGCGCACAGCCGACAAGGCGCCGCCGTAGCGGCCGAAGGGGGTGCGGATGGCGTCGCAGATGTAGGCGTGTGTAGTCATTTTTGTAATCCGGTCGGGTGCAGCCGAGGCTGACAGTCAGGGGGTCAAAGGCAGCAAGGGAACGGCGGTGGCGGCCTGCAGTTCATCGAAGGACAGGCCTTCGACCAGTTCGATTGCTTGCACGCCGGCCAGCGTGATGTCCAGCACCGCCAGGTCGGTATAAATGCGGCTGACGCAGGCCACGCCGGTCAGCGGGTAGCTGCAGGCGGTGACGATCTTCGGCTCGCCGCCCTTGGTGCAATGTTCCATCATCACGAAGGTTTTCTTCGCACCGATGGCCAGGTCCATCGCGCCGCCGACGGCCGGTATCGCGTCGGGCGCGCCGGTGTGCCAGTTGGCCAGGTCACCGCTGCCGGACACCTGGAAAGCGCCCAGCACGCAGATGTCCAGATGGCCGCCGCGCATCATCGCGAAGCTGTCGGTGTGGTGGAAATAGCTGCCGCCGGGCAGCAACGTCACCGGCTGCTTGCCGGCGTTGACGAGGTCGTAATCCTCGACACCCGGCGCCGGTGCCGGGCCCACGCCCAGCACGCCGTTCTCGCTGTGGATCATCACCTCGCGGTAGTCAGCAGCGCCGGGCAGCGGCAGGTGGTTGGCCACCAGCGTGGGCAGGCCGATGCCCAGGTTGACGACCGCACCCTCGGGGATGTCGCGCGCCACGCGGCGGGCCATCTCGTCACGCGTCCAGCGCTTCATGCGAGGACTGCGGTGGACGTGGTGGAGGCCGCCTTGAAGCCGCCGCCGAGTGTCGCTGCGCGGTCGATCTTCAAGACGCGGTGCACGAACAGACCCGGCGTGACGATGGCCTCAGGGTCGAGCTCACCCAAGGCCACCACCTCGTGCACGCTGGCGATGGTCAGCTTGGCGGCCATCGCCATCGAAGGCCCGAAGTTGCGAGCCGTCATGCGGTAAGTGAGATTGCCCCAGCGGTCGCCCCGCTCGGCCTTGATCAGTGCAACGTCGGCGTGCAGCGGGCTTTCGAAGACGTGCATGCGGCCGGCTATCTCGCGCACTTCCTTGCCCTTGGCCAAGTCGGTGCCGTAGCTGGTGGGCGTGAAGAAGCCGCCGATGCCCGCACCGGCTGCGCGTATGCGTTCTGACAAAGTGCCCTGCGGCACCAATTCCAATTCAACTTGCCCGGCGCGGTAGAGGCGGTCGAAATGGTGGCTGTCGGCCTGGCGCGGAAAGCTGCAGATGACCTTGCGCACACGGCCCAGCGCCAGCAGTTTCGCGAGGCCATGTTCACCGTTGCCGGCGTTGTTGTTGATGACGGTCAGGTCGCGCGCGCCCTGGGCGATCAGCGCCTCGACCAATTCGTTGGGCAGGCCGGCCGTGCCGAAGCCGCCGATCATCACCGTGGCGCCATCGGGCACGCCGGCCAGTGCGGCTTCGAAGTGGGGAACGATCTTGTCGATCATTGAGGCGGGACTCCTGCGCGTTTCTGCTGGGCGGGTTGCTGGGCGGGTTGCTGGGCGCCTTGATGGGCAGCGCAGCCGCGAATCGTAAGCCGGTGCCGACTGACCGATGCCCACCTGGGCGACACTCCCCACCCCGCCTGCTTCCTGTGCCCTGCTGTGGACTATCCCGACTACGACCCCGCCTCTGCCGTCACCCCGTTGACTGCCGCCGAACTCGGTACCCTGGACACTCTGCTGCAGACCATGCCCGCCGACGGCGTGATGAGTCTGGACGGCATGGACGGCTACCTCACCGCGCTGCTGGTCGGACCGGGCGACCTGCTGAAAGCACTGCCGACAGCCGAGTGGCTGCCGCTGGTCTGGGGCGGGGACGGCCCGGGTGGCGCTGACGACGCGGCACCCTTCGCCAGCAAACGCCAGCGCAAGGCCACGGTGGTGTGGGTGTTGCGCCATTTGAGGCACATCAGCCAGCAGATTTTGCAAACACCGCAAGACTGGGAACCGATCTTCAGCGTGGCCGAAAAGGGCGCTGACGAGTGGGCCGATGCGCGCGACTGGTGCACCGGCTTCCTGCAGGCCGTGGACCTGCTGCCATCGGCCTGGGAAGCCGCCTGGGACGACCCCGCGCTGGGCCCGGCGCTGGCCCCGCTGCTGGTGCTGGGTGGCGGCCTGGCCGACACACCAACTGCGCCTGGCGATAACGACGACAGGGATGAACTGGACGACCCCGAAGTCTGCGACGGCCTCAGCCGTGCCGTGCCCGACGCGGTGCTGCGGCTGCTGGCCTGGCGAACTGGCCACGGCCTGGCCGCTTGACTGGCACCGAAATCACTTGGGCTCGATTGGCCGCCGGGTTAATCCGTACGTAATCCTGCGCACGTGCAAGGCTACTTTGCTGAGGCATCGTTGATGGTCGTGCGCGCTCGCAGGCGGGCATTGCTGCTTTCGTCTTTTCCAGCCTTCAAGACACCCCGAATTCGAACGGAGACTTCCATGACTTTGACCCGCAGAACCCTCAGCACCCTGGCCCTGGCCGCTGCCATCAGCGCAGCCTTCCCGGCCTTGGCCGCCGACCCGATCAAGATCGGCGTGGCCGGTCCCTTCACGGGCGGCAGCTCGTCGATGGGCGTCAGCATGCGCGACGGCGTACGCCTGGCCACCGACGAAATCAACAAGGCCGGCGGCGTGCTCGGCCGTCAGTTGCTGCTGGTCGAGCGCGACGACGAAGCCAAGAACGAACGCGGCGTGCAGATCGCTCAAGAGTTGATCAACAAGGAAAAAGTCGCCGCCGCCGTGGGTTACATCAACACCGGCGTGGCGCTGGCCTCGCAGCGCTTCTTCCAGGAAGCCAAGATCCCGGTGATGAACAACGTGGCCACCGGTTCGCTGGTCACCCACCAGTTCGACGACCAGCCTGAGAACTACATCTTCCGCAACGCCGCGCACGACAGCATTCAGGCGCCGATGATCGTGGAAGAGGCCATCACCCGCCGCAAGTTCAAGAAGGTCGCCATCCTGGCCGACAGCACCAACTACGGCCAACTGGGCCGCGCCGACCTGGAAAAGGCGCTGGAGCTGAAAGGCATCAAGGCCGTGGCGGTGGAGAAGTTCAACATCAAGGACGTCGACATGACGGCGCAGTTGTTGAAGGCCAAGGAAGCTGGCGCTGAAGCCGTGCTGACCTACGGCATCGGCCCCGAGCTGGCGCAGATCGCCAACGGCATGACCAAGCTGGGCTGGAAGGTGCCGATGATCGGCAGCTGGACGCTGAGCATGGCCAACTACATCGACAACGCCGGCCCCGGCGGCGAAGGCGCGCGCATGCCGCAAACGTTCATCCAGGAGCCGACCACGCCCAAGCGCCAGGCCTTCATCATCAATTACCTGAAGACCTTCAACCCGAAGAACGCGCGCATCGATTCACCGGTGTCGGCCGCCCAGGGCTACGACTCCATCTACCTGCTGGCAGCGGCCATCAAGCAAGCCGGCAGCACCGACGGCCCGAAGATCAAGGCCGCGCTGGAAGACCTGAAAGCGCCCATCGAAGGCGTGGTCACCACCTACAACAAGCCCTTCAGCGCCAAGGACCACGAGGCCATCACGGCCAACATCCCGGTGTTCGGTGAAGTCAAGGGCCAGAAGGTGGTCTACGCCTACCCGGACGACCAGAAAGCGGCCTCGCAAGTGCGCGTGAAAGACGTTAACGCCAAGGGCGCGCTGACCGTCAAGAAGTAGCCCGTCGGGCGGCGATACTGACGCCTTTCTCAGCCCCTGCAGTTTGCCGCCGGCCCTGTGCCGGCGGTTCCACATTCGCCACCGCGAGCACCGCCATGCAAATCTTCACGCAACTCGTTTTCAGCGGCATCGCGCTGGGGATGATCTACGCGGTCATCGCCTTCGGCTACCAGCTGACATTCGCCACCAGCGACACGCTGAATTTCGGCCAGGGCGACGCCTTGATGCTGGGCGCGCTGGTCGGCCTGACGCTGGTCGGCTTGGGTGTCAACTACTGGTTGATGATCCCCATCGTCTGCATCTTCGGCGCGGTGCAAGGCGCCTTCGTCGAACGCATCGGCGTGCGCCCGGCAATCAAGATCAAGAGCGAATTCGGCTGGATCATGTCGACCATCGCGCTGGGCATCATCTTCAAGAACGTGGCCGAAAACGTCTGGGGCCGTGACGACCTGAAGTTCCCGTCGCCGCTGCCGGAAAGCCCGCTGCATTTCTTGGGTGCGAACGTGCTGCCGATGGAAATTCTGGTGGTCGTGGGCGCCGTCGGGATGATGCTGGCGGTGGAAGTGTTCAACCGCAAA
Organism: Burkholderiales bacterium; assembly: GCA_038316205.1. GTDB lineage: Bacteria > Pseudomonadota > Gammaproteobacteria > Burkholderiales > Burkholderiaceae_C > Rubrivivax. The sequence goes on from JBBQAI010000051.1 coordinate 15,456, forward strand.
TCCATCTACGGCAAGGCCGTGGTGGCCACCTTCAACGACCGCGACGCGGCCAAGCTGATGGGCATCAACACCGGTCTGGTGATCACCTTCAGCTACGCCCTCAGTTCGATGAGCGCAGCCTTCGCCGGCGTGCTGATCGCGCCGCTGACGCTGACCGGCGCGACGATGGGCGCCGTGCTCGGCCTGAAAGCATTTGCGGTGGCCATCATCGGTGGTTTGACCAGCGGCATGGGCATCATCCTGGGCGGCATCATCTTGGGCGTGGCCGAAACCACCACCGGCTTCTACCTGTCCACCGGCTACAAGGATGTGCCCGGCCTGGTGCTGCTGCTGATCGTGCTGGCGGTGAAGCCCGCTGGCCTGTTCGGCAAGATGGCGATCAAGAAAGTCTGACCGTGAAGAACAAAGCCATCTGGATCGGCATCCTCGCGATCCTTCTCGTCGGCGGTCTGCCCCTGGCCGTGCACAACCCGTACTACATCCACCTGGTCGAGACGATCATGATCTACGCGATCGTGCTCTTCGGGCTGGACATCGTGGTCGGCTACACCGGCCAGGTGTCGCTGGGCCACGCCGGCCTCTTCGGCATCGGCAGCTACACGGCCGGTGTGATGGTGATGAAGCTGGCCGCGCCGCTGTGGTTGACGCTGCCAGCGGCCGTGCTGATCACTGCCGGCTTCGGCGCCTTGCTGGCGCTGCCAGCGCTGCGCGTGACCGGCCCTTATTTGGCCATGGTGACGCTGGCCTTCGGCACCATCATCCAGATCCTGATCAACGAGATGACCTTCCTCACCGAAGGCCCGCTGGGCATCAAGGTGGCCAAGCCCACGCTGTTCGGCGCCAAGCTGGACGAGCGCGAGTTCTATTGGGTGGTGCTGGCCATGCTGGCGCTGAGCCTGGTGGTCGTGCACCGCATATTGCGCAGCCACCTGGGGCGCGCTTTCGAGGCCCTGCGCGGCAGCCCGGTGGCGTCGGACTGCATGGGCGTTTCCGTCTACCGCTACAAGGTCTACGCCTTCGTCATCAGCGCCGGCCTGGCCGGTTTGGCAGGCGGGCTGTATTCGTACAGCGAGCAATTCATCAGCCCCAACACCTACAACTTCGAACTCACCGTCACCTTCCTGCTGGCCATCATCATGGGCGGCCGCAAGACGCGCACTGGCGCGCTGCTGGGTGCGGCCATCGTCGTGCTGCTACCCAAGGCGCTGGACGACCTGGAACTCTTCCGCATGCTGGCGGTGGGTGTGGCCGTCATCGTGGCCGTCGGCGCGGCGGTGTCGGTGCAGCGCGGCAAGACCGAATGGCGCTCAGCGGCCGTACCGGTGGTGGGCAGTGCCGCGCTGGCCGGCGTGAGCTTCCTGCTGCAGACCATGACCGACTGGCGTTTGTCGATCTTCGGCCTGATCACGCTCTTCGTCGTCTACTACCTGCAAGACGGCATCGTCGGCTTCGTGCGCGCGGCGCTGAACATCAAGCCCGAGGGCGACCACATCGACGCCGAACACCTGGCCCCGCTGCGCGGCGACGCAGTGACACAAGCCACCGGAGACAAGACCGGCGCTGTGGGCAAAGCCGAAGTCGATGACCTGCTGGTGGCCAGCCACGTGCTGATGCAGTTCGGTGGCCTGAAAGCGCTGAACGATGTGGAATTGCGGGTCAGGCGCGGCACCGTGCACGGGCTGATCGGACCCAACGGTTCGGGCAAGAGCACGATGATGAATGTGCTCACCGGCATCTACCAACCGACGGCCGGCGACATCAGCTTTGCCGGGCGTTCGGTGGTCGGCCGCACCTCGTCAGACATCGCGCTGTCCGGCATCGCCCGCACCTTTCAGAACGTGCAGCTCTTCGGCGAAATGACGGCGCTGCAGAACGTGATGGTCGGGCTGCACCACAGCTTCAACAGCAACCTGCTGGACGTGGCCGCGCACACGCCACGCTATCGGCGCGAAGACACCCAGGCCACCGCCCGCGCGATGGGTCTGCTCAGTTTCGTGGGGTTGGCCAGCCTGGCGCATGAGGAAGCGCGCAACCTGCCGTATGGCAAACAACGTTTGCTGGAAATTGCACGTGCGCTGGCGCTCGACCCGCAGCTGCTGCTGCTGGACGAACCGGCCGCCGGCCTGACGGCACCCGACATCAAGGAACTGGTGGCCATCATCGGCAAGATCCGCGAACACGGCATCACGCTGATCCTGATCGAACACCACATGGACGTGGTGATGTCGGTCTGCGACATGGTCAGCGTGCTCGACTTCGGGCAGAAGATCGCCGAGGGCAAACCGGCTGCGGTGCAGGCCGACCCGAAGGTCATCGAAGCGTATCTGGGTGGCCAGGCCGAACCCGCCAGCGCTGCGGCGCACTGAAGGGGCTGCAGCACATGCTCACCATCAAGAATCTGCACGCCGGCTACGGCAAGGTCGAAGTGCTGCAAGGCATCGACATCGAAGTGCCGCGCGGCAAGGTCGTGACGCTGATCGGCAGCAACGGCGCCGGCAAGACCACCACCATGCGCGCGGTCAGCGGCATGATCGCGCCGACCGCCGGCGAGATCACGCTGAACGGCAAACGCATCGACGGCAAAGAGTCATTCCACATCGCCCGCCTGGGCTTGGCGCACTCGCCCGAAGGCCGCCGCGTCTTCGCCACGATGACCGTCACCGACAACCTGCGCCTGGGCGCCTCCCCACGCTACACCGGCGCGCGCCCCAAGGGCGACATTGCGGCCGACCTGGAACGCGCGATGGAACTCTTCCCGCGCCTGAAGGAGCGCCGGCTGCAACTGGCCGGCACGCTGAGCGGCGGCGAACAGCAGATGCTGGCCATGGCGCGCGCCACCATGCTCAACCCCGAGGTGGTACTGCTGGACGAACCCAGCATGGGCCTGGCGCCCATCCTCGTTGACGAGGTGTTCAAGATCATCAGCCGGCTGAAAGCGCAGGGCGTGACGATGCTGCTGGTGGAGCAATTCGCCGCCGCCGCGCTGGCTGTGGCCGACTACGGCTACGTGCTGGAAAACGGCCGTATCAGCCTGCACGGCCCGGCCGCCAAGCTGCGCGACGATCCGGCGGTGCAGGCGGCTTACCTGGGCGGCGGGCACTGATCGGGGATGACGCTCGACAGCGTCAGCCAACCGACCGCCCGCACAAACAGCGACCGCAGCGCCTGCGCCTTCATCGACCGCGCAGAAACAGCGCGTCCAGCTCTTTCATCGTCACCTGGCGCCAGGTCGGTCGGCCGTGGTTGCAGGTGTCGGCGCGGTCGGTTGCTTCCATCTCACGCAGCAGGGCGTTCATCTCTTCCAGGTTCAGACGGCGATTGGCGCGCACGGCGCCGTGGCAAGCCATCGTCGCCAAAATTTCGTCGCGCGCCCGCTGCACCACGCGGCTGGCACCCGCCTCTTGCAGTTCAGCCAGCACCGAGCGCGTCAGCTCGGCCAGGTCGGCATCGGGCAGGGCCGCCGGGCGGCTGCGCACGACCAGCGTCGTGGCCGACAGCACGCCGACATCCAGGCCCAGTGCCCGCAGCGCGTCGGGCTCGGACTCGACGGTGGCGATTTCAGTGGCCGTGGCCGCGAAGCTCTGCGGGATCAGCAAGGGTTGAGCGGGCAAGGCGTCGCTGTGGGCGGCCTCGCGTTTGAGCTTCTCGTAGACGATGCGCTCGTGCGCCGCGTGCATGTCCACGACGATCAGGCCGTGGGCGTTTTCGGCCAGCACGTACACGCCGCCAATCTGCGAAATGGCGCGGCCCAAGGGCCAGGCTGCCGGATCAGCAGCTGCCGCCCCAGCCAAAGCCCCTGTCGGCTCGTTGCGCAGGCCCGTCCAGGCCGCCAGGCCGCCCGTGCCTTGCGGCGTGCGCCAAGGCCCCTGTGGCGCCGCCCAGGGCGCTGCGGGCTCGCGCACAGCGGGTGGGTCAGCCAGCGCCAGCGAAGGCTGCCAGGACGGCGGCAAGGCCGGCGCCCAGGGCTGCGGTGCCGCTTCGGTGACCGACAGACCTGACGGGGCTGCAGCAGCGTCTGCCGCATTCACTGCCGACCCGGCGCGGCTGGGCGCCAAGGCTTGCTCGACCGCGCTGCGCAGCGCGCCGTGCAAGGCCCGGCCATCGCGAAAACGCACTTCGATCTTGGTCGGGTGAACATTCACGTCCACCAGTTCGGGCGCGATGGTGATGAACAGCGCGTAGGCCGGCTGGCGGCTGCCGTGCAACTGGTCTTCGTAGGCCGAGCGCACGGCGTGCGACAGCAGCCGGTCGCGCACGTAGCGGCCGTTGACAAAGAGGTACTGGCAGTCGGCCCGCGCGCGCGCGGCTTCGGGCTGGCCGACGCGACCCCAGATCGACAACGGCCCACGATCGGCGCGCAATTCGCGGCTGGCCGCGAAGAAGTCGGCACCCAGCACGTCGGCCCAGCGCTGCGCGGCCGTGTCCAGGCCGGGCAGCGCGGCCACGGCGCGCCACTGCGCCACCAGGCGGCCGTCGTGCCAGACCGCGAAGCCCACGTCGGGCCGCGCCAGCGCGTGGCGGCGCACGGTCTCCAGCGCGTGGCCCAGTTCGGTGGCTTCGGTCTTCAGGAACTTGCGCCGCGCGGGCGTGCTGAAGAACAGCTCCTGCACCTCCACCGTGGTGCCCAGCGCGCGGGCGGCGGGCGCGATCTCGCCGCTGCGCGCCTGCAGCCGCCAGGCGTGCGGCTCGGCCGCTGTGCGCGTGCTGAGCGACATCTCGGACACCGAGGCAATCGCCGCCAGCGCTTCACCGCGAAAGCCCATCGTGGACACCGCCTCCAGCTCGGTCAGGTTGGCGATCTTGCTGGTGGCGTGGCGCTTCAGCGCCAAGGCCAGGTCAGCCCGCGCGATGCCGATGCCGTCGTCTTCCACCACGATGGCGCGCACGCCGCCGGCGGTCAGCCGCACGGTGATTTGCCCGGCGCCGGCATCCAGCGCGTTGTCGACCAGTTCACGCACCACCGAAGCCGGTCGTTCGACCACCTCTCCGGCCGCGATCTGGCTGACCAATTCGTCGGGCAGTTCCCGGATGCGGCGGGGAGTGGGGGCTGAAAAAGCGCGGTCGGCCGCCTTTTCGGGCGTGGACAGCGAAGGCGCGGGCATCATTTTTCAGATTGTAGAAGTCGCCCTGTCAGCTCTGCCAGGGTGAGAGGGGTGCCCCAGACTTCAGAATGGCGAAATGGGTTTGCCCTTGGACCCACACTTGCCGCTGCCCTGCCTACACCCCGTTGCCCTTTCCAATCCGCCTTGCCCCGGTAAACCCATAGGAACCGCATGCTCCCGATGTTCATGGAACTGGTCACCCGCACCGACGAAGACCGCCGCGCCTTCGAGACGCACCCCGTCGTCGTCGAGGCCGTCGCCCAGGGCATGAGCGTGGAGCGCTACCGCGCGCTGCTGCTGGAGCTGTACCACGTGGTCTGGCAGTTCAACCCGGTGTGTGCCGCTGCGGCCAGCCGCATGGGCAGCCCGGCCGACGAGGCGCTGCAACCCATACGCCACTTCCTGTACGGGCACATGCACGAAGAAATGGGCCACGAGACCTGGGTGCTCAATGACCTGGTGGCCGTGGGCGTGCCGGTGGCGGTGGCCACTGCACACCCGCCTTCGGTGCACACGCTGTCGCTCAACGGCTACAACTACTGGGCGGCCGACCGCCGCCACCCGGCGTCGGTGCTGGGCATGCTGTACGCACTGGAGGTCATCGCCTCGGTGTATGGCGGGCCCTTCGCATCGGCCATCCGCGAATCGCTGTTGCTGGACGGCGATAACGGCGTTTCATTCATCGCGTCGCACGCCAGCATGGACGCCCAGCACATGGCCGAATTGCGCGTCATCCTGAACCAGCTACAAGGCGAAGCGGCGCTGGACGCCGTGGTCGAGTCGGTGCGGGTGAACTTCCATCATTTCACGCGCATCATCGAAAGCATCTGATCTGAAACCGGGCCCGAATTCGTGAGCGCCGTTGCACCTGCCGTCGGCCTGACCGGCCTGATGGGCCGGCCCTACAAAACCCTGCGCCTGGAATGGACCGGCGAGACGCAATTGCTGCGCGTGCGCACCTGCGTGCGCCCCATTCAGTGCTACAGCCTGGCCGCGATGGGCGAACTGCAACGCGTGCTGTCCGACATCAGCGCCAACCCTGGCCTGGTACGCTACTTCGTGCTGTCGTCAGACGTGCCCAAGGTGTTCAACTTCGGCGGTGATCTGGCGCTTTTCGTGCTGCTGGTGCGGGCCGCCGATGTCGAGTCGCTGAAGCTGTACGGCCAACGCTGCGTGGACCTGGTCTGGTGGATGGAAAACGCAGCCCAGCGCGGCGTCTACACCATCGTGCTGAGCCAGGGCGACACCTTGGGCGGCGGGCTGGAATCGGTGCTGCCCTTCCACCGCATCATCTTCGAGCGCAGCGCGCAGGCCGGCTTCCCGGAAGTGCTGTTCAACCTGTTCCCCGGCATGGGCGCGTGGGACTTCACGATGCGCAAGGCCGGCTTCGCGGTGGCCAGTGAAATGGTGCTGTCGGGCCGCCTGTACAGCGCCGAAGAACTGCACTATCGCAAGCTGGTGGACGTGGTGGTGGACGACGGCGCCGGCGAAATGGCCATCGAACGCGCGGTGCACGAAGTCGAGCCGCGCCACCGCGGCGTGTTGACGGCTCTGCGCGGCCAGCGCCTGGCGGCCCCCATCAGCCGGCAGTCGCTGGACGCCATCGTCGACCTGTGGGCCGAGAGCGCTTTGAGTCTGACCGACCGCGACCTGCGTTTGATGGAACGCCTGGCCCGCGCTCAGGCCCGCAAGGCCGGCGGGGCCGACGAAGGCGCGGCCGAGGAGATCAAGCGCATGGAATTGGAAAACGCCTGGGGCGAACGCCGCACCGGCTTTAACCGCCGTACCGACACGGCGGCCGACCGGCGCACGCGCATCTGACAGCGCGCCGCAGAACCACGGGCCTGCCCGCGCTAGACCTTGGGATGCCTGCGCGCTACCCAGAAAGTCGCGCCTTCGGGGCCGTAGTGCTCGGCATGCGGCACTTCCAGCGCCAACTCGAAACCACCACCGGCGACGATGCGGCGGGTGTGTCCGTCGCAGGTCAGCGCCAGTTCACCGCGCACCACCAGGGCTTGCGCTTCGAAGGGGTGGGTGTGGGTGGCGATCTGCTGGTCCGGCGCCCACTCGCGCACCAGCACCTCGTCAAAGCCCTGGGCCAGGGCGGCGGACTGGTAGGCCTCGAAGGTGGGGATGGGGGCGGGACTCAGGGTGGGGTTGTTCATTGCAGACCTTTCAGTTTTTGCAGCATCTCGCCCATTTTCTGGTGCAGAGCGTTGACGGCTTTCAGCGGCCGCACCATGACCTTGAAATCGACGATCTGGCCGCCGTCGTTCCAGCGGATCAGGTCGATGCCATTGACAAGCACGCCGTCGATCTCGGTGGTGAATTCCAGCACCGCATCACGCGGGCCGACGATCTCGCGTTCGTAGCGGAAGTGCGCGCTATTCAGCACGTGCATCGCGCCTTGCAGGTACAGCAGGGTGATGGCCTTGCCGCGCTGCGGCGTGTGCACCACCGGCGAGTGGAAGACCACCTCGTCGGCCAGCAACGCGGCCAGCTTGTCCATATCACGGGTCTTCATGACCTCATGCCAAGCCGCCAGGGTGTCGATCATGTCGTTCTCCTTGTTGGATGCGCTTCAGCGTGCGTGGGTGACGCCGCCGTCGACCACCAGCGTCGAGCCCACCACGTAGTCGCCCGCGCGTGAAGCCAGGTAGATGGCCGCGCCGGCCATGTCGTCGTCCACACCGATGCGCCGCGCCGGGATGCGCTGCGCAACCTCGTCACCGTGGTCGCGTGCCACGCGGTTCATCTCTGACGCGAAAGCGCCGGGCGCAATCGCGCTGACCACGATGCCCTCGGGCGCCAGCTTCAGCGCCATGCGCTTGGTCAGGTGGATCAGGCCAGCCTTGCTGGCGGCGTAGGAATAGGTCTCTTGCGGGTTGACCGAGATGCCGTCGATGGACGCGATGTGGATGACCTTGGCGCAGTGCCCGCGCGCCGCGCCGGCCTTCAGCAAACCGTGCAGCGCCTGAGTCAAAAAGAACGGGGTCTTCAAGTTCAGATCGACGACCTTGTCCCAGCCGGCTGCGGGGAATTCGTCGAAGTCGGCACCCCAGGCGGCGCCCGCGTTGTTGACCAGGATGTCAAGGTGCGATTCACGCGCGGCGTAGGCCGCCACCAAGCCGCGCAGGCCGGCTTCGGTGGACACATCGGCAGGCAGCGAAAAGCACGGGCCGGATGTTGCAAATTCGGCCGACAACTCGGCGGCGGTGGCGTTGCAGGCCTCGGCCTTGCGCGCCGAGATGTAGACGCGGGCGCCGGCCTTCAGGAAGCCGGCCGCGATCATCTTGCCGATGCCACGCGAGCCCCCGGTGACCAGCGCGGTGCGGCCGGCGAGTGAGAAAAGATCTTGCTTCGGGTCTTGCTTCGGGTCTTGCATCGCTGGGTCTCCGTTTGGTTGTGGGTCGCCCCGGGCTCACATGCTGCGCCGGTACTGCCCGCCCACCTCGAACAAGGCGTCGGTGATCTGCCCCAGGCTGCAGCAGCGCACGGCGTCCATCAGCACCTCGAAGACATTGCCGTTGGCGATGACGGCTTGCTGCAGGCGCTTCAACATGGCGGGCGCTTCAGCGGCGTGGCGGCCGTGGAAATCGGCCAGGCGCGCCAGTTGAGACTGCTTTTCTTCGTCGGTGCTGCGTGCCAGTTCCAGCGTTTCGGTGTTCGGGTCGCCATGCGGGTTGCGGAAGGTATTGACGCCGATGATGGGATATTCGCCGGTGTGCTTGAGCATCTCGTAATGCATGCTCTCTTCCTGGATCTTGCCGCGCTGGTAGCCGGTTTCCATCGCACCCAGCACACCGCCGCGTTCGCCGATGCGTTCGAATTCGGTCAGCACCGCTTCTTCGACCAATTCGGTCAGTTCGTCGATGACGAAAGCGCCTTGGTTCGGGTTTTCGTTTTTCGCCAAACCCCATTCGCGGTTGATGATCATCTGGATGGCCATCGCACGGCGCACGCTGTCTTCGGTGGGCGTGGTGATGGCTTCGTCGAAGGCATTCGTGTGCAGTGAATTGCAGTTGTCGTAAACCGCAATCAAGGCCTGCAAGGTGGTGCGGATGTCATTGAATTGAATTTCCTGGGCGTGCAGTGAACGGCCGCTGGTCTGCACGTGGTATTTCAGTTTCTGGCTGCGTTCGTTCGCGCCGTAACGTTCGCGCGGGGCCACCGCCCAGATCCTTCTGGCAACCCGACCGAGCACGGTGTATTCCGGGTCCATGCCGTTGCTGAAGAAAAAGCTCAGGTTGGGCGCGAAATCGTCGATGTGCATGCCGCGCGCCAGATAGGCTTCGACAAACGTGAACCCATTGCTCAGCGTGAAGGCCAATTGGCTGATCGGGTTGGCACCGGCTTCGGCGATGTGATAACCGCTGATGCTGACCGAATAGAAATTGCGCACATCGTGCTGCACGAAATACTGGGCGATGTCGCCCATCACCTTCAAACTAAATTCGGTGCTGAAGATGCAGGTGTTTTGACCCTGGTCTTCTTTCAGGATATCGGCCTGCACGGTGCCGCGTACATTGGCGAGCGTCCAGGCGCGTATCTTGGCGGCTTCGTCTTCGGTCGGTTCGCGGCCGTTGTCCAAACTGAACTTGTCCAGGTTCTGGTCGATGGCGGTGTTCATGAACATCGCCAGGATGCTGGGCGCCGGGCCGTTGATGGTCATGCTGACGCTGGTGGCCGGGTGGGTCAGGTCGAAGCCCGAATAAAGCACTTTCAGGTCGTCGAGCGTGGCGATGGACACGCCGCTGTTGCCCACCTTGCCATAGATGTCGGGCCGCAGGTCAGGGTTGTTGCCGTAGAGGGTGACGCTGTCGAATGCCGTGCTCAAGCGTTTGGCTGGCAAGCCGGCACTGACCATCTTGAAGCGCCGGTTGGTTCTGAATGCATCGCCCTCGCCGGCGAACATGCGCGTCGGGTCTTCGTTCTCGCGCTTGAAGGCGAACGTGCCGGCGGTGTACGGGAAGCTGCCAGGCACGTTGTCCAGCAGTAGCCACTTCAGCAACTCACCTTCGCATTCGTATGGCGGCAATGACACCTTGTGGATCTTGTTGCCCGACAGCGTGGTGTGGGTCAGCGCGGTGCGGATTTCCTGGTCTCTGATCTTCACCACGTATTCGTCGCCGGCGTAGGCTTGCTGCATCGCCGGCCACATGGCCAGCAGCTTGCGCGAGTGGCCGTCCAGCAGCGCCTCGCGCGTCTGGGCGATGTCATTGACGGCTTCGACCGCTCGGTGGCGTTCGGGCTTGTCGGTCTGCAGCATGCCGGCCGTGGCGCGCAGTTGCTGCACCTGGCGTGCGACGCGGCTTTGCGCCAGCGCGTGGCGTTTGTAGGCTCGCACGGTGTCGGTGATGTCGGCCAGGTAGCGCACACGCGCGCCGGGCACGATGGGCACCTGGTGGGTGCTGTGGCGCGTGGCCACGGTGGGCAGGCGGCCTGGGCTGACCTTCAAACCCAGCGCGGCCAGGCGCGGCAACAGCGCTTGGTAAAGCGCAGTCACGCCGTCGTCGTTGAAGCGGCTGGCCATGGTGCCGAATACCGGCATGGCTTCAGGCCGCTCCATCCAGGCCTCGCGGTTGCGCTGCACCTGCTTGGCCACGTCGCGCAGCGCGTCGGCCGCACCTTTGCGGTCGAACTTGTTGATGGCCACGAACTCGGCGAAGTCCAGCATGTCGATCTTTTCCAGCTGGCTGGCAGCGCCGAATTCCGGCGTCATCACGTACATCGGCACGTCCACCAGCGGCACGATGGCTGCGTCGCCCTGGCCGATGCCCGACGTTTCCACCACGATGAGGTCGAAGCCCGCCGCTTTGCAGGCCAGCAGCGCGTCGGGCAGCGCCTGGCTGATCTCGCTGCCGAAGTCGCGCGTGGCCAGGCTGCGCATGAAGACGCGCGGGCCACCTGCCCAGGGGGAAAGTGCATTCATGCGGATGCGGTCGCCCAGCAGTGCGCCACCGCTCTTGCGGCGCGACGGGTCGATGCTGATGACCGCGATGCGCAGCGCGTCGCCCTGGTCCAGGCGCAGGCGGCGGATCAGCTCATCGGTGAGGCTGCTCTTGCCGGCACCGCCGGTGCCGGTGATGCCCAGCACCGGCGTCGTCGATGCGGCCGCGGCCGCCGCCAGCGACGCCCGCAAGCCGCCGCTGGCCTTGCCGTTTTCCAGTGCGGTGATGGCTTGGGCCAGGGCGCGCCAGGCGGCATCGGTGTGGCCTTGCAGCGCGGTGGCAGCTGCCGGTGCGTATCCCGACAGGTCGGCGTCGCAGCGCATCACCATCTCGCCGATCATTCCTTGCAGACCCATGCGCTGCCCATCTTCGGGGCTGTAGATGCGGGTCACGCCGTAGCCTTGCAGTTCGCGGATTTCGGCCGGCACGATGACCCCGCCGCCGCCGCCGAAAACCTGGATGTGCGCGCCGCCCCGGCTCTTCAGCAGGTCGACCATGTACTTGAAATACTCGACGTGGCCGCCCTGGTAGCTGCTGATGGCGATGCCCTGCACGTCTTCTTGCAGCGCGGCCGTCACGACCTCATCGACACTGCGGTTGTGGCCCAGGTGGATGACCTCGGTGCCCATGCTCTGCAGGATGCGCCGCATGATGTTGATGGCCGCGTCGTGGCCGTCGAACAGGCTGGCCGCGGTGACGAAACGCACCTTGTTCGAAGGGCGGTAATCGGCAAGGGCACGGGCTTCTGCAGAGAGATCGGTCATGGCGCTGCACTCGGGAAAAAGCGGGGGCTGAGGGGTCGCGATTGACGTTTACGTCAACGTCAGTTCGATGATGCCACGCACACCATCACGCAGATCGCGCGCCGCACCGTCATGGTTAACCCGAAACGCAGCCAGCGTCGCAGACACCGGGCCGCTGCTACGCTCGCCCACCCTGACGACCACCTGCGGGCCTGCCGCGCGACTCCATGAGCTTTCTGGCCATCGACATCGGCAACAGCCGCCTGAAGTGGGCGCTGTACGCAGCGCCACATCCCGGAGCCACGTTGCTGCGCCAGGGTGCGGTTTTCCTGGAAACCATCGACGAGCTGGCCGAGAGCGAATGGAAAGATCTGCCCGCGCCGTCCAGCATGCTGGGCTGCGTCGTGGCTGGCGAGGCGGTGCGGCGCCGCGTCGAAGAACAGTTGGAGCTGTGGGACATCGAGCCGCGCTGGGTGGTGCCGTCGGCGCACGAGGCCGGCCTGCACAACGGCTACGACCACCCCAGCCGCCTGGGCGCCGATCGCTGGGTTTCGCTGGCCGGCGCGCGCTGGCGCGTGCTGGCTGGCGTCGCCAAGGGCGACAAGCCCCGGCCGGCGCTGGTGGTGATGGTGGGCACCGCCGTCACGGTGGACGCACTGGACGCCGACGGCCACTTCCTGGGCGGCCTGATCCTGCCCGGTTTCGGCCTGATGCAGAAAGCCCTGGAGATGGGCACCGACGGCTTGAAAGTGCCGACCGGCGAGGTCACCGACTTCCCCACCAACACCAGCGACGCGCTGATGAGCGGCGGCGTCAACGCCATCGCCGGTGCCATCGAACGCCAGGTGCGCCGCCTGCGTGCCCGCACCGGCGCCGAACCCCTGCTGCTGATGACCGGCGGCGCCGCCGCCAAGCTGGCGCCGGTCACCGATTTGCCCTTCGAAACAGCCGATACGCTGATCTTCGAAGGCTTGTTGCTCATGCAGAGCAAGCGGCTGGCCTTGTAAGGCGTTCTACAGCCAACGCGTGAGCAGTTCGCGCAACTGCACGCGCGAGTAGGGTTTCGCCAAGTGGGCGTCCATGCCGGCAGCCAGCGACTGCGCCGCGTCTTCGTCGAAAGCGTTGGCGGTCAGCGCCACGATGGGCACGCGCGGCAGGCGCAGCCGGCTTTCACGTTCGCGCAGGGCGCGGGTGGCTGCATAGCCGTCGAGCACCGGCATCTGGATGTCCATCAGCACCAAATCGACCCGCTGCGACTGCAAGAGCGTCAAGGCTTGGGCGCCATCTTCGGCCTCGATCACCTCAACGCCGAAGGACTTCAGCATCTCGGCACCGATCATGCGGTTGACGACGTTGTCTTCCACCAGCAGCACCACGCCGCTCACTTGGGCCAGGATGTCCAGACCACCGAAGTCGGAATCGTGGCTGGGCAGCGGCACGTGGGGCGCCAAGGGCAGGAGCAGGTCGAAGCGGAACACCGAACCGCTGCCGATGCGGCTGTCCACCTCGATCCGACCACCCATCGCCTGGATGATGCGTTGGCTGATGGCCAGCCCCAGCCCGGTACCGCCGCGCAGGCGCGAGCGTGTGCTGTCCACCTGGTGGAAAGGCTGGAAAACTTCCTCCAGCGCAGCCGAAGGGATGCCGATGCCACTGTCAGCCACCGCAAAGCGCACGCTGACGACGTTATCGGCTTGTCCGGGGATGCGATCGGTTGGGAGTGGCTGTGTGGTCAGGGACAGTGTGATGCCGCCGCGCTCGGTGAATTTCACGCCATTGCCCAGCAGGTTCAGCAGCACCTGCTTCAAGCGCGGCGCGTCGCCAATCACACCGTCGGGCACGCCGGGGCCTATCTTCAGGGTGATGGTCAGACCGCGGCTTTCGGCGTTGGCCCGGAACAGCGCAGTGGCCGAATTCACCACCGAATGCAGCGACATCGGCGTGGCCGACAGCACCAGCTTGCCGGCTTCGATCTTGGAGTGGTCGAGCACGTCGTTCAGGATCTCCATCAGCGACTCACCCGAAGCGGCCGCCGTCTTGACCAGGCGGCGCTGGCGCACGTCCAGCTCGGTTTGACGCAACAGGTCGAGCGCGCCCAGGACGCCGTTCATCGGCGTGCGGATCTCGTG
>JBBQAI010000164.1:0-7326 GCA_038316205.1 Burkholderiales bacterium
CCACGGCGCTGTACGAACGCTTCCGCAATTTCGCGTCGAACTAGCGCCGCCGGGCCGTTCGCCTGGTCTGCGCGTCAAGCACCGGGCAGCAGTTCGGCAAACAAGCGCTGGTGCTGCTCGAAGGCCCAGCAGGCCTCGGCCACCACGGCATCCTGTTCAGGGCCCTCGAAGGGCAGGCTGCCCAGCGCCGCCCGCAATTGCTGCCGCAAAGCCAGCACCTGGGGCGTGGGGCCGAAATCGTAGAACCGCGTGCCTGCCGCACCGTCTTCGTCAGACAAGCCGTAGTGGCGCCCGACCAGGCGCTGCAGCACCTGCCCGCCGTGCAGGTCGCCCAGGTAGCGCACATAGGCGTGGGCCACCAGCAAGAGCGGGATTTTGTCGGCCAGCCCCTGCAGGCGGCCAACGTAGGCCCGTGTGGCCGGCGCCAACGGCAGCGTCGTGCGCCAACTGGGGCCGCACAGCGCGTCCAGGTCGCCGGCCAAGGCGGCTTCGCGGTGCAATGCGGGCATGCCCAGCACATGCAATGCCGGCTCGGCGCGGTGGCGGTTCAGTGCCGCTTCCAGCGCCGCGTAAATCGCGTGCAGGTTGCGCATCAAGGCCAGGTAGTCGGCGCGCGACAGTTGCCCGGCGATCAGGCTGGCCATCACGCCGCTGCGCTCGCTCAGCGTGTGCAGGTCGCGCGTTTCCAGACGCAGGCGTTCGGGCAAGTCGGTGGCAGGGGCGGCGTACTGCGGGGTCGAAGACATCGGTTTCATCATAGCGGTGGCTTGGCCCTTGCCTCACAGCCCGCAGCGTGCAGCACGCCGCGATAATCACGCCCTTCCCCTGCACACCCCCGCCGCAGACGCCACCGCGCGCTGCGGCTGCTGACATGTCTGCCGACCTTGCAAACCAGGTGCGCCGCCGGCGCACTTTCGCCATCATTTCCCACCCCGACGCGGGCAAGACCACGTTGACGGAAAAGCTGCTGCTGTTCAGCGGCGCGATCCAGATTGCCGGCAGCGTGAAGGCGCGCAAGGCCACCCGACACGCGACCAGCGACTGGATGGAAATCGAGAAGCAGCGCGGCATCTCGGTGGCGTCCAGCGTGATGCAGATGGAGTACCGCGACTGCGTGATCAACCTGCTGGACACGCCGGGCCACCAGGACTTCAGCGAAGACACGTACCGCGTGTTGACGGCTGTGGACGCCGCATTGATGGTCATCGACGCGGCCAACGGCGTGGAGCCGCAGACGCGGCGCCTGCTGCAGGTTTGCCGCGCCCGCAACACGCCCATCCTGACCTTCGTCAACAAGATGGACCGCGAGGTCAAAGACCCGCTGGTCCTGATGGACGAGATCGAGCGCGAACTGGGCATGGAAGTCGTGCCTTTCACCTGGCCGGTGGGCATGGGCAAGGCCTTCCACGGGGTGATGGACCTGCGTGAAAAACAGATGCGCGTGTTCAGCCCTGGCGAAGACCGCGCGGGGGCTGCCGACGAAATCCTGCTCGGCCTGCACAACCCGGCTTACGCCAAGCGCTTCGGCATGCAGTACGAGCAGGCCGAAGGCGAGATCGATTTGCTGACCGATGCCGCGCCGCCTTTCGACGAGCAGGCCTTTCTGGCCGGCAAGCAGACGCCGATATTCTTCGGCTCGGCGGTCAACAACTTCGGCGTGCGCGAGGTGCTCGACGCCTTGGTGGACCTGGCGCCGCCGCCCGGCGACCGCGCCGCCATCCAGCGCATCGTGCACCCGGACGAGGGCAAGTTCACCGGTGTCGTTTTCAAGATCCAGGCCAACATGGACCCGGCCCACCGCGACCGCATCGCATTCCTGCGCGTGGCCAGCGGCCGCTTCGAACGCGGCATGCACTTGAAGGTGGTACGCAGCGGCAAGGAATTGCGACCGAACACCGTGGTCACCTTCATGAGCCAGCGCCGCGAACTGCTGGAAGAAGCCTTCGCCGGCGACATCATCGGCATCCCCAACCACGGCGTGCTGCAACTGGGCGACACCATCACCGAAGGCGAAAGCCTGCAGTTCACCGGCCTGCCCTTCTTCGCGCCAGACCTGTTCCGCAGCGTGGAAGTGGCCGACCCGCTGAAGACCAAGCAACTGCGCGCCGGCCTGACGCAACTGGGCGAAGAAGGCGCGATCCAGGTCTTCCGCCCAGTGGCCGGCAGCATGCTGCTGCTGGGCGCGGTCGGCCAGTTGCAGTTCGAAGTCGTCGCGCACCGGTTGGAACACGAATACGGCTGCAAGGCCCGCATCCTGCCGGCGCGCTACAACGTGGCACGCTGGGTGACGGCCGACACCGGCGCCGGCGCGGCGGCCGACGAACGCGAGCTGCAACGCTTCATCGACGGCAACGCCCACCGCGTGGCAATGGACGCGGTGAACGCGCCCACCGTGTTGCTGGAATTCGCCGGCGAGCTGCGGGCCATGCAGGAAAACTGGCCGAAGATCAAGTTCCACGCCCTGCGCGAGCACGCCGGGCTGGTGTTTCAGAAGCAGCTCGAAGGCTGACAGCACCCCGACTGACCATGCCGGCGCCCGCTTCCTCGTCACAGCCGCCCAGCGTTCCCGGTCGCCTGGCGCTGTACCTCGACCTGATCCGCTGGAACCGCCCGGCCGGCTGGCTGTTGTTGCTTTGGCCCACGCTCAGCGCGCTGTGGATCGCCGCCGACGGCTGGCCGGGCTGGCATTTGCTGACCGTGTTCACGCTGGGCACTGTCTTGATGCGCAGCGCAGGTTGCTGCGCCAACGACGTGGCCGACCGCGACTTCGACCGCCACGTCAAACGCACCGCGCAACGGCCCGTCACACGCGGCGCGGTCGGGGCGCCGGAAGCCCTGGCGCTGGGCGCGGTGCTGGCGCTGCTGGCCTTTGCGCTGGTGCTCAGCACCAACGCCAGCGCCGTGAGCTTGTCCTTCGCGGCGCTGGCGGTGACCTTGATCTACCCCTACGCCAAGCGCGTGCTGGGCATGCCGCAGGCCGTGCTGGGCGTGGCCTTCAGCTTCGGCATTCCGATGGCCTTCGCGGCCACGCTGGGCGGTTCGGCCTTCGGCTGGCAGGCCATGAATGCCGCCGTGCCGCCGCAGGCCTGGTGGTTGCTGCTGTCCAACCTGTTCTGGGTGCTGGCCTACGACACCGAATACGCGATGGTCGATCGCGACGACGACCTGCGCATCGGCATGAAAACTTCGGCCATCACGCTGGGCCGGTTTGACGTGGCCGGCGTGATGGCCTTCTACGCCACCTATCTGCTGAGCTGGGCGCTGATCGGCCGCTCGCTGGGCCTGGGCTGGCTGTTCGGCTGCGGCATCGCCGCCGCAGCGGGCCAGGCGGTCTGGCACTACACGCTGATCCGCCAGCGCAGCCGCGATGGCTGCTTCAAGGCCTTCAGGTTGAACCACTGGGTCGGCTTTGCGGTGTTTGTGGGCACGGCGGCCGACCTGGGCTGGCGCTGACCGCGCTGATGCAGCGCTCGCGCTCCAACGCATCTGACCCTCCCTCAGCCCGCCGCCCGGCCCAACGCTTCAGCCCGAGCCTGCGCGGCGTGCAAGGCCTTGATGAAGGCCGGGCCGACGCCCTGATCCTGCAGCGCCGTGATGGCTGCGTGCGTCGTGCCACCCTTGCTGGTGACCTGCTCGCGCAACGCCGTCGGCGACAGCGGTGACTGCTGGGCCAGCGCGGCTGCACCCGCGAAAGTGGCCTGCGCCAGCTGCCGGCCCTGTTCGGCGCTGAGGCCCATTTCGGTGGCCGCCTGGACCATCGCTTCGATAAAAAAGAACACATAAGCCGGGCCCGAGCCCGACAGCGCGGTGACGGCATCCAGATCGGCCTCGCGGTTGACCCAGATGACCTCGCCCGTGGGCGCGAACAGCGCATCCACCCGGGCGCGGTCGGCGGCATCGACCTCGGGCCGCGCATACAAACCCGCGATGCCCTGGCCGATCAGCGCTGGCGTGTTGGGCATGGTGCGAACCACGCGCGGGCTGCCGCTGGCGCGCACGACGGCGTCGCTGCGCACACCGGCCATCACGCTGACCTGCAACGCGTCGTGGACGTAGGTCGCGCAAGGCGCTGCCGCTTCAGCGAACAACTGCGGCTTGACCGCCCAGACGACCATGCCGACAGCGGCCAGTCTGTCGTCGGCAGCGGCTTGCGCCTGCACGCCGAATTGCGCGGCCAGGCGCGCGCGTTGGTCCTCGAAAGGTTCGACGACGACGATGTCGCGCGCCGCGTGCCCGGCGCGCAGCAAGCCGCCGATGAGGGCCGACGCCATATTGCCGCCACCGATGAAGGCCACGCCGCTGTTTGTGATGGGGTTTGGCATGCGGTTTGTCATACGGATCAGTGTAGCCAGCGTCCTCGATGACGCCACCCGATGACACCCAGCCACAGCCGGCATGCAAAGCTGGCATGGCAGACCGTGACACATGCGGCCGCAGCCCGCCTAGAGTCACCCCTCATGCCGCAGCGGCGCGGGCATTCACAAGGTGCCGGGCCCGCAACACCCCTCCCAACCGGCGGCTGCCCCACAAGGAAACCCGATGTCCTCTGCGCCCACGCACCTGCAAACGCCTTCGTCTTCAGCCCTCTCCTATGTCCACCCCACGGCCAACAGCCCGTGGGGAACCTACCTCAGCCAGGTTGACCGCGTGGTGCCCTACCTGGGCCACCTGGCGCGCTGGGTCGAGACGTTGAAGCGTCCCAAGCGCTCGCTGATCGTGGATGTGCCGATCGAACTGGACAACGGCGAGGTGGCGCACTTCGAGGGATACCGCGTTCAACACAATTTGAGTCGCGGCCCGGGCAAGGGCGGCGTGCGTTACCACCCCGACGTGACGCTGGAAGAGGTGATGGCGCTGAGCGCCTGGATGACCGTGAAGTGCGCGGCGGTGAACCTGCCCTACGGCGGCGCCAAGGGCGGCATCCGCGTCGACCCCAAGCTGCTCAGCCACAAGGAACTGGAGCGCATGACCCGCCGCTACACCAGCGAGATCGGCATCATCATCGGTCCGCAGCGCGACATACCCGCACCCGACGTGAACACCAACGGGCAGATCATGGCCTGGATGATGGACACGTACTCGATGAACACCGGCACCACCGCCACCGGCGTGGTCACCGGCAAGCCCATCCACCTGGGCGGCAGCCTGGGCCGCGTGAAAGCCACCGGGCGCGGCGTTTTCGTCACCGGCCGTGAAGCGGCGCGGCGCCAGGGCCTGAACCTGGACGGCGCCCGCGTGGCGGTGCAGGGCTTCGGCAATGTCGGCTCGTCAGCGGCCGAATTGTTCGCGCAGGCCGGCGGCAAGATCGTCGCGGCGCAAGACCACACCGGCACCATCTTCAACCCCAACGGTTTCGACATGGCCGACATCACGGCCCACGTCAAAGCCACAGGCGGTGTCGGTGGCTTCAAGGGCGCCGAGGCGATGGACGGCGAGTCATTTTGGGACGTCAGCTGCGACATCCTGATCCCGGCCGCGCTGGAAGGCCAGATCACGGCCGCACGCGCCCGGCGCATCAAGGCCAAGCTGGTGCTGGAAGGCGCCAACGGGCCGACGGTGCCCGAAGCCGACGACATCCTGGCCGACCGCGGCGTGCTGGTCGTGCCCGACGTCATCTGTAACGCCGGCGGTGTGACGGTCAGCTACTTCGAATGGGTGCAAGACTTCAGCAGCTTCTTTTGGAGCGAAGACGAAATCAACGTGCGGCTGGACAAGATCATGGCCGGCGCGCTGAAGCACATCTGGGACACCGCCGACAAGCACCAGATCACGCTGCGCACCGCCACCTTCGCGGTGGCTTGTGAGCGCATCCTGATCGCCCGCGAAGAGCGCGGCCTGTATCCGTGATGTGACGGCGCGGCGGGCGTTGCAGCTGCGTGGTTCGCGGTCGAGATCGACGTAGCGGCCGGCGCTGGACAGCAGGCGCGGTTGGCCCGTGCTCTTTGCGGGAAGTTCGATGACCGAAGCCGAGTCAGGCCCGGTGTTGTTGCCGTGGACCGGTCGTGAAGGCTTGTTGCGCGCCAAGACCACGGTCACAGCACGAACCCCGCACTTGAAGCCTCGGCGGCGCGTACCCCGCCGCTACACTGGAATGCCGCCCACTTCGGGGCACTTACGTGGAGCTGTTCAACGTGACCTCAGTGTTCACCCCGGCACATGCCTTGTGCGCCCTGGCTGCGGCCACCCTGGCCACCTTCTCGGTTGCCGCCCATGCGGCCGAACAACCGGTGGTCGAGAAGTGCTCGAAAGAGCTCGGCACGCTAGCGGTCGCCGAACCGCAAGACCACTACGCCGCCGGACTGCGTCGCTACGGCCTGGGATCGCCGACGATCATGTTGCGCATGATGGCGGAAGAGTCCGGCTGCTTTGCGGTGGTCGAACGCGGTGTGGCCATGCAGAACCTGCAACAAGAACGCGCGCTGGCGTCAGGCGGACAGTTGCAGGCCGACAGCAACATCGGCGCCGGGCAAATGGTCGGCGCCGACTTCGTCATGACACCGGTGGTGCAGTTCAGCGGCGAAAGTGGGGGCGTCGGTGGCATGGTCGGCGGTCTCCTGGGCCGCGCCGGCGGCATGCTCGGTGCACTGGGCGGCCTTGCCGGCGGTGTGAAGTTCAAGGAAGCCGAAACCTCGCTGGTCATTGCCGACGTGCGCTCCAGCCTGCAGGTGGCCAGCGCCGAAGGCAAAGCCAGCAAGATGGACTTCAGCCTGGGCGGCTGGGGCTGGGGCGGCCTGGGCTGGGCGGCCGGCGGGGGTTACAGCAAGACACCCGAAGGCAAGCTCATTGCAGCCAGTCTGCTTGACAACTTCAACACCATCGTCGCCAAGATCCGCAACAAGTCCTCGCTGATCCGCAACAACTCGGCGTCAGCGCAGGCCAACGCGGCCGCAGCCACGCGCGCCACCAATGCGCCGGCAGTTACCTCGCCGGCGCTCATGGCCCCGGTGGTTCCGATGGCTTTGGCGCCAGCCGTGCCGCAGGCGCTGCCGCAACGCACGGGCAGCGCGACTTTGCCCGCCGGGCTGGTTGGCAGCTTCAGCGGCGAGTTCACTGGCGGCGACAGCGGCAACTTCATGGTCATGGTGGGCGCCAACGGCCAGCTCACGGGCATCGGCATGTCGCCCAACGCCGGCAGCCTGAACGTTTACGGCATGGTCGCCGCCAACGGCATGGTGATGATGGGCGCCACCACTCAAGACAAGAAGCCGCTCGCCACCTTCCAGGGTTTCATCAATCCGAACAGCGGCGACATCGTGGGCACCTGGCGCACCGCGAACGGTACGGCGCAAGGCAACTTCAACGGCAAACGGCAATAGCCTGCGTTGG
>JBBQAI010000227.1:0-1902 GCA_038316205.1 Burkholderiales bacterium
CATGCCGGGCCGGCAGTGGTCGGGCTCGGGCTGCAGGTTGAAGTGGAAGACCTCGGCCTCGCGGAAGAAGGTGCGGCCGACGTTCCAGGTCACGCCCTTGTCGACCACCGGCTGGCCGCAGCCCAGCCGGTCCAGGATCTCCAGCGTGCGCTTGGCGTAACACAGGCCACGCGAGCCGACGCTGACGGTGTTGTCGTCGTCCAGCAGCACGACCGGCAGGCCGTGCTGGGCCAGGTCGATGGCCGCGGCCAGGCCCACCGGGCCGGCGCCGATCACCACCACCGGGCGGCGGTGCAGCGTGTCGGGCGTGTCCAGCTCGGCCGGCCGGCGGTAGGCATAACGCGGGTAGGTGTAGGTGCTGAGCATGGCCGCTGCGGGTTGAGTTGCTCGGGCGTGGCGGCGCAATACCGACGGCGGAGACGCTCTGTTTCAGATCGGTGGGTCGGTGCTCAGTTCTTGGGCATGCATCCATGCGGCGTGTTTGGGCGCGCGCTTGGTGACGGCCCACTCATTGAGCATCGCCCACTTGACACTGTCGAGCTGGGCGCTCATTTCAGGCGTGGCAGTGTCTGCCGCCAGCTCCAGCCGGTGGCCGTTGGGGTCGAAAAAGTAGATCGACTGAAAGATCGCGTGGTTGGTCGGGCCGAGCACCGCAATGCCGGCCGCCTCGAGCCGGGTCTTGGCGGCCATCAGCTCATCGAGGCTGCCGAGCTTGAAGGCGATGTGCTGCACCCACTCCGGCGTGTTGGGGTCGCGCCCCATCGTGGGCGAGTTGGGCAACTCGAAGAACGCCAGCACGTTGCCACCGCCGGCGTCCAGAAACACGTGCATGTACGGGTCGGGCGCATGGGTCGAGGGCACGTGGTCCTCGGCGATGGCGAGCACAAAGTCCATGCCCAGGTGGTCGCGGTACCACTCGACGGTTTTTTTGGCATCGATGCATCGGTAGGCCACATGGTGGATGCGCTGGAGGGTCATGGCGGTCTCCTGGGGGTGTGGGTCGATCGGCAGGGCAGGGCGGCAAGACCGAGATCAGGCTTCGAGCGTCTTCCACATCTGCACATCGCGCTCGGCGGTCCAGATGCGCGGGTCGGCGTACCCGGTCACCTCGTCGAAGCAGCGGGTCACATCGAACGGCATGCAGTGCTGGAAGATCACCCAGGCGCCGTACTTGGGCGACAGCCGGGCCATCGTGTCCTGGTAGACGGCGTTCAAATCCTTGCCGGCGGCCACACCGTCCTTGACGCTGTTGTAGACGTCGGCGATGAAGTCGCGCGTGCCCTGCAGGCCGGCCGCTACCAGCGCCGGCGTGGTCAGCGCGGGGCCGCGACCGGGCACCAGTTGCGCGGGCTGCAGCGCGGCGATGTTGTCCAGCGTCTGCGGCCAGTCCTTGAAGTAGGCGTCACCGGCATAAGGCGTGGCACCCGACTCGACCAGGTCGCCCGAGAACAGGATTTTTTGCTGCGGCAGCCAGGCCACGGTGTCGCCCTTGGTGTGGCCGCGGCCGAGTTGCAGCAACTGCACTTCAAGCGAGCCGAGCCACAACGTCATCTTGCCGGTGAAGGTGATGGTGGGCCAGGTCAGGCCGGGTGGCACGCTCTCGACGTTCTGGAACAAACGCGGAAAGCGGCCGATCTCGCTGGCCTTGTCCTGCTCGCCGCGCTCAACGATCAGGTCCCGGGTGTCCTGGCTGGCGATGATGTGCTCGCAGCCCTCGGCCTTGTAGGCCGACGCGCCCAGCACCCGCACCGCGTGGTAGTGCGTCATCAGCACGTACTTGATCGGCAGGTCGGTGACCTCGCGGATGCGGCGGATCACGTCTTGCGCCATCACCGGCGTGGCCTGGGTGTCGAGCACCAGCACCGCATCGTCGCCAATGATGATGCCGGTGTTCGGGTCGCC